>DHWS01000079.1 GCA_002413305.1 Actinobacteria bacterium UBA5176 | reverse complement strand
GTCGACCGCAGAGGCATGGACCTACTTGACCCGGCGGCGAGATACTGAGCAGCATGATCGGTGACTTCGGTCCTCCCGCTGCCTACGACTTCGAAGCGACCCAGTTTGTCTCGGTCTTCGAAGGCGAGTACCGGCTCGCGAAGCGTGTTCTGGCCAAGCTCGAAGAGGCGCGCATGCCGGCCAAGCTGACCTTCCCTGAACACACGGAACCAGCATCTACGGTGGTCGTTGTGCAGGTCATGAGGAAGATGCGACGAGAGGCCTATGAACTTGCCGTGGCTCCGCTCGTGGCGGATCAGGCCTAGCGTGCCTGGCGCCCGGCCATCTTCACCCGCTCCCCCTCCGTACAGGAGCGCTTCGCTCGTTTCGCCAAGAAGCTCGTCCAGAATCGAAGAAGGGGATCGACGAGAGGCGAAGGAGTGGCAACGGCGAAGGACCTGCGAGGTCCGGGCCAGTCATCGCCAAGATCAACGAGGATGAGCAGCGAGTGAAGAGGGCAGAGCAAGCGTGAAGCGCATGATCGGCGTGCTGGCCGCCAGTGTCCTGTTCGTGGCTTGTGCAGACTCCCAACTGCAGCCAGGTCCCACCCCCACAACCTCGCGCCTTTGGGCCACCGGCCAGATCCAGTCCGTCTACGCCCAGTCGTGGCCTGAAGGGCCGCTCGCCTTGGCCGCAGGTGATATCGATGGGCAATCAGGGAAGCTGTCGCTATCGAGCATCCTGGCCTTCATCCCGAATCCGCTCCCCAAGCCGATTCCGCAGTCATGCACGCTCGGTGCGATGGTGATCGTGACATTCACGAGCGGCAGAACCGTCCAGTACGGGCCCTGCGAGCGCCCGCCGTCGATCGAGAACCTGCGTCTGGAGATGATGCGGCTCGCCCGTTCTGGGTGAGTCAGCTGTGTCAGTGCTCTACCTAGAGGTAGCCGCCGCCCCGGTCGTCCTGGGCGGGTTGCGGCAGCCCGGTCCCCCACCCGCCGTCGGGCTCGGGCACGTCGACCGGCACCACCCAGAACGGCACCTGCGCCAGCCGCAGGTCGTTCGCCTGGACCTCGAAGAAGTACGTGCCGAAGTCGGGCACCTGCATACCGTAGAACCGGAAGGCGATCACGTTGCCGGTGGTTCGGCCGGGATCGATGGGGTGGGGGTCGAACCGCATCTCGACCTCCTGGTTGAACCCGCCGGGCTGCCCCTGGGTGTCCACGATCCGGCACGTCGCCTTGAGCTGCTGCCCGATCTCCTCTTGCTCGCCGGTCATCCGCACGACGAACGAGATGGCGGGGATGTGCAGCGGCTTCGGGAACCCTCGGGGCAGGAAGTAGATGTCCGCGCCGCCCCTGACCAGGGAAAACAATCCGCCCTGGGAGTCGGCCGCCTCCGCCACGAAGGCGTAGTCGACCCGCACCTACCCGCCGATCATCGACATCGAGCGGTCGGGGCGCTGGAAGTCCGGGTGGTTGATCTTGTGGCCTTCCCACTTCGCCCACACCGCCTGGCGGATGGCGGTGGCGATGTCTTCGTCGGGCGCGCCGTCGCGAAGGGGGGTCCGGAGGTCCGTCTCCTGCATCGCGAACAGGCAGGCGCGGAACTGGCCCTCGGCGGTCACCCGCAGCCGGTTGCACGTGTCGCAGAACGGTTCGGTCACGCTGGCGATCACGCCGATCGCGCCGGGTGCCCCGTCGGCGAACCGGTAGCTCGTGGCGGGTTCGGCACCCTCTCCGTCGGCGACCAGCGGGAACACCGCGCCGATCGACTCCAGGATCCGGGCGCTGGGCACCACCTTCGCGCGCTCCCAATGCTGTTCGGCGTCCAGCGGCATGTACTCGATGAACCGGACCTCGTAGTTCGTGTCCCGGGCGAACCGCGCGAAGTCGACCACCTCCTCCTCGTTCGTCCCGGCGATCACCACGCAGTTCAGCTTGATCGGGATCAAGCCGGCCTCCTCGGCCGCGCGCATCCCCGCGAAGACCTGGTCGAGCGCGTCGCGGCGGGTCATCTCGGCGAACCGGTGCCGGAGCAGCGAGTCGCAGCTGATCGTCACCCGGTCGAGGCCGGCTTCGGCCAGCGGCTTCGCCAGCCGGTCGAGCAGGTAGCCGTTCGAGGTCATGGAGATGGCCAGGCCCGGGTGGGCCCGGCGGAGCATCCTCACCAGCACCGGCAGGTCGCGCCGAACGGTGGGCTCGCCGCCGGTCAGCTTGATCTCGGTGACGCCCAGCCCGACGAACACCCCGACCAGGCGCTCGATCTCCTCGAAGGTCAGGATGTCGGCACGCTGGACCCACGGCAGCCCTTCGGCCGGCATGCAGTACGTGCACCGGAAGTTGCAGCGGTCGGTGACCGACACGCGCAGGTCGTCCGCGATCCGGTCGTACGTGTCGACCAGCGGGCCGGTGGACGGCGCGGGCGACTCCAGCGGATGGATGCGCTTCAGGGTCATGACCGGCTCACCATCAAGACAGGATATGCCCTTCGGGCGAAAGTCCACCCGCCGGGTCGGAACCGCACGTCAGGCTGAGGCGCGCGACCCCGCCTTCATCCCCAGCTTCAGCCAGACCGGATACGTGGCGAGGATCGCCGCCGCCAGCGCATGTGCCTTGGGGGAAGGCTTCTCGTGTTCGAAATGGAACAGGCCGGAATTGATCATCCAGTCGCGGCCCGATTCGGCGTGACAGAGCTCCCAGATCCACCGGGTCCACTCGAGGTTGCGGTAGAGCGAGATCGACGTGCCCCAGAACACGCCCATCGTGGTGAGGAACAACGAGCGGAGCGCCTTCTCGCGGCGATCCTCCGGCAGCCGGGCGAAGACCTTGGCGCCGAGCCACCCGGTCGCGAACAGCATCGGTGGGTCGAGCAGGAAGCTGTCGTAGGGGATCACCACACGCTCACCACCGCTCGAGGATACGGTCGGCGGCGCGCTCGGCGAACGCCATGATCGTCACCTGCGGGTTCACACCGAGGGACGAAGGGAACACGCTCCCGTCCGCGACCACCAGCCGCTCCGCCCCGCGGACCCGCCCCCAGCCGTCGACGACGCTCCCCATCCGGGCCGTCCCCAGCGGGTGGTAGGCCGAGAACCGGAACGCGCTGACTGGCCACCTCTTGGTCAAACCGGCTTCGGCCTCGGCGACGGTTCGAAGCCGCCCCGCCCCGCCGATCAGCGGAAGGACCTCCTTCGCCCCGGCGGCGAACAGGATGCGGGCACACAGCAGGATGCCCTCCAGGGCCCGCGCCGCGTCCCCCCGCGCCAGGTCGTACCGGATCAGCGGCGTCCGGCCCGGCCCCAGACCGACGACCCGCCCGTTCGACCCGTCCGACACCATCACGCCCGGCGTGGCGATGTTCGGCAGCTTCGCGAACAGGGCCTTGCGTTCGCCCGCCGGCAGGTCGACGTCGGCAGAGCCGTAGCTGAGCTCGGGCGGCGGGAAGGTGGCTTCGATCATCACGCCGCGGTGGGCCAGCGAGTCGACCAGGTAGCTCTGCAACACGCCCTGCCAGCCGCGGATCTCCTCGTCGAACACCCCGATGACCCCGGTGGCGGGATGGATGGACAGGTGCCGTCCGAGGTCGCGCGAACGCAGGCCGCTGCGACCGAGCAGCAGGGGAGTGAACGGTGTTCCGGCCGCGACGACCACGCCCCGCCGCGCGTGCAGGGTGAGGGTGCCGGCCGGCCTCCGGCGTTCGTCCAGGAGCGTGCACCGGACGCCCGTGGCCCGGATGCCGCGGCGAAGGATGCCCTCCACCCGCGTCCGGGCGAAGATCACCGCGCCCCCTTCGACCGCCTGTGGCAGGAAGTTCAGGTGCACGCCGCGTTTGCCGTCGACGGGACAGCCGATCGCGCACACGCCCGAGCCGTGGCAGCCGGCCGCGTTGCGGTCCAGCGGCCGTCCGTGCAGGCCCAGCGACTCGGCGCCCCGGTGGACCACCCGGCCGTTGTTCCCCATGACCTCCCACGGAACCGGCGCGACCCCGAGCGTCGCCTCCACGTCCTCGTAATACGGCCCGAGGTCATCGGGAGCGAGATCGTCCACGCCGAACCGCTCCCGCCACGACGCCACGCGCCGATCCGGGGTCCGGAAACAGGTACCGGAGTTCACCACCGTGGTACCGCCCACCGCCCGTCCGAGAGGGAGCAGGACCGGCGGCCGTCCCGCGGTCACGGTGGCGCCCGCGTCGCGGTACAGGCGGGCCATCCGGTCCAGGGCAGGGCCGCGGAAGTCCTCGCGGGTGAACGCCTCGCCCTCCTCGACCACGGCGACCGACCAGCCGGCACGGGCCACGGCCCGAGCCACCGGCGCGCCGCCCGCGCCGGACCCGATCACCACCACATCGACGACTTCAGTGGTACCGGCCTTCACGTCCGGGTAGGAACGCGTGGGCAGCCGAACCGGGGGCGGCAGCGGCTCGGTCAGCGGAACCAGCGGGGTGGATCCGACCCCGAGAGCGTGCAGCACCTCGGGTGAACCGGCGTAGGCCAGCAGGACGGGAAGCTTCAGGGGCATCGTGGCCAGGCCGAGCATGCCGGGCAGGCGCGCCAGCCGGGTCAGGATGGCTTCGCGCTCCTCCCGCGACCGCGCCGAGAACGGCAGGCGGCTGCCTCCGGCGAGTCGGGCGCCCTGTTCCAACAGGGCCAGCTGTCCGGCCACCAGCTCGCGGACTGCGCGCGGCATCCGGGCGATCGATTCGAGGGCCCGCTGACCGGCGCGGACCTCGGCCCCGCCGGGCAGCTCGCCACCAGGAGGGACGAGCGCGTCGGCCAGAGCGAGCATCGCCCGCTCGCTGGTCCCTCGCGCGTTCGGCGTGGATCGCTCCTCGGGGCTTCGGGCCTCGTCCACCGGGCCGTCGGGCCGATACTATCGGCTCGTCCCAGCAGGTCGAACCCTCGAGGAGCGGATCCGTGCCGGAGTCCGAAGAGCGCCCGTGGCGGGCGGCGGTGGTCACCGTCTCCGACGGGGTATCCGAAGGGGTCCGGGAGGACGTGTCGGGCGGCGCGGTCGCCGCCCTCCTGGAGGGGAACGGGTTCGCCGTGGCCCGGCGGGCGGTGGTCCCCGACGAACGCGACCGGATCGCCGCGCTCCTCCGGGAGCTCGCAGCCGCCGGGACGGCGCTGGTGGCGACCACCGGCGGGACCGGCCTTGGGCCGCGCGACGTGACGCCCGAGGCGACCCGTGCGGTGATCGAACGGGAGGCGCCCGGCCTGGCGGAGGCGATGCGGGCGGCCGGGCGGGCCTCGACCCCCATGGCCGCGCTCTCGCGCGAGGTCGCCGGCACCCTGGGCTCGACGCTCATCGTGAACCTGCCGGGCAGCGAGAGGGGCGCCACCGAGAGCTTGGCGGCGATCCTGCCCGTGCTTTCTCACGCCCTGGACCTGTTGGCCGGGCGCACCGTGCACGGGCCCGACCCGCAGGCGGGACCCGCGGGCCACCCGCACGGCGAACGCGCGCGGCGGCCGAGGCCGCGGGTGGTCGCCACCGCGGTCAAGATCGACGGCAACCCGCCCTGCCGGATCGGGCAGCGACTAGTGATCGGCTCGGAGGGCCCGGTCGAGGGCACGCTCGGGTGCGCGGAGTTCGACGGAGGGGCCGCCGCCGACGCGCCGGCGGTCCTGCGATCGGGGGAGCCCACCACCCGCACGTACACCCACGAGCTGGGCTCGATCGACGTCCTCCTGGAACCGATCCTGCCCGCCGCGAGGCTCATCGTCGTCTCCGCCTCGCCGGTGGGCCTGCACCTTCTGCGATTGGCCGGGGAGGTCGGGTTCGAACCGTTGCTCTACGAGCCGCGCGCCGAACGGACCAGGCGCGACCTCCCAGCACCCCTGATCGAGGAGCTCGAAGCCGACGAAGAGACGTCCGTGGTCCTCGCCGACCACGACGCGCCCTACGTCGTGGATGCGCTGGCCGCGCTCCTTCGCTCGCCCGCCCGGTTCGTCGGGATCATGGGCAGCCGCCGCCACGTCGGCCCCCACGTCGAGGCCCTCCGCAAGCTGGGGTTCACCGAGGGGGACCTCACCCGTATCCGGACACCGGTCGGCATCGACATCGGGGCCCGGAGCGCCGAAGAGATCGCGCTCTCGATCCTGGCCGGGGTGGTGGCCGACCGCCACGCAGCAGGAGGGGGCTGGCTGGACCTTCGGCCTGCCTGAACAACGTCGAACGGCCACCGGCCGGCCATCCCGTCGGGGTAGACTCGCCCACCGTGGAAGCGGCGTTCTTCGACCTGGACAAGACGCTCCTGCTCGGTTCGAGCCTGTTCCCGCTGGCTCGGGAGATGTACCGGCAGAAGTACTTCACCGTGGGAGACCTGGCCCGCCTCGGCACGGACCAGATCCGGTACCGTCTGATCGGGACGGAGGCCGAAGGCCCCATGGAACGGGCTCGCGCGGCTTCGCTGGAAGCGATCCGGGGCCGGCGGCGCGAAGAGGTGATCGGGGTCGGGCGGGCGGTGGCACGCGAAGAGCTCGTCCCCCGTATCTACCCGCAAGCGGTGGAACTGCTGCAGCGCCACAAGCGAGCCGGCCGCGAGGTCTACATCGCCTCCTCGTCGCCCGAGGACTACATCGCGCTGCTCGCCGAGGAGCTGGCCATCGACGGCGTGGTGGGCACGCGAGCCGAAGTGGTCGACGACCGCTATACCGGCAACCTCGAAGGACCGATGGTCCACGGGCCCGAGAAGGCCGCGCGGGTCAAGGAGCTGGCGGCGGAACGCGGCATCGACCTGAACCGGTCGTGGGCGTATTCGGACAGCGTGAACGACGTGCCACTCCTGGAGCTGGTGGGGAACCCGGTGGCCATGAACCCCGACCACCAGCTGCTGACCATGGCCCGCAAGCACGGCTGGCAGGTTCTGGACTTCCGGACCGCCCGGCGGCGGACGATGGTCGCCTCAGCGGCCGGCGTGGGTGGTGCGGCGGCGGCCACCGTCGGCTATGCGCTGGGCTACGCAATCGGGCGGCGGCGCGCCTCGCGGAACTGGGAGGACACGGTGAAGGCGCTGGCCGGGGGGTGAAGGAGCAGGTCAGACCGTAGGGGCCGGCTACCGGCGGCGGCGGGACCGAGGTGGACCGGGACGGCGGGCGCGCTTCTTTCGGCGCACTCCGGACGGGGCCTGGGTGGGATCGGGCATGCCTTCCTGGCCCTGCTCCACGGCGGCGATGACCTCGTGAGCGACGCGGTCCTCGTCGGGCCCGGCGCCCAGCATCAGCTGGAACAGGACCCGCTGTTCGAGCTGGGAGACGGTGTCGACGACGGCGCGGCGTTCGTTTCCCCGCATGGACCAAGTGGCGAAGATGCGACCGGAAGGCAGGACGTCGACCCGGAGCGGCGCGTCGCCGATCCGGCCCTGCCAGACGGTCTTGCCCTGCTGTTCCTCCAGGGGCCGGTTGCCCTGGCTTCGCGCATCCGCCATGAAGCTCCGATCGACTCGACGGGACGAGAGAGAGCGAATCACCCGGCTCGCGCCGGTAACGAGAGCGTAGCATGCGGGGCGATGAACCCCGGGTCCTGCTCGCCGTGAACCTGCCGTTCCCTCCTCCGCTCGCCCCGATGGAGGCCAAGCACGTCGCCGCCCTCCCTGATGGCGACGGCTGGCAGTACGAGCCGAAGTGGGACGGGTTCCGGGCCATCTGCTTCCGTGACGGAGACGAGGTCTCCATCTCCAGCCGAGGAGAGCTCCCGTTCTCCCGGTACTTCCCCGAGCTGAACGACGCCCTGCGGACGCTTGGCTCGCCGCGCGTGGTCCTGGACGGCGAGATCGTGGTCTTCTCCCCCGACGGGAAGGCGCTGGACTTCGACGCGCTGCTCCAACGGATCCACCCGGCGGAGTCTCGGGTCCGGCGGCTGGCGAAGGAAACCCCGGCGTCGTTCGTGGCGTTCGACCTGCTGGCATGGGAGGAGCGTGACCTGCGCGGCGAACCGCTTGCCATCCGCCGCGAGGCGCTGGAAGTCGTGATGGCGGACGCGCGGCCGCCCCTGTACTGCTCGCCATCCACGGGCGATGCCGCCTTGGCCGCCACGTGGCTCGACGAGTACGTGGTGGCGGGCCTGGACGGCGTGGTGGCCAAACGTCTTGGTTCGCCGTATCGCTCCGGCGTGCGGGAGATGCTGAAGGTGAAGCGGATCCGCACCGCGGATTGCGTGGTGCTGGGGTTCCGGTGGGCGAAGGACCTGCGGGGCGTGGCGGTCGGCTCGCTCCTGCTCGGGCTGTACGACGAAGCCGGCCGGGTCCGGCAGGTCGGGTTCACCTCGGGATTCACGCAGGCGGCCCGGCGGGAGCTCGTGAAGACGCTGGAGCCGCACCGGGAGGGCACGTCCGACGCGCCCCCGCCGGGCCAGATGGCGATGAGCAGGTGGGCACACGACAAGGACCTGTCCTACGAGAAGCTACGACCCGAGCTGGTGTGTGAGGTCGCGTTCGATCAGGTCACCGGGGACCGCATCCGGCACGGCGCCCGGTTCCTGCGGTGGCGTCCGGACAAGCCCGCGTCGGCCTGTACCGTCGAGCAGCTCCGGCAGCCGGTCACGGCGGACCTCCATCGGCTCTTGGAATGATCAGTCCGTGAGACCGGTTCGGTCCATGGCACTAGGCGGCATCCCCCGCGAAACCGGTCATCCGGCCGATATCGAAGCGCGGGCCGGCCGCCGATACAGACTGCAGGGATCCGGATGATCTGCCTTCCATAGGAAGACGTTGCCGGGCAGGCCCGGGTGATGGATCCCACCTACTGAGGCCGACGGGCAAAGGGCGGGGCACCAAGCCCCGCCCTATCTTTTCGCCCGCGCTCCACCGTTGGGCCAACCCCGGCCCCAGCCCCGAGCTACTTCTGGATCGTGCCGCTCCACGTGGTCTGGTGGTAGGTCTCGGGGGTCGGAGGGCGGGATGCGCGGCACCAGACGGCGTGCACCGATCCGGCGGATGCAGCGACGCCCATGTAGTCGCCCAGGAACAAGCCCCCGGCGGTCGCCGCCCAGCGGAGGTTGGTGAGCGGCCCGAGCACCAGCTCGCCGCCGAACGTCTGCCCGCCGTCGCCCGACACGATGTAGCGCATGTCGACGGCATTCGAGTAGCCGCTTGAGGTCTTCGCCCGGGTCCGGTATGTGACGTGGACGAACCCGCCGTTCGCGGCGACCGCCGGGGTGACGTGGTCGAGACCGTCGGTGGTGGCGTCCTGGTTCGCCCGGACTGGCGCACCCCACGTGGCGCCTCCGTCGGTCGACCGGGACACCAGCGCGTCCATCGTCCCGTCCGAACGGAACCGCGTGTCGCCCCAGGCCACGTACATCGACCCGGTGGTCGGGTCCACGGCGGCCGATGGCAGGTCGCTTCCCGCCCGCATGTCCGGCGGATCGCTGGCCCGGTCTGCGGCCACGCTCACCGCGGCGCCGAACGTCGCACCCCCATCGTGCGAGATCTGGGAAACGATCTTCCCGGAGGCGAAGTTCTCGTACACGATCGTGAGGTCGCCATTCGGCTGGACCACCGGCCGGGCGCCGATGGTGAACGAGCTCGTGCCGGAGACCGTCTTCACCGCGCTCCACGACGAGCCCCGGGTGTCCGAGGAGGCCAGCAGGATCGGCTGGCCGAACGACTCCGCCCGGTCCCAGGAGACGTAGACGCGCCCGAAGTTCGGGCTCGAGGGGAAGTCGTCGACGGCGATCCATTCCTTGTCGTCGCCGCCGTTGGGATCCGTGGCGGCCATGACGGGGTCGTTCCACGTCAGCCCGCCGTCGTCGGAGCGGTTGACCGCCACGCCGCTCAGGTTGTTATGCGTGTTGAAAGCCAAGGTGACCGCGTAGGCTGCGCCGTCGGGCCCGAACGCCACCGCCGGGTCGGAGGCTCGGTCCCACACGCCGCCCACGGCGGTGGTCAGATGGGGCAGGTTCCCGCTCGTCCACGTCTTCCCGCTGTCGCGGGAGGAGGCCCATCCGGGGTCGACCGACCCGCCGTTCGGATCGCGGCCTTGCTGCATGACCGCTACCACGTGGAGCGCGTTGTTCGGGTCCATGTCGATGTCGGGTTCGACCTGCGTGTCCGGCTCGGTCCCGGAGGCCGGCGGCAACGTGTCCTCGCTGACCTGCTGGACGAACCGTTTGGTCCCGAAAGCGAGGGGGGTCCGGGCCCGGTTCCCCGGCGCGGGGATCGCCGGGGCTGGGTGGAGACCCCGCCGGACCATCCGGGCGTGTTCGGCGTCCCGGAAGGCGAGGACGGCCGCACGCCCGGTCGCCCGTGGAGCGGCCGCGACCATCTGGCCCGGGAGCGACACGAGCAGGACGGTGAGCGTGGCCAGTCCGGCCAACAGGTGTTTGCGCATTCCATCTCCCCTCGGTTTCGGCCTTCGGTGGTGGGTCGGGACCGGCGGAAGCTTACTCGCCGGGCGGCAGAAACGCGGGCCGGCCCCCGCGCCTAGAATGAGCGCCCACGGAAGGGTCCGGCGGAGCTTCCAAGGAGGCAGCCATGGCGGAGCGCAACCAGTTCAACCTCGAGCCGAACGACCTGCCCACGGCCTGGTACAACATCCTGCCGGACATGGCGGCGGCCGGCATGCCGCCACTCCCCCCGTTGCATCCCGGCACGAAGGAGCCGGTCGGGCCGGCGGACCTCGCTCCCCTGTTCCCGGAGGCGCTGATCCTGCAAGAGGTGTCGACCGAGCGGTGGATCGACATCCCCGGGCCGGTGCTGGATGCCTACCGGCTGTGGCGGCCCTCGCCGCTGTACCGGGCGACCCGGCTCGAGCAGGCGCTCCAGACGCCCGCCCACATCTACTTCAAGTACGAAGGCACCTCGCCGGCCGGCTCGCACAAGCCGAACACCGCCATCGCCCAGGCCTACTACAACAAGGAGGCCGGCATCCGGCGGCTGGCCACCGAGACGGGCGCGGGACAGTGGGGATCGGCCCTGTCCATGGCCTGTCAGTTCTTCGGGCTGGAATGCCTGGTGTTCATGGTGAAGGCGTCGTACCAGCAGAAGCCGTACCGGCGGGTGTTCATGGAGACGATGGGGGCGGAGGTCCGGCCCTCTCCCTCCTCCACCACCCAGTCCGGCAAGGCCATCCTGGAGGGCGACCCCGACTCGCCCGGTTCGCTGGGCATCGCCATCAGCGAGGCCGTGGAGATCGCGGCCACGAACCCCGACACGAACTACTCGCTCGGCTCGGTGCTGAACCACGTGCTGCTGCACCAGACCGTGATCGGCCAGGAGGCCAAGAAGCAGATGGAGATGGCCGGCGAGTCGCCCGACGTGATCATCGGGTGCGTGGGAGGGGGTTCGAACTATTCGGGCCTGGCCTACCCGTTCATGGCCGACAAGCTGGCCGGGAAGCTCGACGCCCGGTTCGTGGCCACGGAACCGGCCGCGTGTCCCACGCTGACCAAGGGCCTGTATGCGTACGACTTCGGGGACACCGGGGAGATGACCCCGCTGGTGGCCATGTACACGCTGGGGCACACGTTCGTCCCCGCGCCGGTGCACGCGGGAGGCCTCCGGTACCACGGGGACGCGCCGTCTCTATGCATGCTGGTCAAGCACGGCCAGATGGAAGCGATCGCGTACACGCAGAACCAGGTGTTCGAAGCCGGGGTGCAGTTCGCCCGGACCCAGGGCATCATCCCGGGCCCGGAGCCGTGTCACGCGATCCGGGCCACGATCGACGAAGCCATCGACGCGCGGGAGAAGGGCGAGGCGCGGGTCATCCTGTTCGGGCTCTCGGGGCATGGGCACTTCGACCTCCAGGCGTACGACGACTACCTGGCCGGCCGGCTCCCCGAGGTGGAGTTCGAACAGGACGCGCTTGACGCCGGGCTGGCTCACCTGCCGGACGTGCCCGTCCCGGGGTAAGGGACGGCTTGCCCGACTTCGGCTGGTACGGGCCGTCGACGTACGGCGACCGGATCGCCGGCGTGTTCGACGAGTCGTTCGTCCCCCACGACGAGCATTCGGCGGCCGGGTTCCTGGCATCGGTGGCGGGCGGAGGGCCCGCCCTGGAGCTCGGCATCGGTACTGGGCGAGTGGCACTGCCGCTCCGGCGCCTCGGCGTGGAGGTCGCCGGGATCGAGGCCTCCGGCGCGATGATCGACCGGCTCCGGCAGAAGCGGGGTGGGAAGCGCATCCCGGTGTGGACCGGCGACCTGGCCGACGTCGACGTGGGGACCGGCCTCATGTACCCACTGATCTACGTGGTGTTCAACACCTTCTTCGCCTTGCTCACCCAGGACGATCAGGTCCGGTGCTGCCAGAACGTGGCCGCGCACCTGACGCCGGGGGGAGCGTTCGTGATCGAAGCGTTCGTCCCGGATCCCTCGAAGTTCGACGACGGCCAGCGCACGGAGACCTTCGAGTTGACGAACGACCTGGTCCGGCTCGACGTGATGCGGCACGAGGCCGACACGCAACGGATCCTCGGCCAGCACGTCGTGATCACCGAGAGCCAGGTCCGGCTGTATCCGCTGGCCATGCGGTACGCCTGGCCGTCCGAGCTGGATCTGATGGCCCGGGTGGCCGGCCTGCGGCTCCGCGAGCGGTGGGGCGGCTGGCACCACGAGCCCTTCACCTCCGCCAGTCTGTCGCACGTGTCGGTGTACGAACGCGCCCGGAGGCGGTGAGCGTGGAGGAGTACGACGCCTCCACGTACGGCCAGCGGATCGCCCGCGTGTACGACGCCTGGCACGAGGAACGCTTCGCCCGGCAGACGGTGGAGGCCGTGTCGTTCCTGCTCGACGCTGCGGGCGAGGGACCCGTCCTGGAGCTCGGCGTGGGCACCGGCCGGCTGGCCATCCCACTGGCCGACCAGGGTCTGCGGGTGCATGGGATCGACGGCTCGCGCCGGATGGTGGCCGCGATGCGCGCCAAGCCCGGTGGGCGACGCGTCCGCGTCACGATCGGCGACTTCGAACGCTTCCCAATGACGGGTTCGTTCTCGCTGGTGTTCGTGGCGTTCAACACGTTCTTCGGCCTGCTGTCGCAGGAAGCGCAGGTCCGGTGCTTCCGCCACGTCGCCCGGCACCTACAGCCGGGCGGGCGGTTCGTGGTCGAAGCGTTCGTCCCGGACCTGTCCCGGTTCGACGACGACCAGCGGACCTCGGCGGTGGCCATCGACACCGACTCGGTCCGTCTGGACGCATCGCTCCACGACCCCGTCGAGCAGCGCGTGACCGCCGGGCGCGTCGTTTTGCTGGAGGGCCGCGTGGAGCTGTACCCGGTGCAGCTGCGCTACGCCTTCCCGTCCGAACTGGACCTCATGGCCCGGCTGGCCGGCATGCGCCTGCGCGAACGCTGGTCGAACTGGCGCCGCGACCCCTTCACGTCCGAGAGCCGCGGACACGTCTCGCTCTACGAGCTGGCACGCACTACCGCTTCGACGCCTGGCGTCCGTAGAATCCGGTGACGTGACCCCAGGAAGGAGGCCCTTCGATGCGCGGGCTCATGCAGGACGACCAGCTCACCGTGAACCGGATCCTCGAGCGTGCCCTAGCGTTCCATCCGCGGCAGCAGATCGTGACGAAGACGAAGGACGGCACCGAACGCGAGACGTACGAGGAATTCGGCGAACGGGTGGGGCGTCTGGCGAACGCGCTGCATTCCCTCGATGTAGGGCCGGACGATCGGGTCGGGTCCTTCGCCTTCAACAACGCCCGGCACCTCGAGCTCTACTTCGCCGTGCCCTGCATGGGCTCGATCCTCCACACGCTGAACATCCGTCTCCATCCCGATCAGATCGCCTGGATCGCCAATCACGCCGAGGACAAGGTCGTGTTCGTGGACGACACGCTGGTGCCGGTCTTCGAGAAGGTCGCCCCGAGCCTGAAGACGGTCGAACACATCGTGGTCATGGGCTCGGGAAGCCGCGGCTCGCTGGACGGCGCGCTCGACTACGAGGAGCTCCTGGCCGGTTCGTCGCCCGACGTCGACTGGCCCGAGCTCGACGAGCACCAGGCCAGCGCCATGTGTTACACGAGTGGGACCACGGGCAACCCGAAGGGTGTCGTGTACTCGCATCGGTCGATGGTCCTGCACTCGTGGATGATCAACCTGGCCTCGACCATCGGCCTGACCGAGCGCGACGCGGTCCTCCCGGTGGTCCCGATGTTCCACGCCAACGCGTGGGGCATGCCGTACGCGGCCGCACTGGCCGGCGCGAAGCAGGTCTTCCCCGGGGCGTTCAGCGCCGACCCGGCGGCGCTGTCCGACCTGATCGAAGGCGAGCGCGTCACGGTCCTGGCTGGTGTACCGACCATCTGGATCGGGCTGCTCCAGTACCTGGAGACGAATCCCCGCGACCTGTCGAGCGTCCGGTGTATCACGGCCGGCGGTTCGGCCGTGCCGGTGTCCCTGATCGAGCGCTTCAAGCGCCAGGTCGGCGTGGAGATGGTCCAGGGATGGGGCATGACCGAGACGGGGCCCGTGGCATCGCTGTCCCAGCTCCCGCCGGACATGGACGACCTCCCCGAGCAGGAGCGGTTCCGCATGCGGGCGAAGCAAGGCCGAGTCACGCCCGGCGTCCGGTTCCGGGTGGTGGCCGAAAACGGCACCGAGGTCCCGTGGGATGCGAAGTCGATGGGCGAGGTGCAGGTCAAAGGGAACTGGGTGGCCGCGTCCTACTACAACGACCCGAGCTCCGACGAGCGGTTCGTGGAGGGGTGGCTCCGAACTGGCGACGTGGCGGTGGTCGACGAACACGGGTTCCTTCAACTGGTCGACCGGACGAAGGACCTGGTCAAGTCCGGTGGCGAGTGGATCTCCAGCGTGGAGCTCGAGAGTGCACTGATGGGCCACCCCAAGATCATCGAGGCGGCGGTCATCGGCGTGCCGCACGAACGGTGGTCCGAACGTCCCCTGGCCTGCGTCGTCGTCCGGCCAGGCGAGGAGGTCACCCGCGAGGAGGTGCTCGAGTTCCTCGGCCCGCACTTCCCGAAGTGGTGGCTCCCCGATGACGTCGTCGTGGTGGCCGAGATCCCGAAGACGAGCGTGGGGAAGTTCGACAAGAAGGTCCTGCGCGAGGACTTCAAGTCGCACCCGCTCCCCGACGCCGGCGGTTCCGTGGAGTAGCACTCAGGCCGCAGCGTGCCGGCGGGGGAATCCGAACCGCCGGCGGTGTCGGCCTCCACCCGGGGAGGGCGGCTCGGCCGCCGGGAGCACCGGCGTCCCGACGGAGGACCAGCGCCCGTGCCTGCTCCGGTCGTACCGCTCGTAGCGGCCGTCGGCCCGAAGGAACACCAGATCCCGTGGACCCGGCACGTGCTGGCGCCCCCGGTCGTTCACCGTGTCGCCGACCAGCCGCCCTTCGACCCACAGCGGGTCGACCCACGGAGCCGACGCCTCGAACCAACTCACGAGGTCCTCCTTGGCGAAGACCTCGGGTAACGCGTCGAGCTCTTCGGCGAAGAGTTCCCGGTTCGGGCTTCGCCCCTGTTGCATCTGCAGCGCCATCTCGTACCACCTCCGTGCCGCATCACGTCGTGGAGCAGGCCCCCGCGTGCGGTGGATCCGATTCCTCTCTCCAGTCTGCCCATGCATTCGGATAAGGAGTCCCGATCGATGTTGCGCTTGCGTGATGCCGCCTTCGGGTTCCATGAAGGTTCCATGGCGACCTGCGAGAACCCGGGGAGACCGCGATGCGTCAGATGGGAGCTTCGGCGGAGGGCAGGTCCGGGCCGGTCCGCGCGAACCAAGGCGGGCGTCCCGAAGCTACAGATCGCTCCGCACGTCCCACAGCTCCTGGTAGAAACGCTTGTCGAGCGTCGACTTGAGGTACGACGCGCCGCTCGAACCGCCCGTCCCGGTCTTCCCGCCGATCTGGCGTTCGACCATCAGCACGTGGTGCATGCGCCACTGCATGAAGAGCTCGTCGTGGGTGAGCAGGGCCTCCGAGGTGGCGAACAGATCGGCATACGCCTCGCTGCTGCGCATCAGGACCAGCAGGCTGTCGTGCCGGGTGTCGGGGTCGTCTGCCGGCATCCGCAGCCCGTGCCGTTCGAGCAGCGCACAGAAGGCCTCCCACAGCGTCGGCTCCTCCAGGCGGCGCTCCAGACGGGCCCGCTCCCCGGGTGACTCCCCCAGGTGCCTCAGCAGGCCTGGCTCCTTCAGCCCCGACAGGAACTCGATCTCCCGGAACTGGACCGACTGGAAGCCACTGGCCGGGGCGAGGTTCGAACGGAACTGCAGGAAGTCCTGCGGCGACATCGTCTCGATCACGGCGACCTGTTCGACCAGAACCCGCTCGATCGAATGGACCCGCGCGAGATGGTGGCGCGCCCGGTTCGTGTCGCCCGCGAACAGCGCCGCTCGCACGGACTCCAGTTCGAACAGCACCAGCTTGAACCACAGCTCGTAGACCTGGTGGACCACGATGAACAGCAACTCGTCGTGGGCAGGCGGGTCGGACAGGAGCGTCTGGAGCTCGAGCAGCTCCGGCACCCGAAGGTAGATGCCGTAGCTGAGCTCGGCATCCTCCCGGCCGAACCGAGGCCCCCGTGTCTTGGTGATCGCCCGCCTCCCCTCGCCGCCCTCGCAACGACCGAAGCTTACCCCGACCCATCGGCCAATCCGGGGTGCGGGATGCCGCGGCGCACTAGAGTTCTGGCGATGGCACCGGACCCGCTGGACTTCCTGGACGTCGACGCGCTCCTGTCCGAGGAGGAGCGGATGATCCAGAGCGCCACGCGCGATTGGGTGGCGGAACGGGTCCTGCCCGGGATCGACGAGTGGTTCGAACGGGGCGAGTTCCCCCGCGAGCTGGCCCCCGAGCTGGGCAAGCTCGGGCTGCTCGGGATGCACCTCCACGGATACGGGTGCGCGGGCGCGAACGCCGTCTCCTACGGCCTGGCCTGCCTGGAGCTCGAAGCCGGCGACAGCGGGTTCCGTTCGTTCGTCTCCGTCCAGGGCTCGCTGGCCATGTTCCCGATCCACGCGTACGGCAGCGACGAGCAGAAGGACGAATGGCTCCCCCGGATGGCGGCCGGAGAAGCGATCGGGTGCTTCGGCCTGACCGAGCCGGACGCGGGGAGCGATCCCGCGTCGATGCGAACGTCGGCCCGGCGCGACGGCGACGACTGGGTCCTGAACGGCACGAAGATGTGGATCACGAACGGCGGCATCGGCGACGTCGCGGTGGTGTGGGCGAGGGCCGAAGAAGGCGTGCGGGGCTTCCTGGTCCCGCGCGGCACGACCGGCTTCACCACCGTGGACGTCGAACGCAAGATCTCGCTCCGGGCCAGCGTGACGTCCGAGCTGATCTTCGATGATTGCCGCCTCCCCGCCGACGCGGTCCTGCCCGGCGTCACCGGGATGAAGGGCCCGCTGTCGTGTCTCAACGAGGCCCGGTTCGGCATCGTGTGGGGAGCGATGGGGGCCGCGCGGTCCTGCTTCGACGCGGCGCTGCGGTATTCGAAGTCGCGCGTCCAGTTCGGAAAGCCGATCGGTTCGTTCCAGCTCACCCAGGAGAAGCTGGCGAACATGCTGGTCGAGCTCAACAAGGGGGTGCTCCTCGCGCTCCACCTGGGGCGGATGAAGGACGCGGGCACGCTTCGGCCGGAGCACGTCAGCGTTGGGAAGCTGAACAACGTTCGGGAGGCGCTGAAGATCTGCCGGGAGGCGCGCACGATCCTCGGCGCGAACGGCATCACCCTCGAGTACCCGGTGATCCGGCA
>DHWS01000071.1:58208-75625 GCA_002413305.1 Actinobacteria bacterium UBA5176 | reverse complement strand
GCAGGAGCCGCCAGGGGTTGCGGCCGCCGCCCGCTCCCTGGCCACCGCCGCTGCCACCGAAGTCGAAGCCCTGCCAGCGCCCTCGCTTGCCGCTGCCGTTGTCGTTCGCCATGCCGTGTCCCCGTCCTCATCCCCTGGCGGGCAGGCGCGCCCGCACGTACCTGTACATGTTCCCACCGTCCGGTGGGAACGACCGTCACACCCCGGGCCGGCCTGTGGGGAAGGGAGCGGTAGGATTCCCCCGTGGGGACTCCATGAGCACGCCCGAGCCCAACCGCGAGGGAGCGGCCGACCTCGAATCCCGGTTCGAACGCGACGCGTTGCCCCTCCTGAACGGGATGTATTCGGCCGCGTACCGGCTGACCCGCAACGCGTCGGACGCCGAGGATCTCGTGCAGGAGACCTTCCTGCGGGCCTATCGAGGGTTCTCCCAGTTCCAGGCCGGGACGAACCTGAAGGCCTGGCTCTATCGGATCCTCATGAACACCTTTATCAACAGCTACCGCAAGAAGCAGCGCGAGCCCCAGACGATCTCCGACGACGAGGTCGAGGACTGGTACCTGTATTCGAAGATGACCCAGGAGGGCCTGGAACCATCGGCCGAGACCAGCGTCATCGAGTCCCTGCCCGACGAGGACGTCCAGGAGGCGCTCGCCTCGCTTCCGGAGCAGTTCCGGGTCGCCGTGCTGCTGGCCGACGTCGAAGGCTTCAGCTACAAGGAGATCGCCGAGATCACCGACGTGCCGATCGGAACCGTCATGTCGCGCCTCCACCGGGGAAGAAAGGCTCTGGAGAAGAGGTTGTGGGATGTCGTGAGGGAGAGAGGTCTTGTCCGAGATTAGCTGCGACGACGTGCTGCACGAGATCGAGCACTTCATCCATGGAGAACTCGATCCGGAGCGGTCGGCCACCCTCGCCGAGCATCTCGAAGGGTGCGCCCCATGCTTCCATCGGGCGGAGTTCCAGCGGAGGCTTCGGGACATCGTCCGCTCCAAGTGCCTCCAGCAGAAGACCCCCGAGCACCTGGTCCTCCGTATCCGTTCCGCCATCCGGTTCGAACGAACCGACGGTCCTCCCGCTCTCTGACCGAGCGGCCCGCACCATCCTTTCTCCACAAGTTTCGTCGCGCGACGGAAACCCTGGGAGCCGCTCGCGCGAATAGACGGGTGATGAAAGGAAGCCGTCCGGGCAAGCTACCTCCTCCGTCGCCCACCTCCCATACAGGAAGGGTCTGTGCCGCCCCGGGCTGTACGACGAAGCTCTCGATCTACAACCTGAGCGCCACGTGCTGGCAGCACAGCGACCTGGTCTTCCCGAACTACCGGGGGAAGCGGCTGGCGCCGAACAAAGCCTGATCCTTTCCGTCCGGTTCGCGCGGCGGCCGGACCTGTCGATATCCTCCCGCTCGCCATGTTCCGTTCCGTGCTGGTCGCCAACCGCGGCGAGATCGCCTGCCGGATCTTCCGTACCTTTCGACGGTTGGGCGCCGAAGCCGTCGCCGTCTACTCGGACGCCGACGCGGGGGCGAAGCACGTCCGTGAGGCGGACCGGGCCTTCCGGATCGGCGAGTCGCCGGCCCCCGCTTCGTACCTCAACCCGGCGGCGATCGTGGACGCCGCACGCGAGGCGGGCGCGGATGCCGTCCACCCCGGGTACGGGTTTCTGGCCGAGAGCGCCATGTTCGCCCGGGCCTGCCTCGGTGCAGGGCTGGCGTGGATCGGACCGCCCCCCGAGGTTCTGGAGCTCACCGGCGACAAGGTGGCCGCGCGCAGGGCGTTCGCGGAGACCGACTTCCCGGTGCTTCCCGGCGCCGGGCCGTTCACCGAGCCCTTCGAAGCCGTCGCGGCGGCGGCGAGGATCGGCTACCCGCTGATGGTCAAGGCGGTCAGCGGCGGAGGCGGCATCGGGATGGGGATCGCCGGTGACGAGGCGCAGCTGGCGTCCGCGGTGGAGACCGCATCCACCCGTGGGGCGAGGTTCTTCGCTGACCCCAGCGTCTACGTCGAGCGCTACGTCCCGCACGCCCGCCACGTCGAGATCCAGATCCTCGCCGACGACCATCGGACCATTCACCTGTACGAGCGGGAGTGTTCGGTCCAGCGACGCCATCAGAAGGTGATCGAAGAGACCCCGTCGCCCGCCCTGGACCGGGTGCTTCGTCATTCGATGTGCGGGTCCGCCGTCCGATCGATGGAGAAGCTCGGCTACCGCGGCGCGGGAACCGTGGAGTGCGTCCTCACCCCCGAAGGCGAGTTCTTCTTCCTGGAGGTCAACGCCCGCATCCAGGTCGAACACCCCCTCACCGAGATCACGACCGGCGTGGACCTGGTCGAGGAGCAGCTCCGGATCGCCTCTGGAGAGGGGATGTCTCTGCCCGCCACGCCCGCCCGGCATGGCCACGGCATCGAGTTCCGGGTCTATGCCGAGGATCCTCGGACGTTTCTCCCCTCCCCGGGCCGGATCCACCGTCTGGAGTTCGACCTTCCCTTGGAGTCTTCACAGTGGCGGCTCGACTTCGGGTACGGCGCTGGCGATGACGTGCCGATGTTCTACGACCCCCTGATCGGCAAGGTGATCATCCACGCCGGGGACCGCGTCAACCTCTTCCAAACCTCCGTACTGGAGAAGCTGCACATCGAAGGCCTGAAGACGAACCTCCCGGCCTTGCTCGCTGTGTTTGCCGACGAGCGGTTCGTCTCCGGCGACTACGACACCGGGCTGCTCGGGAAGTAGGCTCGGCGCAGCCATGGCACCCGAAGCGGTCCGCTACGAGACGATGGGATCCGCCGCTCGGCTGACCATCGACCGGGAGGAGCGGCGCAACACGCTGTCGGACGAAGTGGTCGACGGCATCCTCGACGGACTGGGACGCGCGGCCGGCGACACGGACGTCCGATGCGTCGTCCTGACGGGCGCCGGGGACCGGGCCTTCTGTGCGGGCGGCGACCTGGCAGGGAACCTCGCGCCGGACCAGGGCCGCGCCTCGTCCCACGACCGTGGGGACCGGGTGGCCACGCTGCTCCGAACCCTGGCCGAACACCCCCAGCCCGTGGTGGCCCGTGTGAACGGCGTCGCGCTGGCCGGGGGGTTCGGCCTGATGTTGGGATGCGACCTGGCCGTGGCGGCCGACGACGTCCAGGTCGGGACGCCGGAGATCAACCTTGGCCTGTGGCCCTACCTGATCAGCGCGGTGATCGCACGGAACGTGCCCCGGAAGATCGCCATGGAGATGATGCTGACCGGTCGCCGCTGGAGCGCCGCGGAGGCCGAACGCTGGGGGATGGTGAACCGGACGGCCCCGCGGGCCGAGCTCGACACGGCTGTGGACGAGTTGGTCGAGGAGCTCGCCTCGAAGAGTCCCCTCATCCTCCGGCTGGGCAAGGAGTCCTTCCACCGCGCCCAGGACATGTCCTTCGACGACGCGCTGGCCTACCTGGGTTCGATGCTCACGCGCAACCTCGAGACCGAGGACGTCGCGGAGGGCGTGAGCGCGTTCTTCGCGAGGCGGAAGCCCGAGTGGAAAGGCCGCTGAGCCGCTTCGAGGTGCCCAGCCGGACCGGCCGGTTCGTCGCCTATGGCCTGTTCGGGTGGTGCGCGGAGGTGCTGTTCTCCGGCCTGCACGACTTCGCTCGGGCGCGCGACCTCCGGCTGCCGTCGCGGACCAGCCTATGGATGTTCCCGATCTACGGGATGCTCTTGCCGATGTTCGAGCCACTCCACGACGCCATGCGGGACCGGGTTCCGGCGCCGTTGCGTGGGGCGGTGTACGCGGCAGGGTTCTTCGGCGTGGAGTACACGACCGGCTGGCTACTGCGCACGGCGATCGGCCAGGCGCCGTGGGACTACTCGTACGCCAGGCGCCAGCTCCACGGGCTCATCCGATTCGACTACGCGCCGCTGTGGGGACTTGCCGGCCTGGCCCTGGAGCCGGTGCACGACGTGCTGACCGGCCGGCGGTAGCATTCGGACAGGCGGGCCCGGGCAAGCATCGGGAGGGACGCTTCCGGCGAAGGGCCCCCGAGGAGGTCGAGCCGCCATGGCCGAGGAAGCCGCGCCACCCGAGCACTCCGGCGTCACCTATACCTACCAGGGCCCGGACCTTCGCGGCCACGCCGAACAGCTCCGGCAGAAGCGGGCCGAATTCCTGGGCATGGGCGGCCCCGAGCGGGTGGCGAAGCAGCACGCCGACGGCAAGCTCACCGTCCGCGAGCGCCTGGAGCTGCTGTTCGACCCGGGCTCTTTCACCGAGTTCTCGCTGCTCGCGCACCATCAAGCCGGGACGCCGTCGATGCAAGGGAAGTTCACCCCGGCCGACGGCTGCGTGACGGGCATCGGCAAGATCGAGGGCCGCCGGGCGGCGGTGATCGCCTATGACTTCACCGTGATGGCCGGCTCGCTGGGCATGGTGGGCGAGTTGAAGGCCACCAGGATGCGCGAGCTGGCGCTGCGCGAACGCATCCCAGTGGTATGGCTGATCGACTCGGCCGGTGCGCGGATCCAGGAGGCGAGCGGGTCCATGTTCGCCCGGACCGGCGACCTGTTCCGCGAGCAGGTCCTCATGAGCGGCGTGGTCCCGCAGGTCGCGGCCATGATGGGGCCGGGCGCGGCGGGTACCGCGTACATCCCCGGCCTGGCCGACTTCGTGCCGATGGTCAAGGGGACCTCGCACATGGCGCTCGGCGGGCCGCCGCTGGTCAAGGCCGCCGTCGGGGAGGACGTCACCGCCGAGGAGATGGGCGGGAGCGCCGTACACACGAAGGTGAGTGGCGTGGCCGACCTCGAGGTGGCGGACGACCGCGAGTGCCTGGCGACCGTCCGCAAGTACCTCGGGTACTTCCCGTCTTCGAACCTGGCGCCGCCACCTCGCGTGGACGCCGTCGATCCGGTCGAGCGCCGGTGCGAGGAGCTCTACGACATCGTCCCCGCCAACCCGCGGCACGCGTACGACATGCGCAAGATCGTCAAGGTGCTGGCGGACGACGGCGACTTCTTCCCGATGAAGCCCGAATGGGCTCGAAATCTGGTCACGGGGTTCGCGCGCTTCGGCGGGCGGCCGGCGGGGATCGTGGCGAACCAACCGATGATGCTGGGCGGCGCGCTCGACGTGAATGCGGCGGACAAGGCTGCGCGGTTCGTGTGGCTGTGCGACGCGTTCAACATCCCGCTGGTGTTCCTGATGGACTGCCCGGGCTTCCTGGTCGGCTCGGCGGTCGAGAAGCAGGGCATCATCCGCCACGGCGCGAAGATGCTGTTCGCCGTCGCGGAGGCGACGGTGCCGAAGCTGACCGTGGTGCTCCGCAAGGGGTATGGAGCCGGCTACTACGTGATGAACGGCCGGGCCTATGAGCCCGACCTGATCGTCGGCTGGCCGAGCGCCGAGATCTCGGTCATGGGACCGGAGGGCGCGGTGAACATCATCTTCCGCAGGCAGATCGAATCCGCCGGAGACCGGTCGGCCCAGGACGCAGTCCGCAACCAGCTGGTCGCCGGGATCCGGGAACAGATCGGCGCCTACATCGCCGCCGGCTGGTCCTTCCTCGACGATCTCATCGATCCCGCCGACACGCGTTCGACGATCATCCGCGGCCTCGAGATCGGCGAGTCGAAGAAGGTCGAACGCCCCTGGCGCAAGCACGGTGTGCTGCCGGTCTGAGGAGACCGTGCCCTGCGCTCTCCCGTGACACGGCGCAACCGAGCTTCCTCGTTTCTCGCTCAACGGGTGATTGTGAGGGGCCGGGTGTTGAAGTCAAGGAGAACCGGTCCGACGGGGCCGGTTGAGGTCAGGGCGTCAGTGCAGCGCCAGCCTCGTATCCTTGCCCGCATGCCCAAACCCGAGGTCGGTGACCGCGCGCCCGATCACGCCGTGCTCGACGCCGGAGGACGCGAGGTCATGCTTTCGTCCTTCTGGAGGGAGCGGCCCGTCGTGGCGGCGTTCCTGCGCCATTACGGCTGAAGCTTCTGCCAGGAGCATGCCGTGCAGTTGCGCGGCGATGGTTCGAAGTTCACGCGGGCTGGTGGTCGGGTCGTCCTGATCGGGCTCGGGGCACCGGCCCGCGCGGAGTGGTTCTGCGAGGAGCGGAAGCTGAAGCCGTTCGTCTGCACCAGCGACCCGGGAAACGCGGCGCACCGCGCTTACGGGCTCAAGCGAGGATCCCTCCGGCAGGTCATGGGCCCGCGGGTCTACTTCGGATGGGCGAAGGCACGTGTCCTGTCCGACATCCCCACGCCGAGCTGGAAGCCGGGCGAGGACATCATGCAGATGCCGGGCACGTTCGTCATCGACACCAAAGGGATCGTGCGGTACGCGCACCGGAACCGGGATGTGACCGATAATCCGCCGAACGGACCGATCCTCGAACTCCTACACCGGTTGAAGGGGAAGACGTGACCGTCGACGAACCCTGCATCATCACCTGCGCCGTCTCGGGTGCCGTCGCGAACAAGGACCAATGCGCGGCTATCCCCTACACACCGGAGGAATACGGGAAGGAGATCCGGAGGGCGCGCGACGCCGGCGCGTCGATGGTCCACATCCACGCCCGCGAGCCGAACGGCGCCCCCACCGTCAAGCCCGAGCACTACAAGGCGATCACGCAGGCCATCCTCGCCGAGACCCCGGACATCATCATCAACTACTCGACCGGCTGGGTCGGCCTGCCCATGAAGGACCGGGTCGCCCACATCACCGAGCTCCGGCCCGAGATCGGCGCGCTGAACATGGGCTCGATGAACTACGCGAAATACAGCCCGAGGCGGAAGGGTTTCGTGTTCAACTTCGTCTTCGAGAACCGCTTCGAGGACATCATCTTCCTGCTGGAGCAGATGAACAAGGCCGGCGTGAAGCCCGAGTGCGAGTGCTTCGACGTCGGCCACGTCGAATCGGTCGAACCGCTCATCGACCTCGGCGTCCTCACCACGCCCATCCAGTTCTCGCTCATCCACGGGGTGCTCGGCGGGATCAGCGCCACCGCCCGGAACCTCGCCCACATGTCGAGCGTGGTGCCTGACCGGTGCACGTGGGGCATGATCGCCGTCAGCCGGGACCAGTGGATGATGGCCGGGGCCTCGGCCGCGCTGGGCGGCAACGTCCGGGTCGGCCTGGAGGACAACTTCTACCTTCCGTCCGGGGACATGGTCGCCAGCAACGGCGAGCTGGTCGAAGCGGCCGCCCAGATCGTCCGCATGCAGGGCCGCGAGGTCGCCGAGCCGGCCCGGGCCCGTGAGCTGTTGTCGCTCCCGGCCGAGCCCGACCGCTCGAAGGTCCTCGCCTGACCGTGGCCGAGGTCCTCGCCGAGATGGTGGCCAACGTCTGGAAGGTCGTCGCCGCGCCGGGCGACCGGGTCGAAGCGGGCGACTTCCTGGTCATCCTCGAATCCATGAAGATGGAGATCCCGGTCGAGGCGCCGCTGGCCGGCCTCGTGAAGGAGGTTCGGGTCGCGGAGGGCGGCGTCGTCCAGGAGGGCGACGTGATCGCCGTCGTCGAGTAGCGCGGGAGGCTCGCGGTGCCGCAGGTCAGGGTCGAACGCTTCGCGGGGGTGGCTCGCGTGGTCCTCGATCGTCCCGACCAGCGAAACGCCGTCTCCCACGACATGCTCGAAGAGCTCGCCGCGGCGTTCGACGCATTGGACGCAGAACCGCAGGTCAGGGCGGTCATCCTGGCCGGCGAGGGCGCCGACTTCTGCGCAGGCGCGGACCTGTCCGACGTCACGATCATACGGGCCGACCGCGACTACGCCAGCGGGTTCGAGGCGTCCCTTCGTACCGTCTCCACGCACCCGAACCCGGTGATCGCCGAGGTGCAAGGTTCGGCCCTGGGCGCAGGGTGCCAGATCGTGGTGGCGTGCGACCTGGCGGTGGCCGCCGAGGACGCCCGCATCGGCATCCCGTCGGGCAAGCTCGGCATCCTCCCGAACTTCGAGAGCATCGAACGCCTGGTGCTCTCGGTTGGGCCGAAGCGTGCCGGGGAGATCCTCTATGCGGGCCGAGTCGTGAGTGGCGCCGGGGCGGCCGCGTGGGGGCTGGCGAACGTGGCCGTCCCTGCCGCGGAGCTGACCGAGCGGACCTTCGCGCTGGCCGAACGCATCGCCGGCCTCGCCCCGCTCTCGGTTCGAGGTGCGAAGCGTGGGGTCCGAACCGCCATCGAACACCTCTCGGTCGACCGGTTCGGCGAGAGCGACCGCGTGTCGGAGTTCGACGCGATGGCGGCCGAGGCGTTCGGCAGCGAGGACCTGCGGGAAGGCATCCGAGCGTTCCGTGAGCGACGTTCGCCCAAGTTCCGGGGGAAGTGATGGACGCGATCAAGCCGCCCAAGCCCCGGCCGGCGCCGAAGCCTCCGAAGCCCGGGCTCACCCGCGACAGCCTGCTGGCGGAGCGCGCCCCCGTGGTGATCCGCCGCCTGAGGAAGGCCTACCCGGACGCGCACGTCGCCCTCAACTTCTCCAACCCCCTGGAGATGCTGATCGCCACGATCCTTTCGGCGCAGTGCACCGATCAAAAGGTCAACGAGGTCACCGCCACGCTCTTCAAGAAGTACCGGACGCCCGAGGACTACTTGCGGGTGCCGGAGGCCGATCTGGCACAAGCGCTCAAGCCCACCGGCTTCTTCAACCAGAAGACGAAGTCCGTCCGCGGCGCCTGCCGGGTGATCGTCGAACGGTACGGCGGCCAGGTGCCGCAGACCATGTCGGAGCTCATCACGTTCCCCGGGGTAGCCCGGAAGACAGCGAACATCGTGCAGGGCAACAGCTATCCCGAACGCCATCGCACGGACAAGAGCGCCGGTATCGCGGTCGATACCCACGTCCGGAGGGTGAGCCAACGCCTGGGCTTCACCCAGGAGAACGATCCCGACCGGATCGAACAGGACCTCATGCGGATCATCCCGCGCAAGGACTGGTTCCCGTTCACGTACGTGCTGATCGACCACGGCCGACAGGTCTGCAAGGCGCCCACGCCGAGATGCGAGGTCTGTCCGGTCAGCGATCTCTGCCCGTCCAGCCGCGTCTAGAGCGAAGCGGCCGAGCGGACCCTCAGGCGTTCACCATCGTTCGAGCAACGGCCGCTTCGCCCCTCCGGCGCGCCCGCCGAAGGGCTCGGCGTTCCTCCTCGGACAGCCCGCCCCACACACCCGCGTCTTGGCAGGTGAGCATGGCCCATTCGAGGCATTCCGTTCGAACCTCACATTGCATGCAGATCGTCTTGGCGGTGGCGATCTGTGCGGCGGCGGGCCCGGTCGTCCCGACGGGGAAGAACAGCTCCGGATCCTCGTCCTTGCATCGCGCGAGATGAACCCAATCCACGGACCACTCCCCCCTATCCGGGCTCGGGCAAGCACATGTCGAAATCGGTCACCCGACCCCTGACGGGCTCCGGGACGCTCACCAAAGCGAGCGTGTGCCGGGCGAGGGGCGGATTATACTGACGCCCCTCCGAGGAGCACAATGTTTCGCACCGATATCGGCCGACAAATCTTGCCCGTGGTCGTCGCCCACCGTGGCGCCTCGGCCAGCTACCCGGAGAACACGCTCGCGTCGTTCCAGGGGGCCATCGACGCCGGTGCCGACATCGTCGAACTGGACGTTCGCCTCTCCGCCGACGGCGTGCCGGTCATCATGCACAACGCCGAAGTGGACGCCACCACCGACGGTTCGGGCTGGGTCCATGAGTTGACCGTTGCCGAACTCAAGCGATTGGACGCCTCGCGGGGCCGGGGGTCCCGGGCGGAGATCCCGACCCTGGAGGAGGCGTTCCGGTTCTTGTCCGGGAAGGCCGGGATCAACGTGGAGATCAAGAACATGCCGGGCGAGCCCGCCTTCGACTCCCCGCGGGAGGCGGCTGCCGAACAGGTGGTCATCCTGCTTCACCGGATCGGGTTCGACGGACCCATGCTCGTCTCGTCGTTCAACTGGCTGTCGATCGAGCGGGTCAAGGAGCTCGAACCTCAGGTCCCCACCGGCTTCCTGACCATCGGGCCGTTCGACCCATACGCGTGCCTGGTCTACGTCAGGTCGCGGGGGCACGACTATGTTCTGCCGCAGGTTCCCGCGGTCCTGGACGCTGGGGAGGCGTTCACCCGCGCGGCTCACGACGATGGTGTGCTGGTCGGCACGTGGGTCATGGACGAACCGGAGGGCCTGGAGCGGTTGTTCGCGATCGGCGTGGACGCGGTGGCAACGAACGACCCCGCGACCGCCGTTCCCATCCGCGACCGGTTCCGAGCTCGTTCGGGCTAGCGGTACACCGAGAGCGCATCGGGGATCGATTCGATCTCCACCCGTTGCCGCTCGCCGAGGTACTCACCGTCGGCCTGGACGGGCAGTGGGACGTTCGACTCGATGACGAAGCGGCGTTCGTCGTGCCAGTACCGTCCCTCCGGACCGCGGTGGTGCGTGAGGGGGCCGATCCCGAACGCGGAGAACAGGACGGGGAAGATGCGCGCAGGGCGCATGGTCTCCAGCGCGAAGCAGTCCAGGCCCTCGCCGAGGTTGGCGTCCGGGCAGACGCGCAGGGCCCGTGATCCCAGGTAGGTGAAGGGGTCGAGGTTCTGGAGGATGGCCAGGTAGAGCCCGTACTGCCAGGGGTCCTCACCCGCACGGACGCGGATGTGGGGCTGGTTCGTGTCGTAGCCCGCCGCGTACAAGCCAAGGCCCACCGCCACGAACCAGGCGTCGCCCAGCGCGCGCTTCACCTTTGGGTGGCGTTCGACCTCGCGCACGATCGCCGCGTCGAAGCCCATCCCGCAGCTCGAGACGAAGTACCGGTCGCCGATCCGCCCGAGCGGGATCGACAGCGGGGGCCGGTCGGCGGTGCGGACCAGCACCTCGGCGGTGCGGACCGCGTCGTTCGGGAATCCCAACGCTCGGACCAGTACGTTCGCGCCGCCGCCCGGGATCACCGCGATGGGGACCTTCGCCGTGCCGTCCTCGGCAGACGCCATGCCGTTGACGACCTCGTTCACCGTGCCGTCGCCGCCGAGAACGCCCACCACGTCGGCTCCGGTGCCGGCCGCCATCCGAGCCAGCTCGGAGGCGTGCCCGGGAGCCCGCGTCCAGACCTCGTGCACCTCGAACCCGCGGGACAGGCTGCGCGCCACCGCGCCGGTTCGGCGTGCCGCCACGGCCTGTGCCTTGGGGTTCACGATCAGGAGCATGCGGCGGTTCGGCGCGGACACCGGACTCACCCGGCCTCTTCGTCGTCTTCGAGGCCGGACCGGAGCGAGGCCAGCGTCTTAGCGAGCAGTCTCGATACGTGCATCTGGGAAATCCCGAGATCCTTGGCGATCTCGCTCTGGGTGAGGCCCTTGAAGAAGCGCAGATAGAGCATGTGTCGTTCGCGGGGAGCCAGCCGCTGCAGCAACGGGACCACCGCCACCCGGTCCTCCAGCGCCTCCAGCGCCTGGTCCTCCTCGCCGATCTGCTCATGGTAGGTGAGACCCTCCTCGCTGGTTCCGGCGTCCAGAGAGATGAGGCTGTACGCGTGGGCCGAATCCAGCGCCTCCAGCACCTCGTCCTGGGTCGCCTCCGCGGCATGGGCGATCTCGGCCACGGTGGGAGAGCGCTGAAGGTCCTGGGAGAGCTTGCCCACCACACTGCCCAGGCGGAGGTTCAGCTCCTGAAGCCTCCGCGGCACCCGCACCGCCCATCCCTTGTCGCGGAAGTGGCGTTTCAGCTCGCCGACGATGGTGGGTGTGGCATACGTCGAGAATTCGACCTCCCGGCCGGGATCGAAGCGGTCCACGGCCTTGACCAGGCCGATCGTCGCCACCTGGATCAGATCGTCGAGCGGCTCACCCCGCCCGGCGAACCGGCGGGCGAGGTATTCGACCAGGCCGAGGTGCGCCTCGATCAGCGCGGTGCGGATCGCGGGGTCGTTCGTCCCCCGAAGCTCCCGGAGCAAGCGCTTGACCTCGTCCTTGGGCAACTGCTGGTGCCGCTCGTGACCGGTCAGGGCGCCACACCTCTATTCAGGTGGAACGTCACCAGAGCGGTCCCGTCGGAAGAGATGAACTCGAGCCCGTCGGTCACGGCCCGAAGGATCGCCTGCGACCACTTGGTGAGGAAGGTGGCGTCGGACTTGAGCGGCGCGTCGCCCTTGACGGTGACCTTGAGCTCACGGCCTTCGATCGTGAATTCGACCTCGAGCATCGACGCGGCGGGCTGCGACGTGGCCATGATCCGCGAGCAGACCTCGTCGATGGCGATATGCAGGTCCTGGATCCGGTCGTAGGTGAAGTCCAGGAGGGCACCGACCGCGCTGGCAGCCGACCGAACCAGCCCGATGTGGGCGGTCGATGCGGGGATGCGGATCAGGACGCGATCCGTCGGCTCGACGGGCTCGGTTTCTTCTATGCGGTCGGTGGGTTCCGTCTGGTCGGCCAAACTGGGCGTGATTCTACCCAGGTGGGCGTGGGGACCTCTTTCCTACACTCGGGTCCGACATGCTCAGAGGGTGGCGAGCCCATCGCGCCGCGTCGCCGGCGCTCCGTCACGCGTTCCGGGCGTTCCGGACGACCGTCGACCGGATGGAACGCGCGAAGGCGTCCCTGGTGTCGGCCGCGCCCGGTCAGCGCGGGTCGAAGGTGCCGTTGGCCGAAGCACTGTTCGGGTTCGAGCTGGGGCTGGCGGAGGCGAGCGCGGGCATGCTGGCGTGGCGGGTCCCCGAGGTGGACGAGGCCTGGTGGCCGTGCCGGGAGGGGCTGGACGAAGCGGCCCGCCGCGCCGAGGCGCTTCGCCTGGAGGGCTCGCCGGCAGGGTACGAGGAACTGGCCGGCGTGCTGGCGGACCTGCTGGAGCCGCTTCAGCCGTTCGCGGAAGCGCTGCAGCGGTTCCGTGAGCTCGGGCTTTGAGTCCGGGTTACGGCGGCACCGCCGGCTGCATGCCCTCCAGCAGCGCCCGGACGGTCTCCCTGGCGAAGCGTTCGTCGCCCTCCTCGGCGGCCTCGTCCCCGGTGTACGCGCCGACCCAGATGTGCAGGAAGGGCGCGCCGAGGATCAGCCGGGCCAGCCCCTCGGCCAGCGGTCGGTCCGAGAGACGCCCCAGGCGTTGCTCGCGCCGAAGGTACGTGCTGAGCGAGCCGAGGAGCTTGGCGGGGCCCTGCTTCGTCTCCACCAGGCGCGCACGATGCTGCGCCAGGAGCTCACTGTCCGCCATGATGCCCGCGGCCATGGGGATCAGGGCTCGGTAGAACCGGAGCACGGCGACGGTGAGCTCCTCGAGGTTCTTCCGCACGCTCGCCGTCCCGGCCCGGGAGGGGAGCGAGTCGAACAGGGCCAGGACGTCGGGGAACCGGGAGCCGATGCATTCGACGACCAGCGCGTGCTTGTCGGGGAAGTACCGGTAGATGCTGCCCTCGGCGCACCCTGCCGCCTCGGCGATCGCCCGGGTGGTCACGCCTCGCAGGCCGCGCTCCGCCATCAACCGCTGCGCGGCCAGGACGATCTGGTCGCGGATGCGTGTCGATGACGGGGTCGAACCGTCGGCGGGCACCTTGACGACGGCGGGAGAGACGCGCTCAGTGACCACCGACCGCCGTGCCCTCCCCGCGAGCACCGGCACCGTTCGTCTCGGGACCGGCGACCGGGACCCGTTCGATCTCCACATGGCTCCGCACGAAGATGGCGGACACCACGCCGGCCAGCAGCATGAAGGCCACCGCGACGTACAGCGCCGCGTGCATCGCGTGGACGAACGGGTGGTCGATGGAGGTGTAGATGGCCCGCTGGACCGGGATCGGGATCGACCTCGGCACGTTCTTCGAAAAGGCGGCGAAGGTGGGGGCGCCACCCGTGGCGGCGGCCGTGCCGAACTTCGACACGATGGACGCGGCGTTCGGCACCCGGGCAGCTTGGAGGGCGGACAGCCACCCGGTCTTGAAGGAGCTGGTCACGATGGCCCCGAGCAGGGCGATGCCGAATACGCCGCCGATCTCCCGGCTGGTGTTCGTCGCCGCTGAGGCCACCCCGGCGTGCCGGGTCTCGACCGAGCCCATCACTGCCGCGGTCATCGGCGTCATGGTGGTGGCCATGCCCGCCGCCAGGACCAGGAAGGATGGAAGGATCACGGTCGTGTACGGCGAACCCACCTCGGTCCGGAGCATGAGCCCCAAGCCGATCGCCCCCACGAGTGGCCCGACGGTCATGAACCACCGCGAACCGTACCGGTCGGAGAATCGTCCGGACAGGGGAGCGACGATGAGGATGACCAGCGAGAAGGCCAGCAGTCGGATCCCGGCCGCCACCGGCGAGTAGTGGTCGATGTTCTGCAGGTACAGGGAGAAGAAGAAGACCGACCCGAACATAGCGAAGAACACCGCCGCGGCCACCACGTTCGCCGCGCTGAACGTGGGGATCTTGAAGAACGACAACGGGAGCATGGGGGATTCGCGGTGCGACTCGATCCAGAAGAACGCTACCAGCAGGACCGCCGACAGGGCGAACGACACCAGGATGAGGCTGTCGCCCCAGCCCTTCGAGTTGCCCTCGATCAGTCCGTAGACCAGGAAGAACAGGCCGGCGGTGCCGGTGATCAGGCCCGGCGGGTCGATGCGGCGGGACGTGTTGGGGTCCTTCGACTCGGTGACCACGAAGTAGGTCATGGTCAGGCCGATGATCCCGATCGGGACGTTGATGTAGAAGATGCTCTGCCACGAGACGTGCTCGACCAGGAGGCCTCCGACCACCGGGCCGACGGCGATGGCCAGGCCGGACATGGCCGCCCAGATCCCGATGGCCGCTCCGCGTTCCTTCCCACTGAAGGTGGCCGTGATGATCGAGAGCGAACCGGGGAGCAGCATGGCCGCGCCCAGGCCCTGGATCGCCCGGAAGGCGACCAACTGGCCGGTGGACCCCGAGAGTCCGCACATCAGTGAGCCCAACGTGAACAGGCCGAGGCCGGCCATGAAGAACCGCTTCCGCCCGTACAGGTCGCCGAGCGCCCCTCCGGTGAGCATGAACGAGGCGAATGTCAGCGTGTAGCCGTCGATGATCCACTGGAGGCCGGACACGCCCGCCCCGAGCTTGTCCTGGATCGTGGGCAGCGCCACATTCACCACGAGGTTGTCGAGCATCGGCATGAACAGCCCGAAGACCATCGCGCCGAGGACCCACCACTTGCGGCGATCCGCTCGTCTGGCCGCAGCGGCGGCGTCCACCGGGACCGCTTCGATCGTCTTTGCCACGTCCTCCTCCAGCCGTCCGTGGGCGGGCGATCCGGCCCGCCGGTGCTTGTGTGAGTGAGCGGTCACTCATTTTCAGTGAGTGGTCACTCATTCGTCAAACGGGCTGGTGGGAAGGCCTTCGGCCGGTGTCGGGCCGGGTGGCCGTCGTGTACGCTCGGAGCCGGCTGCGGGCGAAGAATCCTCCAGGGGTGGAGCCGCCGCGGCCCTGTGCATCGAGGAGGTCCTTCGATGGGCAAGGCCATCAATCTCGTCACCGACATCCCCGGGCCGCGTTCCGCGGCGATCCTCGAGCGGAAGAGCAGGGTGGTCGCCGATGCGCTCGACATCCACGTCCCGGCGGTGATCGATCGCGGCGACGGCGCGCGGATCACGGACGTGGACGGCAACACCATGCTCGATTTCTCCGGAGGACTGGGGTGTCAACTGGTCGGCTACTCCCACCCGAAGGTGGTCGAGGCCGTCCGGAAGCAGGCCGCGAGGGTCTCCCACACAGACTTCTCGGTCATCCCGTACGAGTCCTACGTCGAGCTCGCCGAGCGGCTGATCGCGGCAACCGGCGCGGGTGACCGGAAGGCAGCGTTCTTCAATGCGGGGGCCGAAGCGGTCGAGAACGCGGTGAAGTTCGCCCGCGCCGCCACCGGCCGGCCGGCGGTGGTGGCCTTCGAGGGTGGCTTCCACGGCCGGACCCTCCTCACCATGACCCTCACCAGCCGGTACAAGCCCTACAAGAGCGGCTTCGGACCGTTCGCCCCGGAGGTGTACCGGCTGCCGTACGCGTACCCCTACCGCAGCGTGGACCCCTCGCGTTCCGCGCAGCTCGCACTGGACGGCATCGAGCGCGCGTTCGCCACGATGATCGATCCGGCGTCGGTCGCCTGCGCGATCGTCGAGCCGATCCAGGGGGAGGGCGGCTTCGTCGTCCCGCCGGCCGAGTTCCTCCGCGGGCTCCAGCGCATCTGCCGGCAGCGCGGCATCCTCGTGGTCGCGGACGAGATCCAGAGCGGCTGCGGCCGGACGGGAGCATTCCTCGCATCGGAGACCTTCGACTTCGAACCCGACATCGTGCTGCTGGCCAAGGCCCTGGCGGCCGGGTATCCGCTGTCCGCGGTGATCGGTCCGCGGGAGGTCATGGACGCACCCGGGCCGTCGGCGATCGGCGGCACGTACGTGGGGAACCCGGTGGCGTGTGCGGCCGGCAACGCCGTCATGCAGGTCATCGAGGAGGAGGGGCTCCTCGAACGCGCCGAACAGGTCGGCAAGACGCTGAAGACGCGTTGGGAGGAGTTCGCGGCCGAGACTCCCCAGATCGGCGAGGTGCGGGGTGTCGGCGCCATGGTGGGGGTCGAGTTCGTCTCGGATCGCGCGACGAAGGAGCCCAACGAGGCGTTCCTCGGGGCGGTGGTCGGCGGGGCCATGAAGCGCGGCCTGATCACCGTCAGCTGTGGCGCCTACCACAACGTGCTACGCCACCTCATCCCGCTGGTCATCACGGACGAGGAGCTCGACGAAGGGCTGGACATCCTGGGCGAAGCGGTTGTCGAGGCGCGGGAGGGACAAGGGCGGACCGGCACGCTCCTATCAGAGGGAGCGTAGTGCGCCCGCCCGGTATGACCCTCCTTCATACGGAGCCCACTACCCAGACCGTGGTCGTCGTGAGCGCGATCGCGTCCACCGAGATCGGCATCGGATAGCCGCGCCCGCGCTGATCGAACCCGCCGCCGGGATCCAACGACCGGATCGATCTGCCCGTTCCCACCCAGAGAGCTGCGGCATCCCCTGCCGCCCCTGAGCCCGCGCTGAACGGGATGTCGTTCGTGGGCGGGGTTGCCGAGGGATCGACCCGAGTGGCACCTCCTGACCGGACCACCCACAGGGCGTTGCCGGCCACCACGAGGGTGTTCCCACCGATGACCTTGGTGTGGCTCTCGGTGGGACTGAGGCTGGCCGGATCGAGCCGGTAGACCGTGTCGGTCCCTTCGCGCCCCAGCCATACGGCGCCGGCCCCGACTGCGATGTCCAAGCGATCCTCGCCGTAGTCGAAGACACTTCGGGTCACGACGGCGAGACGCCGAGGGTCGATGCGAAGCACGATCTGTTGATCCCGCCCTTCGTCGGAATAGCGGGTCGCGGTCGCCCACACCGAGCCCTCGCCCACGGCGAGAGCGATGACGCTGTCAGCGCGCGCCGGGATCCACCGGACGCGCCCAGAGGCCGAGTCCACCTGCGCGATCCCGCCGCCCATC
>DHWS01000071.1:57624-58036 GCA_002413305.1 Actinobacteria bacterium UBA5176 | reverse complement strand
CCTGCGCGATCCCGCCGCCCATCCCGACCCAGGCGGAACCGAAACCCACGACCACGTTGGTGAGGTCGTCCGGAAACGGCTTGCGGAGGAGCCTCGCGTCGGAAGGGGTGAACCTGACGAGTTCGTGGTCGCCGCGGATCCAGACCACACCCGGACCGACGGCAACGTCGTCCGAGGCCGGGACCCGGAAGGCGTGCGTGACGTTCCCAGTCGATCGGTTCACCTCCACGAGCAGGTCGACCGGCTGGCCGGATGCTGCCCACGTGGCCGAACCGACCACGACGGCGGCAAGCAGCGCTCCCGCGACCACGACCCTGCCGGGCCTCCGACCCGCGGTCCTCGGCCTGCGCCGGTCGCGAGTCACGAGTACCCCGGCGATCGCGGCGGGGGCGAGGGGGGCGAGCGCCAGGAA
>DHWS01000071.1:52270-57533 GCA_002413305.1 Actinobacteria bacterium UBA5176 | reverse complement strand
CGATCGCGGCGGGGGCGAGGGCGGCGAGCGCCAGGAAAGGACCCACGCGCAAGCCGGAGTCGAGGCCGCCGACGAGCTTGCTCCCATGCACGAGCGAGGCCACCGCGCCGCCGCCCACGGAGAGGCCGAAGAAGGCGAGGGCGCCGAGACGGGCCCACCGCGGCGCGCCGAAGATCAGGTGGCCCAGGGCGACGGCCACGAGGATCGACGCCGCGATGAGCATCGCCACGGCCGGGATCAGCTGCACCTCCAGCCCGGTGGTCGTTCCGCCGCCCCGCAGTCCCCACCACGGGAGGGCCAGCGCCGCGATGACGGCCGACGCCGCGGACAGGGTCGCGAGGTCCGCCGTGGCCGGCCGCCGGACGAGCGGCGTCGGCTTCAATCCCACGTCGATCCGCTCCCGGTCCAGCCGGCGCAGGGCGTCGAGGAACTGATCGACGTCGCGCTCCCATCGCTCGTCGCTGATCGGACGGAAGTTGAGTCGGGTCAGGTCGCGAAGGTCTCGCGGGAGCCGCTCCCGCGCCGGAACGGTCGCGCCCCCCATGAGGATCGGGATGACCCAGTCGCCCGACCCCAGTGCGAGGCGGATCTCCCTCCGGACGTAATCGCCCCGCTGGCCGAGGCGGGCCCGGCCTGCGTCGTCCCTGGTGTCGAGCCAGTCGGGGCCGACGAGGACGAGGACGAAATCCGACTGGTGGATGGCCCGTTTCAACTTCCGAGGGAAGTTGGCGCCCGGTTCGATGGTATCGACGTCCATGAAGACGCTGTCCGCGCCGAAGGACTTCACCAGTGCGTCGTACAGGGCGTGGGCGCGATCCGACGAATCGGACCTTCGGTAGCTGATGAAGATCCGAGGCTGTGGCTCCGTCTTTGGCGCTCCAGCCACCGTGCCCACCCCCTTCGCCTACTGTGCCAACCTCGCGGTGGCGTGGCAAGTGCGTCCGGCCCGCGCATGTTCCTCGGTCGATGCCCAGGGCTCGGCGCCCCCCGTGCCTTTGGCGGGCACAACCGGGGGGCACTAGCATCCTCGTATCGTCGCGAGATCGAACCGCCCAGCCGTCCAGGAGGCATGAAGCGATGACCGAACGTGTGACCCGTCCCAGGCGCTCAAGCCTGTCCGTCCCCGGCTCCAGCCCGAAGATGCTCTCGAAGGCGCCCGGCCTGCCCGCGGACGAGGTGTTCATGGACCTCGAGGACTCCGTGGCCCCCGGGGCGAAGGAGGAGGCCCGAGGCAACATCGTCCAGGCGCTGAAGGAAGGCGACTGGACCGGCAAGACCGTCGTGGTCCGCGTGAACGGCGTCTCCACGAAGTGGTGCTACCGGGACGTCATCGAGGTGGTCGAGAACGCGTGGCAGTTCCTGGACTGCCTGATGATCCCCAAGGTCGAATACGCGAGCGACGTCCAGTTCGTCTCGACCCTCCTCGACCAGATCGAGGAGACGCTGGGTATCGACAAGCGGATCGGCCTGGAGGTCCAGGTCGAGACGGCCACGGGGATCACGAACATCGACGCGATCGCCTCGGCCAGCGCGCGGACCGAGGACCTCATCTTCGGGCCGGCCGACATGAGCGCGTCCCTCGGGCTGCCCTCGCTCACCGCCGGCCTCCCCATGCCTGGGTATCCCGGGGATCATTGGCACTACATCCTGGAGCGCATCCTGGTGGCCGCCCGCAACCAGGGCCTGCAGGTCATCGACGGGCCCTTCCTGGTCATCAAGGACCTCGACACGTTCCGGGAGATGGCCATGCGGGCCCGGGCCCTCGGCTACGACGGCAAGTGGGCCCTGCACCCCGGCCAGATCGACGTCCTCAACGAGGTCTTCACGCCCACCCAGGAGGAATTCGACAAGGCCGAAGCGATCCTGGAGGCGTACGCGCACGCGTCCGGCGTCGAGCTGACCGGGGCGCTCATGTTCGGCGCAGAGATGATCGACGAGGCCAGCCGCAAGATGGCCGAACAGTTCGCCATGCGGGGCCGGGCGGCCGGGCTCATCCGGCAGAAGAAGCTCGAAGACTTCACGGCACCGAAGACGGAAGGGGCGTGAGGGCGGTGGCCGCCGCGTCGGACTCCGGCCTGGTCCAGCTCTCCGAGGAGCAGCGAGAGATCGTCGGTGCGGTCCGGGAGTTCGTCGAGGACCAGGTCATCCCCGTCGCCGACGAGCTCGAGCACCGGGACGAGTTTCCGGACAAGATCGTCCAGCAGATGCGGGAGATGGGGTTGTTCGGCCTGACGGTGCCGGAGGAGTACGGAGGTGCCGGGCTGGACCTCATGACGTATGCGCTGGTCGGCGTGGAGCTGTCGCGGGGGTGGATGTCGCTGTCCGGCATCATGAACACCCACTTCATGGCCATCTACCTGCTGAAGAAGTACGGGAGCGACGAACAGAAGCAGCGGTGGCTCCCGAGGATGGCCACCGGCGAGCTCCGCGCCGCACTCAGCATGTCCGAGCCCGGTGCCGGCTCCGACGTCCAGTCCATCCAGTGCAAGGCCGCGAAGGCAGGCGACCACTACGTGGTCAACGGCCAGAAGATGTGGGTGACGAACGGCCTTCGGGCCGGGCTGGTCGTCCTGCTGTGCAAGACCGACCCGGAAGCCAAGCCGGCCTACAAGGGCATGTCGATCCTGTACGTCGAGAAGGACCCCGAGGAACGGAGGTTCGAAGGCATCACCATCCCCCCGAACATCGAGAAGATGGGCTACCACGGGGTGGAGACCACCGAGCTGCTCTTCGAGGACCATCGGGTCCCGGCCGCCAACCTCCTCGGCGAGGAGGGCAAGGGGTTCGGTTACATCATGGACGGGATCGAGGTCGGCCGGGTCAATGTGAGCGCCCGGGCGGTCGGGCTGGCCACCCGGGCCTTCGAAGAAGCGATCGGGTACGCCCAGGAGCGCCAGGCGTTCGGCAAGCCCATCGCCCAGCACCAGATGATCCAGGAGAAGCTGGCGGAGATGGGCACCAAGCTCGAAGCCGCCAAGCTCATGCTGATGCAGGCTGCGAAGAAGAAGTCGGCGGGGGAGCGGAGCGACCTCGAAGCCGGGATGGCGAAGTTCTTCTGCACTGAGGCCTGCCACGAGATCGTCACCGAAGCGCTCCGGATCCACGGTGGCTACGGGTATTCGACGGAGTACACGATCGAGCGGCTGTACCGTGACGCCCCATTCCTGCTGATCGGTGAGGGGACCAGCGAGATCCAGAAGCTGGTCATCGCCCGGCAGTTGCTGGAGCGCTACCACCGCTCGTGAGCCGACAGTCGCTGGTCGCGCTGCGGGAGGAATGCGACGCCCTGACCCGTGATGTCCTTTACCTGCCCGAGGAAGCGTTCGGCAAGCCCACCCGCCTGCCGGCGTGGAACGTGAAGGAGCTGTTCGGCCACATCCACCGGTCGATCAACGACCGCATCAACTCCGCCTTGGAGGGCCCGTCGCCGGAGGCGCCGGAGGTGGATTCGGTCACGTACTTCCGGAGCTACGACCCCGCCACCGACTCGCAAGACGTTGCCGACCGGGCCAAGGGGGTCGCGGCGGGATTCGCCACCGGGCACGAGCTGGCATTGGCGTGGGCCGATGCCTGGCCGCGAACGCTGGCCCGTGCCGGCGGAGCGGACCCCGCGCTGGTGATCGTCACCTTCGGCCCGGCGATCGCGTTCGAGGAGTACCTGAAGACGCGCGTCCTGGAGGTCACCGTTCACCGCATGGATCTCGAACATGCTCTGGGCCGCAAGGGCTGGGGAACCGACGAGGCCATCTCCATCGTGGACGACATCCTCGTCGGCCTGCTCGGCGAACAGCCGCCGTCGAACCTCGACTGGGACGCGATCGAATTCATCGACACCGGGACCGGCCGCCGCCCGCTCTCGGACGGCGAACGGCGGATGCTCGGTCCCCTGGCGAGCCGCTTCCCGCTGCTGGCCTGACCCGGTCCGGGGTAGAGCCGGCCGCTCCGGTCAGGCCGTCGTCAACGAGAAGTCATCCACGACGAACGAGGTCTGCAACGATGCGTCCTCCGTTCCCACCAGGGAGATCCGAACCGTCTGTCCGAGGAACGCGGTCACGGTGAACGTGTGCTTCGAATAGCCGGCCTTGGCGGTGAGGTTCGAGTAGGTGGCCAGCGTCTTCAGCACCGCGCCGTTCGCGTCAAGCACCTGGACCTTCAGTGTGTCGTGAGCGGTCGAGCCGGCGTCGCCCGTGTCCACGTGGAGGTAGAACGACAGTGAGGCCGACGTCCCGGACGGGATCGAGATCGGCTGGGAGAGACGATCCACGTGGGAAAAGCCGTAGCCGTCGAGCCAGGCGTCCCATGTTCCCGCGTGCGGCGGCTCGGCGGGGTCGTCGCTCACGACGTACGGGTCCGCAGTCCATGGCGCCGCCGTTCCCGTCTCGAACCCCGGGTTCTGGACCAGGTTGGGAGGTGCGGTGCCGACGGTGAGATGGATCGTCCGGGTGTGGGTGTGGCCGCCGCCCGTCGACCTCGCCGTCAGCGTGTAGGTGCCGGGCACCGTCGCGGAGCCGACGACGAGGGTGAGTGACGACCGCCGGATCCAGGTGCCGGGATCGGGTTCTTGGAGAAGGTCCCAGTGGTCCCCGACGGCAGGCCGGAGACCGAGAGCAGGATCGAGGCGTTGAACCCGCCCGTGACCGCCGTCGTGAGCTGGACCACCCCCGAAGCGCCGAGCGCGACGGCCAGCGAGGTCGGCGAGGCGGTCAGCGTGAAGTCCGGAGACGAACCTCCCACGATCGCGTGCGACACCTCACAGCCGCCCGCGCCGCCGTTGAAGTCGTTGGCCCAGGTGGACTGCACCGCGAAGGTCCCCGTGGTCAGGGTGATGTTCTGCGACGCGCCCTGGCCGGAGGAGATCCACGCGCACTTATCCCCGTTCTCCGCCCCGGCCGAGTCGGTCCACCCGCCGGCCGGGTTCTGGTCGGTGATGGTCTCAGCGTACTCGTGGCCTCCCACGATGGTCAGCCCGTCGAGGGTGCCCGGGGAGTTCACGAAGCCCTGCCCGCAGCTCGACCCCACGTCGAGCAGGTAGGGCATATTCGTGTAGGCCAGGTCGCCGTTGCCCGAGGTCGTGTAATCGTGCCAGGCGCAGAACCCGCCGGTCTTGTAGTTGTCCGGGTTCGACCCTTTGGGAGAGGTGATGACGTACTCGGCGTTGCGGTTGGCCGTCGCGGTCGTGTTGCCGAAGTGGGTCGAGGCGGCCACGGCTTCCGCCGCGATCTGGGCCTGGGAGGCGGTGGCGGGGGAGGCGGCAGCGTTGTCG
>DHWS01000071.1:39521-52129 GCA_002413305.1 Actinobacteria bacterium UBA5176 | reverse complement strand
GGCGGTCGGGGCGGGGGGGGGGGTGGGGGGGGAGGCGGGGCAGTTGTCGTCCCCCCCCCCAGCCAACGCTCCGCCGGTGGGGTAGCCGACCTGCGCCGAGCCGGAGGGACAGGAGGTCGAACCGGTCGCCACGCCCTGGCAGTACTGGGTCATGACCCCGTCCCACAGTTCGCCACCCGTGCCCAGGCCCTTGAAGAAGGCTTGCTGGTCTGGGGCGTATCCCGCCGAGTCGTTGGTGAACACCGTGTACCCGCTCCCGTTGGTGGAGGCGGTGCCCCACTGGGTGCCCCAGTACACGACGTAGACCTTGGGGGTGCCCGTGGTCACTCCGATGCCGTCTATCCCGCCCCCGTAGGCCAGCTGCCCCGAGCTTGTCGGGGGCGTTCGAACCGGACCTTCGATCCCCAGCTGCGGGACCAGCCCGAACCGGCCATGCGGCCGAGCCTCGCCGGCCCGGCCCACTCCATGATCCGCTGCCGCCGCGGCCGGCCGGGCGAGCGCCAGACCCACCAGGACCGCACCGAGCGCGAAATGTGCGATGCGTCGCACGGTTCCCTCCCTCTGCCATGCTCCTGGAGCCCCCATGTGAGCCCGGCCGGCGACGGCCCCCGATCGCCTCGTCGCCGTTCGCGGAGCCGGCCGGACGGGAGAGGGTCCGTCGCGGCGCAGGCTCATATCCGACCGGCCGCAGCCGGCCAGACGGGGAGGGACGAACGGCGATGTGCCGAGCGGCTCGAAGGATAGCGGGGGGTAGTGACATCGAAACGAACGCCCCGCTAGGCCTGGGGGGCACAAGGGGTTGCCGGCCGGCGCCCGTTCAGCCAGCATCCCTGTGGGACTCGAAGGAAGGGAGACACGAACCGATGAGAGGAGAGGCACGACCGTTCGGCCGGTACCTCGAGGACTTCGAGATCGGCGACGTCTACAAGCACTGGCCCGGCAAGACCATCACCGAGTACGACGACCATCTGTTCTGCATGATCACCATGAACCATCACCCCCTGCACACCAACGCCCACTATGCAGAGACCTCGACCCAGTTCGGGCGCAACGTGGTAGTCGGCAACCTCGTGTATTCCCTCGCGCTGGGGATGAGCGTGCCCGACGTCAGCGGCAAGGCGATCGCGAACCTCGAGGTCGAATCCCTGAAACACACCGCGCCCATGTTCCACGGCGACACGTTGTACGCCGAGACGAGGGTGCTGGAGGCGAAAGAGTCGACTTCCAAGCCCGACCGCGGCATCGTGACGGTCGAGACGCGCGGCTACAACCAGGACGGCATGGAGGTCCTGTACTTCCGCCGCAAGGTGATGGTCCCGAAGCGGGGAACCGTGGAAGAGCAGCCCGGCCGGCCGCAGCCGAAGGCCGAACAGGGCTGACGGAACTAGGAGCGGATGCGGAAGCGGGCCTGGGCCACCGACTTCCCGTCCACCGATTCGATGCTCAGCGAGCCATCCGAAGCCTCGCACAGCCGCGAGACCAGGAACAGGCCCAGGCCGAACCCTCCCTTGGTGCGGGTGGCGGTCATGTCCTCCTGGACGAACGCGCCGAAGTCGTCATTCGCCGGCGCCCACCCACTCGCGTCGGTCACCGTGAGCGTCGCCAGCTCATCTTCCAGGCTCGAGGCCACCTCGACGGGTCGCTTGCCGTGGCGGAACGCGTTCGACAGCAGCTCGAATGCGACCCGGCAGAGGTACTTGTGGGAGACGCCCGGCCACGCGACGTCGATCACCTCGTTGCGGTCCGGCGACGAGCTCAACCGCTCCGTGGCCAGCTGTACCGCCTGGTGGGGGAAGGCGATGCCCTCGTCGCTCGGGCCGGAGGCGACCAGTTCCAGGCCTTCCACCAGGAACTCCAGCTCGTGGGCCCGGCGGAGGGCGGTCTCCAGGAGCTGTCCGGTCTCTTCCGCCTGGCCGTCACTCTGCAGCATGCGCAGCGTGCCGGAGATCACGGTGAGCGGTGTGCGGAGCTCGTGGGAGAGGACCTGGACGAACTCGGCCCGCGACCGGGCCAGGCGTTCGACCTGCTCGCGCCGGCTCCGTTCGGTCTCCAGGAGCCGGCGGAGGTCCTCGACCGCGCCGGGAAGGACCCGCTGGTCGAGCTCGGCCTCGCCGGTCGCCGCGCGCCGGATCGCCGTGTAGAGCTCCTCGATCGTCCCGCCCTTGACCACGTAGCCGATCGCCCCCGCGGTGAGCATGTCTCGCACCGTCGCCGGGTCGTCGGACCAGGTGAGGGCCACGATCTTGGTGGAAGGGATGTCGGCCATGATGGCCCGGGCGGCCTTCACGCCGTCGAGGTCGGGCATCCGAACGTCCATCAGGATGACGTCCGGCACAAGCTCGTGGGCACGCTTGATCGCCTCGGCCCCGGTCCCCGCTTCGCCGATCACGTCGAAGGAGCCTTCCAGGGCGAGCGCTTGCCGCAGCATGCCGCGCGTGCTGGCCGAATCGTCCACGACCATGACACGGATGGTGGCGTTCAAGACGACACTCATATCACTCGAGTTCCGGTGGCTCGCGGGTCACACAGTATCTTCGGCGGCTTGTGGCGAGAGCCTTACCTTGTCGCCCGACCCTCTCTCCTAGGATACCGGCCGTGCCGAAGCCCTCCGATCCGAACGCGGCCGCGCTGGCCGAGCTGACCGATGCGGTCGTGCGCTGCCGCCGCTGCCCGCGCCTGGTGGAGTGGCGCGAACGGGTCGCGCGGGAGAAGCGGGCGGCCTTCGCCGAGCAGGACTACTGGGGGAAGCCCCTTCCCGGCTTCGGCGACCCGGCGGCTCGGATCCTGGTGGTGGGCCTGGCCCCGGCTGCGCACGGAGGCAACCGCACCGGCCGCATCTTCACCGGCGACCGTTCCGGTGACTTCCTGTTCGCCGCCCTGCACCGGGCGGGTCTGGCGAACCAGGCCGTCTCCCTCCATCGGGGGGACGGCCTCCGCCTCGACTCGACCTACGTGGCGGCGGTGGTCCGGTGCGCCCCGCCCACCAACCGGCCGCTTCCCGCCGAACGCGACAACTGCCTCCCGTACCTGGCCCGCGAAATCGGACTGCTGCGCGGGCTCCGGGCGGTCCTCGCGCTGGGGTCGTTCGCCTGGGACGGCGCGCTTCGGGCTCTGGGCGCGAACGGCCACCGGGTGGCCCCGAAGCCCGCGTTCGGGCACGGGGCAGAGGCTCCGGTCGGACCGTTCGTGCTGCTCGGCTCGTACCACCCCAGCCAGCAGAACACGTTCACCGGGAAGCTGACCCCGCCGATGCTGGACGCCGTGCTCGCCCGCGCTCGCGCGGTGGCCGGCCTCTGACGGTCTTACCGCCGGCGGCCCGAGTGTACAGTTCGGCTCCGGGCGAGGAGGTCGTGCCATGGGTTCGAAGAGGCTGCGGTGGGCCAGGCCCGGGGTCGCGCTGACGGCCGTGCTGGTCGCCTTCGCCGGGTGCTCGGGCGGGGTCAGCGCCGCGTCGTACTTCCAGACCGCCTGCCCGGCGGTCGCCTCCTACGAGCACGCGGTGCAGCAGCAGACGCAGTCCCTCAGCGCGTCGCTCGGCGCCGGCACCACGCCGGCCCAGGGGAAGGGCGCCCTGGTCACCTACCTCGGCCGGGTGACGACCGCGACCGATGACCTGATCGCGAAGCTGAAGAAGGCCGGTGTTCCCAACGTGTCGGGCGGCGTCGGCGCGACGAAGCTGATCGACGCCCTGACCGCGCTCCGGGACGCATTCGCGAAGGGGAAGTCTGACGCCGAGCAGGTGTCGACGAACAGCGCCACGGCCTTCCAGCAGGACGTGACCAACATCCAGAACGAGATCAATTCGGCCACGACCGGCCTCCAGGCGGCGACGAGGAACCTCGGGTCGGGCGAGATGGACAAGGCGGAAGCCGCGGAGCCCTCCTGCAACGGGCTGAACGGAGGTTGATCGCTTCGCCGGGCGCGGGGCACGGCCCGTGGCGTGCGGGTCGGTGATTCGCGGGAGGCGCCGTATCCTCTGAGGCATGGGGCGAAGGCACTACCACTGGCAGATGCAGTTCCCGGATGCCGAGGCGAGGCCGGTGAAGCGCAAGACCGTCCGGCGGGTGATGGCGTCCTTCCGGCCCTACCGGAACAAGGTCATCGCCGTGGCGATCCTCATCGTGGTGACGTCCGCGCTCGGCGTGGTCAACCCGTTGCTCATCAAGGTGATCTTCGACACCGCGCTGTTCGCGAAAGGCGGCGTGAACCTCCACCGGCTGTTCTGGCTGGTCGGGTTCATGGTGGCCATCCCGGTGATGAGCGGCAGCATCGGCGTGGGGCAGACGTACCTGGCGAACCTCATCGGCCAGAGGGTGATGCAGGACTTCCGCAACGCCCTGTACGGCCACCTCCAGAACATGCCGCTCCGCTTCTTCACGAACACCCGGACCGGCGAGATCCAGTCGCGCCTGTCGAACGACGTCGGCGGCATCGAGAGCGTCATCACCGACACGGCCTCCAGCATCTTGTCGAACGCCGTGATCCTGATCAGCACGCTGATCGCCATGTTCCTGCTGTCATGGCAGCTCACGGTGCTTTCGCTGGGCCTGATGCCCCTGTTCCTGTTCATCACGCGCCGGGTCGGAAAGGCCCGCCAGGAGGTGACCCGCCGGACCCAGCAATCGCTGGCGGAGATCAGCGCGATCACGGAGGAGACGCTGTCGGTCTCCGGGATCCTGCTGTCGAAGGCGTTCGGACGCCAGCGCTACGAGATCGACCGGTTCGCCACGGAGAACCAGCGGCTGGCGAACCTGCAGATACGCCAGCAGATGGTGGGGCGTTTCTTCTTCGCCATCGTCCAGATCTTCTTCTCGATCACCCCCGCCCTCGTGTACCTGGTGGCGGGCCTGGTGGTCGCGCACCAACCGGTAGGGCACGTGTCCATCACGGCGGGGACGATCGTGGCCTTCACCACCCTGCAGAGCCGCCTGTTCTTCCCGATCGGGCAGATGCTGCAGATCTCGGTCGAAGTGCAGTCCTCGATGGCGCTGTTCGAGCGGATCTTCGAATACCTCGACATGCCGCACGACATCGTGGACTCGGCCGGCGCACGCGCGCTCACCCAGGACCAGGTGAGGGGCGCGATCCGGTTCCGGGGCGTGTCGTTCCGGTACGACGCTCCGCGCGAACCCATGCCCGAGTCGAACGGGAGCGGCAACGGTTCGAAGCCGGGCGACGGGGCGCTCCCCGTCACCACACGGGAAGGGACGGCCGCCGCCGCGGCCGTCCCCGACCCGGCGGTCGCCCCTCGGCTGTGGGCCTTGGAGGAGGTCGAACTGCAGATCGAACCCGGCCAGCTGGCCGCGCTGGTCGGGCCCAGCGGGGCGGGCAAGACGACCATGACGTACCTGGTCCCTCGGATGTACGACGTCGACCGGGGTGCGGTGGAGATCGACGGCATCGACGTCCGCGACATCAAGCTCGCGTCCCTGGGCGACATCATCGGGATGGTCACGCAGGAGACGTACCTGTTCCACGCCACCGTGAAGCACAACCTCCTGTACGGACGGCCCGACGCCTCGCAGGAGGAGATCGAAGCGGCGGCCCGGGCCGCGTTCATCCACGACCGGATCATGGAGATGCCGGACGGCTACGACACGGTGGTTGGGGAGCGCGGCTACCGCATGTCGGGCGGCGAGAAACAGCGCCTTGCCATCGCCCGCGTCGTGCTGAAGGACCCGCGCATCCTGATCCTGGACGAAGCGACGTCCTCGCTCGACACCACTTCGGAGCGCCTGGTCCAGGAGGCTCTGAAGCCGTTGATGCGGGATCGAACCACGCTGGCCATCGCCCACCGTCTGTCCACGATCCTGGCCGCCGACGTCATCTTCGTCGTCGACCGCGGGCACGTGGTCGAACGCGGCACCCACGCCGAGCTCGTCCGGCAGGGCGGGCTGTACGCGCAGCTGTACGAGCAGCAGTTCCAGGGCGGCGATGTCGAAGCCGAATGCGAGGACGGCGTCGTGCTGGCCAGCGGCGAGGTGCTGCGGGCCGCCGAACGGCCCTGACAGAAGCGGTCCCGGCCGATCAAGCCAGCCGGAGCCGGTAGGCGACCAGCAGGAAGCCGTTGTCGAACCGGATGTCGCGGGCCGGGTCGCGTTCGAACCCCATCGACCGGTACAGGTGCTGGGCGGTATGCATCAGGTCGGTGGTGTGCAGTGTGACGAGGGTCCGTCCCCGGACCCGCGCGATGTCGATGCAGGCGTCGACCAGCGCCCGGCCGACGCCCCGTCCGCGGGCGGCCGGGTCGACCCCGAGCATCCGCAGGTGCGCCTGGTTCGGCGCCAGCTCCACCTCGCCATCGACCGAGCCGTCCAGTTCGACGGTTGCCGTCCCCAGGACGTGGCCGTCCACCACCGCGACCAGCACGGTCGTCCGCGCGACGCGGTCGGCGACGTCGGCCAGCAGGGCCATGTACCCGTGCCAGTCCTCGTCGGGAGCCGGAGGCAGGAACTCCCGGTAGGCCAGCGCGCACACGCGGCCGGCTTCTTCGTACTCCTCGGGCCGGACCTCGCGGACCTCCATCGCCATCTGATGGTAGCCGCCGGTGAAGGGGGAAAGTAAAGCTGCTTGACGAAGATGATGTGGGCGACGCATGATGGCCGTGCCATGGATGACGCCGGTCTCTCCCGGGCGCTGCTGGATGCGTCCCGTGCGCTGGATGCCGATCTGCAGGCCGCGCTCCTCGACCGAGGTGTGGACCTGAGCCCGGGTCTCGCCCGGGGCATCCTGCTCGTCGAGCGCACCGGGACCCGACTTTCCGATCTGGCGTCGCGGGCGCAGATCTCGAAGCAGGCCATGATGCAAGTCGTCGATGACCTGGAAGCGCGCGGTTGCGTCCGGCGGACCCCCGACCCGAGCGACTCCCGGGCCAAGGTGGTCAAGCTCACCGCGAAGGGCCTCCGGCAACGAGCCGAAGCGCGCCGCGCGTTCGCCTCCGTGGAGGGCAGGACGAGGCGCCTTCTGGGCGACCGCCGGTACGACGCGCTGAAGGGTTCCCTGGGCGAGCTCGCCGCTCGAGCCGAGTAGCGCGGTCCGGCCACCCGGCCCGTCGGCGAGAAGCCGCCCGACTTGGGACAATGACGTCGGCGCCCAAGCCCCGCGTCCCTACCCGAACAGGAGTGGCGATGAACCGTCTCCAGGAGCTGCACGAGGCCGGGGTTTCGATCTGGCTGGACGTCATCCGGCGGGGCCTGCTCACATCCGGAGAGTTTGCCCGGCTCATCGCCGAAGACGCCGTCACGGGCGTCACGTCGAACCCGACGATCTTCGAGAAGGCCATCGCCGGTTCGACCGACTACGACGCGGCGATCCGCGAGGCCTTGGCCGGCGGCGTCGAAGACGTGATGGAGCTGTTCTTCGCCCTCGGCCTGGAGGACATCCGGCAGGCGGCGGACACGCTCCGGCCGGCGTTCGATGCGAGCGGAGGGCGGGACGGGTTCGGTTCGTTCGAGGTCACGCCGGAGCTGGCCCATGACACGGGTGGCACGGTGGCGCAGGCCGAGGATCTGTGGGCTCGGCTGGCCCGGCCGAACGTGATGATCAAGGTCCCGGGCACTGAGGAGGGGATCCCGGCCATCGAGCAGCTCACGGCGGCGGGGGTCAACGTGAACGTTACCCTGCTGTTCTCGGTCGACCGGTACGAGGAGGCCGCCCGGGCCTACCTTGCCGGACTGCGCCGGCGGGTGGAGGCCGGGCAGCAGATCGACGGGATCAGCTCGGTCGCCTCCTTCTTCGTCTCCCGGGTGGACACTGCGGTCGATCGCGAAATGCCTGCCGACTCGCCGCTCCGCGGAACGGTGGCCGTGGCGAACGCCCGGCGGGCCTACCGGCGGTTCCGCGAGATCTTCTCCGGCCCGGAGTGGGAGCGGATGCGGTTCGCGGGCGGGCGGCTACAGCGCCCGCTCTGGGCGTCGACGGGAACGAAGGATCCCGCATACTCCGACGTGCTGTACGTGGACGACCTCATCGCCCCCGACTGCGTCAACACGATGCCGGAGGCGACGTTGATCGCTTTCCTGGATCACGGGCGGATCCGGCCCTCCATCGAGGAGGGGCTGGACGATGCCGAACGGGTCCTCGGATCGCTGGCCGACACCGGGGTGGACCTGGACGCCGTCACGCGGCAGCTGTTGGACGACGGCATGGCTTCGTTCGCGGAGTCCTACCGCAAGCTCGCCGAACAGATCGAGGGGAAGGTTCGGGCGATCCGTGAGGAACGGGTGCGGGTCGCCTCGCACCTGGCCGGGCTGCAGCCGGCGGTCGACCGCCGGCTGGCGGAGCTTGATTCCGAGGACGCGGTCCGGCGGATCTGGCGGAAGGACTTCACGCTCTGGCGGCAGGACCCAACCGAGATCACGGACCGGCTCGGATGGCTGACGGTCCACGACGTCATGGCCGAACGCATCCCCGAGCTGAAAGAGTTCGCCGCGGGCTGCGCGTCGGACGGGCTGACCGCGGCGGTGCTGGCCGGCATGGGAGGTTCGTCGCTGGCGCCCGAGGTGCTGCGGGAGACGTTCGGGGTGGCGCCGGGGATGCTCGATGTGAAGGTGCTGGACACGACGAATCCCGACCAGATCCTGGCCGTCGAGCGGTCACTGGACCTGGACCGGACGCTGTTCGTGATCGCCTCGAAGTCCGGCACGACCACCGAGACCCTCTCGCACTTCGCGTACTTCTGGGAGAAGGTGCCGGACGGGTCGCGGTTCGTGGCGATCACCGATCCGGGCACGCCGCTGGAGGCGCTGGCCCGCGAGCGTGGTTTCCGCCATTGCTTCGCCAACCCGCCGGACATCGGAGGGCGGTACTCGGCGCTGTCGTACTTCGGCCTGGTGCACGGGGCGCTGATCGGGATGGACCTGGACGGGCTCCTCGACCGGGCCGTCGAGATGGCTCATGCCTGCGCGTCCTGCGTGCGCGCGGCCGAGAACCCGGGCGCGTGGCTCGGCGCGGTGATGGGCGAAGCGGCATCGGCGGGGCGCGACAAGCTCACCCTGGTCCTGCCGCCGTCGATCCGGACGTACGGGTACTGGGTGGAGCAGCTGATCGCCGAGTCCACCGGGAAGCAGGGCAAGGGGATCGTGCCGGTGGAGGGCGAGGACATCGGTCCGGTCGATGTCTACGGGCACGACCGGCTGTTCGTGGGGATCGGGCAGGAGGGCGAGGTGCGCGAGAAGCTCGAGCCGCTGGAACACGCCGGGCACCCGGCGATCCTGCTGGCGCTCCAGGATCCGGTCGAGCTGGGCGGGGAGTTCTTCCGGTGGGAGTTCGGCGTGGCCGTGGCGGGCGCGGTCCTCGGGATCCAGCCGTTCGACCAGCCGAACGTGCAGGAGGCCAAGGACAACACGAAACGGCTGCTCAAAGCCGGACAAAGCGGTGTCGTACCCCCGCCCTACGATGACTTGGGGGGTCTTCTGCAGGAGGTGGGCCCGGGGGACTACATCGCGATCCAGGCATACGTGCCACGAACCGAAGAGATGGAGTCGCGGCTGCACGCCGCGCGGATGCGGCTGCGGGACCGGTTCCGGGTGGCTACCACCGTCGGGTTCGGGCCCCGTTTCCTCCACTCCACCGGCCAACTACACAAGGGGGGTCCGAACACGGGGGTGTTCGTCCAGGTGGTCGAAGAACCGACCGAGGATCTGGAGATCCCGGGTGCTCCCTATTCGTTCCGAACGCTGTTCGCCGCCCAGTCCGCGGGTGACTTGCAGTCGTTGAAGGACCACGGACGACGGGTGGGCCGCGTGCATCTTGTCGCCCTCGAGGAAGCGTAAGGGTTCCCGGACGGGGGAGAGGGGGACCACATGCAGCGGGAGCTGCTGGTGGTGGACGACGTCCCGGACGAGGCCGTGCGGCTGTTCCTGGCCGAAGAGCCGGTCACGATCCTGCTGACCGGCGGAGCGACCGCCCGGACCTTCTACGAAGGGCTGACCCGGATCGAGTTCGACTGGAACGAGATCGAGTTCTTCCTCACCGACGAGCGGTGCGTTCCCTTCGAGGACGAGCGCTGCAATGCGCGGATGGCGCAGGAAGCGCTGGTCTCGAAGGTCGGCGGCCAGGCGTACTGGATGGACGGAGGGAACTGCGACGCGGGCGGGTACGAGGAGCTGCTCCGCCAGCGATTCAAGGAGTTCCCCCGGTTCGACCTGGCGGTGTACGGGCTCGGTCCGGACGGCCACGTCGCCTCGCTCTTTCCCGGCCGGCCCGAGGTCGAAGAGGGGGAGCGGTGGGCGATCTCCGTTCCCGAGGCCGGATGGGAGCCGTTCGTCCCGCGGGTCAGCCTCACCACGCCGGTGCTGTCCGGCGCCGCGACCGGGATGTTCCTGGTCACGGGCGAGTCGAAGCGGGAGGCCCTGCGCAGGCTGATGGGTGACGAGGACATCCCCGCGGCGCGGGTCGCGCCCACGCGCTGCGTGGTGGTGGCCGACCGGGAAGCGGCCGGCTGAGAGCGGGGACCGGCGCAGGGCCGGCCCCGAAGACCGCTCGCCTCGAGGTGACTACCCTGCCCCGTGGATGTGCAGGGCCTTGCCGACCCCGAACGTGATCCCGGCCGCCAGGGCGCCCACCAGCAGCATGCGGCCGCCGGAGGCGACCGGGGACCGCCCTGTGAACCGGGTCATCGCCGATCCCACGCCGAAGATGCACACTCCGCTGGCGCAGATCGCGGTGATGGCCGCTGCCGTCCCGGATCCGATCACGAACGGGAGGAGGGGGACCGCGGCGCCCAGGGCGAACATCACGAAAGAGGAGATCGCCGCACCCCAGGGCGAGCCCAGATCGTTCGGATCGAGCCCGAGCTCCTCGCGCGCATGCGTCTCCAGGGCCATCTCCGGGCTCTGCATCACCACGTCCGTCACCTGCCGGGCGAGATCCGGTGGGAAGCCCTTCCGTTCGTAGATCCTGCGGAGCTCGTGGTGCTCCTCGTCGGGCATCGTGGCCAGTTCGTGGGCTTCGATGTGCAACAGGCGCTCGAACAGCTCGCGTTGGACCTTCATCGAGACGAACTCCCCCGCCCCCATCGAGAACGATCCTGCCAGGAGCCCGGCCACCCCGGCGACGAGGATGAACGAGTTGCGCACGTTCGCCCCCGCCACGCCCATGATCAGGGAGAGATTCGAGAGCAGCCCGTCGTTGATCCCGAAGATGGCTGCCCGCAGCGCGCCGCTCTTGCCGCCCAGGCTGGCGGGCTTGTCGGCATCCGACACCGGCCCCGGGTGGGGGCGAAGTGCCAGCGCGCGGGAGCCGGTCATCCGATCGACCATCCGAGCCATGGCACCCGGTGCCCGAGGACGCCGGGCTGTCGCTCTCCTAGCCGTTGGTTCCTCCCTGCTCCCGGAGATACCGCTCGAACTCCTCGGCCAGCGCGTCCCCCGTCGGGATCGGCTCCTCGGTCATCGGGGTCGGCGTCACGGCCTGGCTCGGGCTCTCATCAGCGGTGGACTCGAGGCGCTGGACGTAATCGGTCAGCTCCTCGCTGTCGGCGAGGAGCTGCGCAACCGTCTCCTCCCACGCGGCCGCAGCCTGGACCAGCGGCGCGACGTCGACGCTGAACTCGAGGAGCGCGCACACCCGGCGAACCAGCGCCAAGGCGGCCTTCGGGTTCGGCGCCGCCGGCAGGTAGTGGGGCACCGCCGCCCACAGGCTCACGGACGGCAGGCCCACGCGCAACGCCGTGTCGTGCAGGACCCCGGTGATCCCCGTGGGCCCTTCGTACTGCGAACGCGCCAGCCCGAGTCGTAGAGCGGTGTCCTCGTCGGCAGCCGAGCCGACGACCGGCACCTCCCTGGTGTGCGGGACGTCGGTCAGGAAGGCGCCCAGCGTGACCACGAGGCCGGACCGGACGCGCCGGGAGACCTCGACGACGGTGTTGGCGAAGGTCCGCCAGCGGTTGTTCGGCTCGCCGGAGGCGAAGACGACCACATCGCGCCCGTCGACCTTCGCCGCCGTGAACTCCCCCCGCGGCCACTCGATCACCCGGCTCACGCCGTCCTCGAGCCGAACGGTGGGACGGGTGACCTGGAAGTCGAAGAACTCCTCGGGATCGAGGTAGGCGAACGGTTCGGCCTCCCACCGCTCGGCCAGGTAGCGGGCAGCCACCGACGCCGCCTGCCCGCCGTCGTTCCATCCCCGGAAGGCGCAGATGACGGGCGGCCGGTCGGGGAGGACCTTGTCCAGCCAGGTGACGTGGTCCATATGCCCAGCATAGCCGGGCTCTTCCGTGGGGGTCCGCCGGACGGCCCCTCAGCCGGATGCCGATCGGGCCATCCCGTCGGCAGCCGTGTCGAACACGGCCCGAACCGGTCCCACGGAACCGGTCGGCGACCCAGAAAGGGGGCCGAATCGCTCAAGCATCCTTCTCCAGCCAGCCGATGAAGTAACTACGCGGCGCAAGTCGGCGCCGGCGAGGTCCCTTCCGGGGCCCATACGTGCGCACCAGGGAGTGCGATGGAGCCGGTTCGTCCTTTGGACGCCACACAGGAGGTCGAGAGCGAGGCCGAGCCGGCGGAGGCCGCCGGGTTCCCGTCGAACGGAAACCGGCCGCGCGTGCGCGGTGTGGCCCGCAAGAGCCGGGCCTCGAGGGATCGGGCCGGCGCGAAGGGTTCGACCAA
>DHWS01000071.1:29650-39277 GCA_002413305.1 Actinobacteria bacterium UBA5176 | reverse complement strand
TCGACGGGCCCGCTGCTCGTCGAAGCTATCCGCCTTCCCGGCTTCGAGGTCGACGGAGAGATGGCGCCCGCCGGACCGCCGGACGGCGTGCTGGCCGACGAGGTCCTTTCCGGCATCACCCACCTGCTGGTCTCCGAGGACTCGCCGCACCGCGTGCTCGAAGCAGTGGCCGATGCGCTCGCCGAGCTGATCCCACACGACACCCTCACCCTCTGTCAGGCCGACCTCCCGCTCCGCCTCCTCCGGCCGATCCTCATCCGCGACTTGGACGAGTCGCGCGTCAACCAGTTCCTGGCCATGGGCCCTGTGCCATTCGGTTACGGGATCACCGGGCTCGTGGCCACGACCGGGATCCCCGAGTTGGTGAACGACTCGCACCTCGACGTCCGTGCCGAACGGGTCCCGAACCTCCCCGAACACCCCGAGTCGATGGTGGCCATCCCCTTGCTAGCCCGGGACCAGATGAAGGGCGTGCTCTGCCTCTACCGGATCGGGGAAGACAGGCGGTTCACGCTGGGGGAATTCAAGCTGGCCATCCTGTTCAGCGAGCTGGCGGCCCTGGCCATCGACAGCGCGGAGACCCGGACCCGCCTGGAGGCCGAGGTGGTCACCGACCACCTGACCGCGCTGTACAACCATCGCCTGTTCCACGAACGCCTGGCGGAGGAGATCCGGCGCTCGGTGCGCCAGCAGACCGCGTCCGGCCTGGTTTTGTTCGACATCGACGACTTCAAGCGGGTCAACGACACGTACGGCCACCTGGTCGGCGACCAGGTGCTGCAGGGCGTGGCGTCGGTGTCGCGAGAGACGTGCCGTTCGGAGGACGTGATCGCCAGGATCGGTGGGGAGGAGTTCGGCGTCATCCTGCCCGGTTCCGGCATGAACGACGCCCTGGCCCTCGCCGAGCGCCTGCGGCGCGCCATCCGCAGCGTCTCGTTCCCGTTGGTCGGGCAGATCACGATCAGCCTGGGCGTGGCCGCATCGCCGCTCCATGCCTCCAGCCCGCGCGAGCTGATCGCGTGCGCGGACCTTGCGCTCTTGGAGGCGAAGGCCAAGGGCAAGGACCGGGTCCGGGCCTTCGTGGAGCACCGGAGCGATCAAGAGCTCGACGACCTGCTGCCGACCGGCACCGACGGGCACGCCTCGGAGGAGCACGAGGGCATGCGGGCCCGGCTCGCTACGCTCGCCGCGCGAGGGGAGCTCCGTTCGGTCGCCCACCTCCGCGCGCTTCAGAGCTTGTCCGCCCGGCTGAACCAGCTGAACGACGTCCGCCAGATCGGCGAGGCCATCACGGCCGAGCTTCGAACCCTGATCGACTACCACAACTGCCGGGTCTTCCTTTTGCATCCGGACGGCGAGACGCTTCTGCCCATCGCCTTCCAGGGGGTGCTGTCCGAGTACCAGGGGGAGTCGTTCGACGCGCTGGTGACCAAGGTGGGCGAGGGGCTGACCGGCCACGTCGCCGAGACCCGGGAGTCGTACTACTCGCCGGACGCCGACCACGATCCCTTCGCCATCACCATCGCCGGGACCCCGGACCTTGCCGAATCGATCCTCGCCGTCCCGATGGTCATGGGCGACCGGCTTGTCGGCGTGGTCGTCCTGTCGAAGCTGGGCGTCGAACAATTCGACGAGGAGGACATGCGGCTCCTGGAGGCCCTGTCGGCCAACGCGGCCATCGCCCTGGAGAACGCGCGCCTCCTGCAGGTCGAACACGACGAGGCCGTGATCTCCGGCGCGCTGCTCCAGCTCTCGCAGGCGCTGACCCGGGTCCACGACGCGGATGCAGTGATGGGTGAGGCGATCCGGTCGATCCCTTCGCTGATCCGATCCGCCGCTGCCAGCGCGTGGATCCGTGACCCGCAGACCGGTGATTTCACCCTGATCCGACGCCACGTCGGCGGCGATGCAGAGGGGTGGCGGGACGTGCCGATGGTACCGGGCGAACTCGCCCAGCACCTCCTGATCACGGCAGATGAGCCGTTCCTCATCCGGAAGGAGGTCATGGCGACGGTGCCGCCGGAGTTCATCGAGATACCGGAGATCTCCGAGGTTCTCGTGGCTCCCATGCGGTGGGACCCGGACGGTCTCGGGGTCTTCGTCATCGTCGCCGAGTCGCCGACCGATTCGTTCGGCGAACGAGACCTCCGGCTGGCCCGGGGCATGGCCGACATCACCTCGCTGGCCCTGGGGAACGCCCAGCGGTTCGTGGACCTCGAGCGCGCGTACGTTTCCACGGTCGAGGCCCTCGCCAACGCAGTGGAGGCGAAGGACGAGTACACGAGCGACCATTGCCGGGCTCTCGCCGGGATGTCGATGACGGTCGGCGAGGAGATGGGCCTGCGGGCCGACCGGCTGAAGATGCTCGAGCTCGGCGCTCTGTTCCACGACATCGGGAAGATCGGGGTTCCGTCCGACATCATCCGCAAGCCCGGCCCGCTGACGGCGGCCGAACGGCGGGAGATGAACAGGCACCCGGAGATCGGGGCGCAGATCCTGGCCCCGGTCCCGTTCCTCCAGCCCGTCCGGCCGATCGTCGAGGCGTCGCACGAGCGGTGGGATGGCAACGGCTATCTGCACGGTCTGAGGGGTGAGGAGATCCCGCTCGAGGCACGGATCGTGTTCGTCTGCGATGCCTTCCACGCCATGACCACGGACCGGCCGTACCGCGATTCGCTGGGCGAGAAGGAGGCCATCCGGCGCCTCAAGCTTTCGTCCGGGACGCAGTTCGACCCGAACGTCGTCGCTGTGTTCGTCCACCTCCACCGGCAAGGCCGGATCCACTTCCACTAGTTCTGAGGTCGAACCTCCCCGCCTGCCCCCGTCCGGCGGTCCCCGCCGCGGCCGTCCGGCCGAAAGTGGGTAGCCTTCTCCCGTGGCCGGGGACGAGGTGGCATGGGTCGTGGAGGCGTCCAAGGACGGCGACCACTGGCGGTTCTTCGGCAAGTTGTGGACGAAGCCGGGCGAGCCGGCGCTCCTCCACGGGGCGCCGCGACTGGTCCGTTTCCGCCCCCACGGCCCGGACACCGCGTGGTCGGTAGCGCTTGAACGGACCGGCGACCATCCGATGTCGCTGCTCTCGTTCGAACCCCCGGGGCGCGAGGACCTGTGGCCCGACGAGCGACATACCGGCTTTCCCGTCCTGCTGCCCGGCGGCGAGGAGGGCCGGCTGCTCCGGTTCGACCACACCCCGGACGGCCGGCGATGGACCTGGGCGGTCGAGTTCCGCGGTCTCCGGCACCCATGACGGTCGAACCGCACGAGAGAGGGTGAGAGAGCGGATGGCGAAGCTCGCGTTCCTGGGCCTCGGGCGGATGGGGCTGCCGATGGCCAGTCGCCTGGTCGAGGCCGGCCACGAGGTGACGGTGTGGAACCGCACCGCGGAGAAAGGCGGGCCGGTGGTGCAGAAGGGTGCGCGGCAGGCGGCTTCCCCCGCCGAGGCGGTCGCCGGGGCGGAGGCAGTGTGCACGATGCTGGCGACCCCGGCCGCGCTCGAAGAGGTGCTGTTCGGCCCGGAGGGGGTGGCCGAGGCGGCGCCGCCAGGGGCCACGCTGCTCGAGATGTCGACGGTCGGCCCGCACGCGATCGGCGAGGTCCGGGCCCGGTTGCCGGAGGTCGTCCGGATGCTCGACGCTCCGGTATTGGGCAGCATCCCGGAGGCGACCGAAGGTTCCCTGAAGGTGTTCGCGGGCGGGGACCCCGAGACCTTCGAGCGGTGGCGGATGGTGCTCGGGGTCTTCGGCACGCCCCGTCTGGTAGGCCCACTGGGCTCCGGAGCGGCCATGAAGCTCGTGGTCAACTCCACGCTGATGGTGCTGATGACCGGTCTCGGCGAAGCGCTCGCCCTGGGGGACGCGTTCGGCCTGGAGCAGGCGGCGGTGCTGGACGTCCTGTCCGATGCGGCGATCGGCGTGACCGCCAGAGGCAAGCGCTCGCGGATCGAGAGCGGCACCTACCCGCCGAACTTCACCCTGGAGCTGGCCCGGAAGGATGCCACGCTGATCGTCGCGGAGGCTCGACGGGCCGGGGTCGAGACGCCGGTCGCCATCGGTGCCCTGGGCTGGATGACGGAGGGGGACGAGGTCGGCTTCGGGGACCTGGACTACTCGGCCGTCGTCGCCCGGATCCGCGGCTTGCCGGCCTCCGGCCCGGATCGCACCTGACCGGGCGGGCGAGAGCGGTGGCCGGATGAAGGACGTCGGGCTGGTCGGAGTCCCGTTCGCGGGGAAGTCCACGCTCTTCACCGCGCTGACGCGAACCGGCGTATCCGGGGGGCGTTCGAACCAGGCCGTCGTCCAGGTCCCGGACGCGCGGCTCGGTGTCCTGGCCCAGATGGAGCGCTCGCGGAAGGTCGTCCCCTCGCAGGTCCGGTTCGTCGACGTGCCCGGCGGGGCGACGGCGCAGGGCCTCGCCGCGCTCCGGGAGACCGACGCGCTCTGTGTGGTGGTCCGGGCGTTCGGCCCCGGCGCGAACCCGGCGGCCGAGCTCGAGGAGGTCTCGGCCGAGCTCCTGCTGGCCGATCTGTCGAACGTGGAGACCGCGCTGGAGAACGCCCGCCGCCGAACCAAGGGCCGGGCCGCCGGGACGGCCGCCACCCAGGAGGTGTCTGTTCTGGAGCGCGCCCATCAGGCGCTCGCGTCGGAGACGATCCTGCGCGATGCGGGCTTCGACGAGGAGGAACGGAAGCTGCTCCGGGGCCTGGCCCCGCTCACCCTAAAGCCCTGGGTGGTGGTGGCGAACCTCGAGGAGGGCGCCTCGCTCCCGGAGGGACTGCCCGAGGGGACCGTGGGGGTCTCGGCCGAGATCGAAGCCGAGACGGCGGCCATGGATCCGGACGAGGCCCGACTGCTGCTCGCCGAGTTCGGCATCGACGAACCCGGCCTGGACCGGGTCATCGCAGCGAGCTACCGGGCTCTGGATCTCATCGCGTTCCTGACCACCGGCGAGGACGAGACGCGGGCGTGGGAGGTTCGGCGGGGCGCCACCGCCCCCGAAGCGGCCGGGGCCATCCACACCGATCTGCAGCGGGGGTTCATCCGGGCTGAGGTCGTCTCGTACGATGACCTGGTGGCCGCCGGCGGCTGGGACACGGCGAAGCACAAGGGCCTACTCCGGGTCGAGGGCAAGGACTACGTCGTCCGGGAGGGCGATGTGCTCCACGTCCGGTTCGCCGTCTGAACGCCGCCGCGCTCCAACGGGGCGTATGCCTACGGAGGCGCCCCGTCACCTGCGGCCGACAGCTCCGCGGGGTCCTCCACCATCTGCAACCGGGTGTCGAGTAGCGCGATCGCGAAGATCCGTCGCACCTGTTCGGGACCACGAACCAGCGCCATTCGGCGGTCGTCACGGCGGGCCCGCTGGTCGGCTTCGATCACCAGTCGAAGCCCGGACGAGTCGATGAAGGTGAGGCCACGAAGGTCCAGGACCACCAGCGGAGGGCGTGCCGCCTCGATCTCCAGCAGCCGCTGTTCGACGCGCGCCGCCTCGGCCAGGTCGAGCTCGCCCGAGAATGCCATCAGCACGACCCCGTCCCGCGACTCGATCTTCAGTTCGAGCTGGGTCATGTCTCCACCCGAAGCACCACGATGGCGATGTCGTCTCTCGGTGCCGCGGGACCGAAGGCTACCACCGCCTGTTCGATCGCCTCGGCGATCTCCTCGGCCTTCCTGCCTACGGACTCCCGGAGGAGGTCGGTCATGCCATCGCGGCCGAACATCTCGCCGTCGCCGTGTTCCTCGATAACCCCATCGGTGAACAGGACCAGCGCATCGCCCGGACCGAGGTCCACCGTCCGGTCGACCAGCTCGGGATCCGGGAAGATGCCGAGCAGCGTGCCGGGGGACCCGGCGGCGAGCACGGTCCCGTCCGCTCGCAGGACGACGGGCAGGGGATGCCCGCCGCAGCAGATCGTCAGACGAGCTCCGCCAGGGTTGGGCCGGACGCGCACGTAGGCCACGGTGCAGAACATGTGGTCCGAACGCTGCTGCAGGAGGGCGTCGTTCAGCGTGGTGAGGATCTCGCTGGGCTTGCGCTCCCTCATGGCGGCGGCCCGGATGGTATGCCGGGCCAGGCCGGTCACGGCCGCCGCCTCCGGGCCCTTGCCGCAGACGTCCCCGATCACCACCACCCAGCTCCCATCGACCGCTTCGAACGCGTCGTAGAAGTCGCCTCCCACGTCGTTGCCGGCGCCGGCAGCCCGATAGCGGCCCGCGATCTCCATGCCCGGGATGTCGGGAAGGCGGGGAGGGAGCAGGCTTCGCTGCAGCGTGCGGGCGATGTGGTCACGCTCCTGGTAGATGCGGGCGTTGTCCACGGCCAACGCGGCGCGTCGAGCCAGGTCCTCGGCCAGGGCCAGGTCGGCCGGGCCGTACCTTCGGCCCGACTCCGCGAACACGAGCGTCATCACGCCGAACACGCGGCCTCGGGCGGTGAGCGGGACCGTGATCACCGATCGAAGCTGGAGACCTCGCAGGATCTCGAGGTGTTCCTGGTCCACCGCGGCCTGGACCAGCAACGCGTCGGGGATGTCCTCGTAGATCTCGGACCGTCCGGTTCGGACCACATTCGCTGCCCCCCGCGGGCTACTCGGGTCGGGGGGATAGCGGCGGCCCCAATCCTCGGCCAGGGCCAGCTTGTCCGGGTCCACGTGGGCGACCTTCAGCGTCCTGAGCGTTCCGTCGTCCTGCACCATCTCGATCGCACACCAGTCCGCCAGCCACGGGACGGCCAGCTCGGCCACGCGGGCCAGCGTGGCCTCCAAGTCGGTGGCCGCCGCGGAGAGGATCGGGCCCGCTTCGGCCAGGAAGCGCTGAGCCTCGTCCCGGCGCTTCCGGTCGCTGACGTCGTGGAAGATGTTGACGGCGAACTGGACCTTTCCGCTGGAGTCGAACACCGGGGTGGCCCGAAGCTGTGCCCAGCGCTCCTCGCCCGTATCCGGGTCCCGGAACCGGACCACCACGTCCTCGGGGGTCTCGCCGCGCAGCGCCTGCCGGCCGGGGAGCCGCTGGAAGGAGAATGGCGCGCCGGATTCGTCGGTCAGCTCGAAGCGCTGCATGATCCCACTCAAGGGGGTGGCCAGGAATTCCTCGACGCTCGCGAAGCCGGTCTGCCTGGCCGCCGCGTCGTTCGCGTAGATCAGCCTGCCGGTGGGGTCCTGGACGGTGATCCCTTCGGCCACGCTCTGGAAGATCGCCTGCAGCTGGTCCCGGGAGCGGCGGAGCTCCTCTTCAGCCTCCTTGCGCTCCATGAACTGGCCGATCTGGCTGCCGATAACAGCCATCATGGCCAGCAGGTCCTCGTCGGGCTCCTTCACCTCACCGCTGAAGAACTCGATGATGCCGAGGACTTCGTCTCCCAGCACGATGGGAAAGCCGAACGCGCCGTGGAGCCCGACGATGGCGGCGATGGCACCCCGGGGGAAGTTCCGATCCTGGACGACGTCCGGGATCCACGCGGGCCGGCCCGACGCCCACACGCGGCCGGGAAGCCCGACCCCGGGTTCGAAGGCGACGCTCCGGGTGAACGCTTCGAACTCGGCGGCGTCCATGGACCGGTCGTACCAGACGTCCACGCACCGGATGACGTCGCCTTCGGGCGCCACCGCCCACAGCGAGCCCAGCGGCCAGCCCAGATTCTCGCAGACGCCTTGCAAGAGGTTCGAAGCGGCCCCGGCCAGCGCGTCGGCCTCGGCGAGCGCCCGGGTGACGGACGTGCGGGCCGCCAGGCGATGTTCGGCCTCCTTCGCCTCAGTGACGTCCACGGAGACGCTCACCGCACCGACCACCGCTCCTACTCCGTCGTGGATCGGCGCATCGTTCACGTGGCACACGACGCGCGAACCGTCCTTCCGGAGGAGCGCCATCTCGCCTTCCCACACGGCGCCGGCCAGGACTTGATCCATGATCTCGTTGATGGCCGGCAGGTCGGACGGCGACACGACCAGGTCGAGGATGCTCCGCCCGATCGCCTCCTCACCGGTCCAGCCGAACACCTTCTCGGCGTGGCGGTTCCACCGGGTGACCAAGCCCGAGCGATCGGCGGCGATCACCGCCGCGTCGACCTGATCGAGTACGGAGGCTTCGAAAGACGCGTCTTGCGTCGCCGGGTATGAGGGTCCCAGGGTGTCGACCAACAGCAGCTTACCCCCCGTCCTGGAGACCCGAGTCTATCGTCCGGGACGGTTCTGGGCTCCCTGCGGTCCTGTCTTCGGCGGCCAGACGCCGCCCGCATGAGAGGGAGCGAACCCCCGGGTCCCTTGTTCGGGTCCCGGGGGTTCGTGGCCGAAGGCTGTTGAAGATGCCGCGGGGGGGGGTTAGACGGCAGGCCCTTCGACCAGGCTCACGGTGGCGCTATGTGTCCCGTTCTTGTCGACCCACGTCACCCGGATGTGATCGCCGGGCCGGTGGACGTGGATGGCGGGGCCGAGCGAGTCGGCTGTGGTGATCTTCGTGCCGTCGATGGCCGTGATCGCCGAGAGCCGGGTGATGCCTGCCTTCGCCGCCGGGGTTCCGGGGACCACGTCCACCACGAGGGCGCCGGAGTTCGCGGAGAGCCCGAGCTGGCTCGCGGTGGTGGTGTCGAGGTTGCGAACCGACACGCCGAGGAAGCCGGCCGGCCCGATGATGATGCTGGGGCTGCGGTGGCCGGAGCGAACCTGGTTGACGACGTCGACCGCGTTGTTCGCCGGGATCGCGAACCCCACCGTGGACACGCGACGATCGGGTCCGCTCGTCGACGCGGCGGTGATCATGCCGATCACCTGGCCCGAAGCGTTCGCAAGGGGTCCGCCCGAGTCGCCGGGGCTGATCGGCGAGTCGGTCTGGATGAGGCCGGTCAGGTGCTCGGGTGTGCCGCCGTCCGTGCCAACCGTGATCGAGCGGTCAAGCCCCGTCACGGATCCGGTGGTCATCTTCGGCGTCCCGCCCTGCCCGAGAGCGTTCCCCAGCGCGACCACGGTCTGGCCGACCGTCACGCTCGACGAGTCAGCCAGCGTCACCGTCGGAAGCCCGGACACACCCTGGATCTGGAGCAGCGCGACGTCGTCCGTGGGATCGGCGCCCACCACCGTCGCTGAGTACGTCCCGGTCCGGCCCTGGATCGCCACGTTGATCCTCGTGGCGCCCTGGATGACGTGGTTGTTCGTCAGGACCTCGCCGGAGGACGTCAGGATCATCCCCGTCCCAGCCGCTTCGGCCCTCGGTGCGCTGCTGCCCCCGCCGAAGGAGCCCCCCCCGAACGGGCCGACCGCGATGACCGTGTTGACGTTCACGATGGCCGGGTCCACCTTCGCCGCGACCTGGGCAGGGGTCAGCGTTGGGCTGCTGCTGCCCTTGTTCGAACCCGCCTGGGGGACCGGAGTGATCGGCGCGGTGGAGGAAGAGGTCGACGTGGATGTGGGCGAACCGGCTCCGGCCAGGCCCCATCCGATCCCGATCCCGGCGCCGACCAGGACCAGGCAGGCCACGATCGCCGCGAGGACCCGGTGGGACCGGCGCGGCGGGGCGGCGACAGGAGGTTGGGCTCCGGGCGGCGGCCACCAACCAGGCTGCGGGTACTGGGCCTGCTGCCAGCCCCCCGGAGGGTTCCAGGCGGGTGTCGGTTCCGCGGGTGGAGGGCTCCAGCTCGGGA
>DHWS01000071.1:576-29457 GCA_002413305.1 Actinobacteria bacterium UBA5176 | reverse complement strand
GGGCTCCAGCTCGGGATGGGCTCAGTGGTGCCCTCCGAGATGTGGTCGGGGGTGGACGGCGGGCTCGACTGCCGTTCGATGCTGCCCTGCGCGTCCTCGTTCGGGACCGCTTCCTCCTCGCGCGGCTCCTCCGCCGGGCGGCCCGACTCCTCAGGATGCATGTCCGACACGTGCCACCTCTCTTCGTTCGGCCCGCATCGCTGCGGGGTCCTCTTACTGTCTCACCGCGGGCCGGATTCCAACCCCGTTCGCGCCTTGATGTTCTCCTCGCGCTCTGGCAGCGGGATTGGGGCAACCTAAGAGTTCCCTGAGAGGTGAGGCCGGGGGGCGACGGAGGTCTGGCACGATGGGCTGATGCGTCCGTTCGAACAGCTAACGCCAGGCGGACAGATCCGCCGGCTCCGTCGGGTTGCGTTGGAGGCCGCCGCTCACTACCCGTGGGACGTTCGTCTCTGTTCGTTCGTCGCCCGGTCCTTCAACAGCCTCTTCCGTCTGGACGTCGCGGACGGCTCGCGGTTCGCCCTCCGGGTTGGCGAGACCGAGCGGATCCATGCCGAAGGGAGCGAGCAGACGGAAGCGGGATGGCTGGCAGCGCTTCGAGCCGACCGGACCGTCGCCGTCCCACGGGTCGTCCCAACACGCGACGGGCAGGTCACCACCGTGGCGGGCGCGCTCGGGGTGCCGGGGCAGCGTCTGTGCATGGCGTTCGACTGGATCGAAGGACGGCCGCTCCGCCGGCGTCCTCGTCCCGACCTGGTCCGGGCGATGGGCCGCATCAGCGCCCTCCTGCACGAGCACGCCGCCGGGCATGCCCCGCCGGCGCCGCCACGGGTGCTGGTCGCCGACCGGGTCCTCTACTGGCGGAACGAACCCCGGCTGGACGAACTGATCCCGGTCTGCGGCACCATCCTCCTCGAGGCGGTGGACCGGGCCCAGCGCGCGGTGGACGCACTCTGGCGCAACCCCCCGCATCCGCCCCACCTGGTCCACGGCGACCTGGGTCCCTCCAACGTGATGGTCGGCCGGCATCGCCTGGTGGTCATCGACTTCCAGGACCTGTTCTGGGGTTTCGAGGTCCAGGACCTCGCCATCACCATCGGCTTCCTCCTCCGGTATCCGGATCCGAGTGGGATGGTCGATGCCTTCCGGGCCGGCTACCGGGAGGTTCGGCCCTGGCCCGACCTCAGCCCGGTCACGCTCGACGCGCTGATCGCCGCCCGTGACCTCCACCAGCTCAACTTGGGCCTGAACCTCCGCTGGCCCGGCCTGGAGGAGTTCGTCGCGGCGAAGGTCCGTTCGATCTCCATCTGGATGACGCGACGACCGGATCGAATCACCCCTGGGTGACCTCGATGCCGCTACGAATCCGTCCGCTGGATGAGCGCCAGCACGCGGTAGTGGCATCCTCCATCGAATCTTGCGGCCGGTATCGTCAATGACGCCATGGCGACGATCGAAGGGGTCCGCGAGCTCGCCCTGAGCTTGCCCAGGAGCTACGAGGTGTTGGTTCGGGACCGGGTCAAGTTCCGCGTCGGCCGGATCGTCTACCTGGCGTTCTCGCGCGACGAGACTTTGATGGGGTTCGCGTTCCCGAAAGAGGAGCGCGAGGCGCTGGTCGGGTCCGAACCGGCCAAGTTCCTGATGCCCGAACAGGCGGACCTTCGCTACCACTGGGCGGTGGTTCGAATGAGCGCCATCGACGACGTGGAGATGCGCGAGATCGTCCTGGAGGCGTGGCGGATGGTCGTGCCGAAGCGCGTCGCTGCGGCGCATCTCGGTGTCGGCTTGGAGGGAGGCTGACCCGGGGTCGCTGTCAAGCCAGATTGACAACCGCTCGCAAGGCAATCTAGACTGACAGCCATGGGAATGAACGGGATCATGACGGCGATCCGATCGGACGACCCGGCGATCGGCCTGCGAGCGGTCGGGGCGCTGCATCGTCTGGCCGAACAGGTGGAGGCCACTCACGTGAGGCTGGCCCGCGAGCGCGGCTGGTCCTGGGAGCAGATCGGCGACGCTCTCGGAGTGTCACGCCAGTCGGTGCACGCCAAGTACAGGAAGGGTGGTGCGTGATGGTCAAGCGCCTCAGCGCGGACGCACGGAGAGCGGTGCTGACCTCGGCTGCCGAAGAGACGCAGCGGCGTGGCGACCGGCGGATCGGGACCGAACATCTCTTGCTCGGAGTCCTGCACGACCCTGGGTCAGAGGTTGCTCAGGCCCTCGGCGTCGACCTCGGATCCGCCCGGGCCGCCTCAACGGCCCTGGACCGAGACGCGCTCGCCGCGGTCGGGGTCGATGTCGAGCAGCTCGGCCCTCTGTCAAACGTCGCCGGCCCGCACCGGCGCCCCCCACTCACCTCTGGAGCGCGGGCCGTCCTCCAGCGAAGCCTGCACGAAGCGCGCTCGGCCAGGTCTCGGAGCATCGAGACCCGACACCTCTTGCTCGCTCTCTTGGCCCGGGAGCGTCCCGACCACGCCGCCGAGTTGCTGGCCGCCCTCCGCGTCGATCCGGCGGCGGTCCGCGAACGGCTGGGAGCTTCGTCCGGCGACTGAGCTGAGGCCCCCGATTACGATGGCGTGCGGCACGATGTCGTCGATCGTGAGGAGGAAGGCGTGACGATCAGGGTCGGATCCGTGGTAGTGGACTGCAACGACTTCGACGCGATGATGGCGTTCTGGCAAGAGGCGCTCCACTACGTCCACCGGGATCCGGTGGAACCCGGATGGGTGGTGCTGCGGGATCCGGACGCGGGCAACGTCAACGTGTCGCTGCAGCAAGTTCCGGAGAAGCGTATCGGCAAGAACCGGTTGCATTTCGATCTCTACACTGCCGACCAGGCGGGGGAGGTGGAGCGCCTGCTCGGGCTGGGAGCGACCCGGCATCCCAGGACGCCGGAGCCGGGTGAGGACTTCGTCGTCCTCGCGGACCCGGAGGGCAACCTCTTCTGCGTGATCGACGTGAGTGGGGCGTGAACGGAGCGGAGCGATCAGCTCGGAGATCGACCGAGGACCTCGTCGAGGTGCCGTGCCAAGGGCCAGGCACCGTCCGACCAGTTCGCGACGACGGTGTGGGTGATCTTCGACCCCGGGTCATGGACGCTGCGGAACGACACGCCGGCGTCGTAGCCCTCCAACGCCACCGCGCTTCCCGATGGGTGAAGCCAGAACCCCAGGCCGTAGCGCATCTTCGCTGACGGGGCTTCGCTGCGAGGTCGCACCATCCCGGCGACGGCCGCCGGCGACACGATGCGTCCGTCGAACAGGGCGCTCCAGAACGCGTGGACATCCGCCACCGTGGAGTAGATCCCGCCGTCACCGCTTCCCCGGACCGGGAGGTGGAACACGTTGGTCCTGGCACCGTCGACCGACAGGTAGCCGAGGGCGGCCCGGCCCGGAAGCTCATCCGAGCGCAGGAACTCGGTGTCGCCCATGCCCGCCCGTTCGCAGACCCGCCGGGTCATGAGCTCGTGGAACGGTATGCCGGTCGTGCGCTCCGCGATCAGCGCGAGCACGACGTATCCGCCATTGCAGTACGAGAACCGTTCGTCGGGTTCGAACAGGGACGGCCTCCCGTCCAGGACGGCGAGGTACTGCTCGGTGGTCGCGAGCTCATGCACCGGTACGGGAAGAACGGGGCGGCCCTCGTTCTCGTCCAGGTAATCCCCGATCCCCGATCGGTGCGCGAGCAGCTGCTCGATGGTCACGCCGTCGTCGATCAGCGGAAGGTCCGGACCGAGGACGGAGCGAGCGGTGGTGGCCCAGTCGAGCAGGCCATCTTCGATCAGACTCACCACGGTCAGCGCGGTGAGGCCCTTGGCGCCGCTGGCGATCGCGAAGCGCGTATCGATCGTGTTGGCGATCCGGTGGCCGCGGTCCGCGAACCCGTACGCCTTCGCGAGCCGCACGTCCTCACCGTCGTCGACGCGAACCGCGCCGGAGAAGGACGTCTCGAGCGCGATCCGATCGACCGTCTCGACGAGCTCGTCCACCGGGCGCTCAGCTCGTGCCGGGAGGCGTGACCGCCGGTCCCGGCGTCTCATCGGCCGGGTCGAGGTCGGACCCATCCTCCCCGAGCGTCAGGGTAGAGACCTCCTGTCCCTTCGGGTAGTGCTTCGTCGGGGCGGCGGCCGTGCCGCGGGTGGGCACGGGCGCCCCCTCGGGATGCTCGGGTGTGCGGTTGATGACCAGCTTCGGAGCGGCGGGCGGTTCACCCGAACGACGTGGCCCGGTCCACGCCGCCGGCACCACGTCGAGGGTGTACGCCAGTCGATAGGCGATCGATTCGTAGTTCACGCGCCATCCCTGGAAGTGTGGCCAGGCTTCGTCCGGCGTGCGCTGCATGTGGAAGCCCACGGTCTGCAGGCGTGCGATGCCCTGGTCGAACTCTTCACGGCTGAGGGCGATGCCCGCGTCGGGCCGCGGGTCGTCGTCGTAGGACCACCCGAGCGTGCCGGCGAGCTGTCGGAGACAGCGGGACCCCATGGCCAGGGCCAGCCGCCCCTGGAGCGGCAGCTCGTCGGGGGCCACTGCGGAGAACAGCGCGGCGGAGTCCATCACGGCGAGCAGCGCGATCAACCACGAAGCGTAGGGATGCGTGGACCGGAACCGGAGGAGGATCGGATAGCTCGAATGGCTCTCCGCGACATCGGCTGCCCAGCGCTCCCATTGCCGATAGAAGCTCGGGAGGTCCTCCGTGGTGATCGTGAAGCGGCTGCGGGCCAGGAGTTCCGGTCCCCAGGCCGGCAGTCCACCCCGCACCGCCATCAGCGTGACCTCGGTCTCGCGGCGATTGAACGCGCCGTACAGCGTGGGGAGGTAGGCGATCTGCAGCGCCACCACGATCAGCCCGGCCGCGCCGGCAAGGAAGTCGACCGCCGTCGGGCCGCCGCGGTTCGTCGAGGCGAAACCCAGCGTGAGCAGCGAGGAACCGGACTCCCGCAGCGCGGCGGCGAAGTCGCCGACCGAGGGCCAGAGCAGCATGCCGAAGCCGAAGAGGAATGCCACCAGCCAGGAGATCAGCAGGACGGCGAGGACGACCGGGGCCTGGAACGCCAGCACACGGTCCCGGCGCTCGTAGCCGGATACAGGGTGGACGGCCATCCGGAACACGAGGTCCACCGCGCGGCCGACCACGCGGTACAGCCGCCCGATCCTTCCGCCGGGCATGACCAGCGTCTTCAGGACGCTGATCGACGCCCCGACGAGGAGCAGCCCACCGGCCACACTCGCCAGGATCCGTATCGCCTGCATCGGGTTCGGACTCCTCAATCGAAGGGCGAGGAGACCCTATCGCGAACGACCGCTACGCTCCCCCGGCAGATCAGGGACTCTTGGCCCACGTAGCGCGGGTCAGGAGGGCGCGTCGAACGACGCCCGCCTCCGCGACGCTTGTCATCGGATTCGAAGGAGAAGAGCGGTGGCGGGTCTCAAGTCCTGCCGGGGGAGATGAGGATCGTGGGCAACGGAGGGCAGAGGGGACCTGGGTCTGGACGGGACCGGCGGGAGCGGATCCTTCTCGGCATCCTGCTGTTCACCGGCGTGGCGGCCATGGTAGGCGGAGCGCTGCTCACCATCCAGCCGAACGGGTCACTCCTCCAGGCGAAGCTGTCGGCGCTCTCGGGAACCCCATTCCGCGATTGGCGGCTCCCTGGGATCCTCCTGGCCACGCTGGTCGGCGGTGGCGGGGTCGGAGTGTTCGCCTGGCTCTCGGCCCGGGGCCGCGGAAGAGGAAACTGATCGTCCTTTACGCCCTCGGGCTCCTCGGCTTCGAGATCGTCGAGTGGGCGTGGATCGGGCCACAAGCGTTGGAGGTCGTCTTCGGTCTGCTTGCCCTCGCCATGCTGACCCTAGCGTTCACCAGTCGCACCGTCCGTTCCGAGCGGCCGATGGGCGGAGGTTCACGCTTCCTCCAGGAGATACATCTGGACGGGTTCGGATTCCCACGCGTCGAAATCGTCGCCGACGATCGGGGCGGCAAGCGCCGGACGAAGGGCGTCCAGCGCTTCGGCGGACTCCCACACCGACAGACCCACGAGCGCTCCTGACCTGGCGTCGCGCAGCGTGTGGATTCCATCAGCCCCGGTTGGGCCCGCGCGTCCGCGAATCCTCGGCCTCGGTTTCGGGCGGTGGATCGAGATGTGATGGAGCATTGCCCGAACCTTCTTAACTCGCCAGGCCCACAGTACCTTTCCGTTGAGCTCCTTTCGACAGGCACTTGACCAGACGTGCGGATGCCGTGTTGACTCAGCGTATACTCTCAGCGTATTCTGCCGGCCATGAGTGTTCCGGTCACCTTGCTGGGTCTGCTCGAACGTGAACCCAGCCACGGCTACGAACTGAAACGCGACTACGACACCTACATCGGCCGCGGCAGGTCTCTCCCGTTCGGCCAGGTCTACGCCACCCTGGCACGGCTGGCCCGGGACGGGAAGGTGCTGGCCGGCGAGATCGAGCCGGGCGCGGGCCCCGATCGCAAGCGCTATGCCATCACCGACCTTGGGAAGAGTGACGTCGAGGCCTGGCTCACCGACCCGATCGAGCCGGAGCCCCACCTCCAGACGGTGCTCTTCGCCAAGGTCGTGCTCTCGCTGATGTTGGGCCGCTCCGCGATGGCCTATCTCGACATCCAGCGCTCCGCCCACCTGCAGAGGATGCGGGAGTTGACCGAGCTGAAACGCACGGGAAGCACGATGGACGCGCTGCTCGCCGACCATGGCCTCTTCCACCTGGAAGCCGACCTTCGGTGGATCGACGTCACCGAGGTTCGGCTCCAAGCCCTGAAGGAGATGGTGCAGCGATGAACACCGCCGGCCTTCCTGCCGCCCCCGCAGCTCGTGCCTGTGTCATCGAGGGGCGCGACATCTTCAAGTCGTTCGGCGAGACACCCGCCCTTCGAGGTGCCAGCGCGTCGGTGTCCGCCGGCGAGATCCTGGCCATCATGGGCCCCAGCGGCTCCGGCAAGTCGACGCTGCTCCACTGCCTGGCTGGCATCTTCAGACCGGATCGTGGTGAAGTCTGGTTCGAGGGCCAGCGGCTTGACACGCTGGACGAGACGAATCGCACGAAGCTCCGGCGAACGGCCTTCGGCTTCATCTTCCAGTTCGGGCAGTTGGTGCCCGAACTCAGCGCATCCGACAACATCGCCTTGCCCCTCTTGCTCAACAGGGTCAGTCGTAAGGAGGCGTATCGGAAGGCGGCGTCGTGGCTCGAGCGATTGGAGCTGGATGATCTGGGAACCCACCGGACAGGAGAGCTGTCGGGCGGGGAAGCCCAACGGGTCGCTCTGGCGAGAGCGCTCGTCGTGCAACCGAGGGTCCTTTTCGCCGATGAGCCGACAGGTTCGCTCGATTCGCTGATGGGCGAGCGCGTCATGGACCTGTTGGTCGACCTCGCCCACGAGGAGGGCACGACCGTGGTTCTGGTCACCCACGACGCCCGCGTCGCCGCCTACGCCGATCGCGAGATCATGGTGCGAGACGGCAGGGTCACGACCCACGCCAAGACAGAGGCCGTCCAGCGATGACGGGGCTCGGCCTGCGGTTAACACTTCGAAGCGGCAGAGAAGCGCTCGTTCGACTCATCATCACAACCGTTGCGGTCGCCATCGGGGTGACGGTGCTGCTCGGCGTCTTCGCCGATTTCCACGCCTTTCAGGTGACGAGCCGGAGGCCATCCTGGGAATCCACCGCCGCGGTACACGGGAATCCTGGATCCACCTCGAACCTGGAGCTGTGGAACTTCAGCGAGAACATCTACCAGGGCCGGTTCATCGAGCAGCTCGACGTGGCGGCCCTCGGCTCGAACGCCCCGCTGGTACCCGGCATTCCTAGGCTGCCCAAGAGCGGAGAGTTCTATGCCTCGCCGGCACTGGCCGCACTGCTGCCCACGGTGCCGCGTGATGAACTAGGCGCTCGTTTCCCAGGTTCGCAGGTCGGTCTCATCGGGCAGGAGGCGTTGACCGGCCCACGGGAGCTCGTAGCGATCGTGGGGTACACGCCTGCCAAGCTCGCAGCTCTGCCGAACACGATCCGCATCAACAAGATCGCAACTGCTCCCCAGTCCCAGGGGACGACGAACCTGTATCGGCTGGCGTTCGGCATCGGTGCCATCGCCATCCTGTTCCCGCTGCTCATCCTGATCAGCACGGCCACGCGGCTCTCCGCCGCCCGCCGCGAGGAACGCTATGCAGCGATCCGCCTGGTGGGGGGCACCCCCTCTCAGATCAGTGTCATCGCCTCGGTCGACGCTGTGGTGGGAGCCTTGTTCGGCACGCTGCTCGGCATCGGAGTGTTCCTGCTCGTTCGGCCGGCCCTGGCGAACGTGGCCCTTTCGGGCGCTCGATTCTTCCCCACCTACGTGACTCCGACGATCTGGGGCTACGTGAGCATGCTCGTCGTCGTTCCCATCGGGTCGGCCGTGGCTTCGCTTGCGTCGCTCCGGCGGGTGCAGATCTCCCCGCTTGGCGTCAGCCGGAAGGTCACGCCCCCAGCTCCCGGACCCTGGCGACTGATCCCGCTCCTGGTCGGGATCCCGTTGTTCGTCTACCCGATCCTGCGGAACCAGCGAGATCCCCAGCGGACTCCCCTCGGGCCGATGTACCTCGGCCTCCTGCTGATCATGGTCGGGTTGATCGTGGGCGGGTCCTGGCTCACCATGCAGGCCTCACGGGCCGTGGCGAAGATCTCGCGGGGAGCGTCGTCACTCCTTGCTTCGCGGCGCTTGGCGGACAATCCGAAGGCATCGTTCAGATCGGTGAGCGGTCTGGTGCTTGCGGTCTTCGTGGGCACCGGGATCGCCGTCCTGGCTCCCGCGGTGAACAGGGCGCAGAGCCCGACGGGCGGCGCCTCGCTGACGAACGTGCTCCGGGTGCCGTCCGCGGGGCTTCCCCCGCAGACCGGCGCCAAGCTCATCCATCAGCTGCAGGCCTACCCCGGCGTCACCGTGATCCCGATCTACGCCAATCCAAGCTTCGGCTCCGCTCAACCGCCGCCACCATCTTCGGGACACAGCGGCAACGGCGGCATCAAGCTGAATCCTGGGGGAGGCGGATCCCCATTCGACAGCGTCATCGGCTGTGCGAGCCTCGAGCAGTTGCGTGTCCTCGGGAGGTGTGCGCCCGGCGCCAAGGCCGTGATGGTGGATGGGCAGGCGCTCTTCAGCGACAATCCGCTGCAGATCTACAAGAACCTGCCCCTCGTCGATCGAAGGAGCCCCGCGACCTCGGTCGCGATGGCCGGTCTGTCCACCAGCGCGCTGTTGGTGAAGACCGAAGACGCGCACACGCTCGAGAAGGTCCGAACCTTCCTGGCCGGATTGGACGCGACGCTCCCGACGGGAGGTAAGACGGCCCCCGGTGAAACGATCCCCCTGGAGGCATGGCAGATGGGAGACGCCGAACCGGAGACGTTCGGCGAGGTCGCCCAGACCAGGAACAACGATGTCAACAACCTGGAGCGAGTCGTTCTCGTGGCACTCGGGCTGACACTGCTGGTCGCAGGTTGCAGCCTTGCGGTCACGGTCGGCGGCAGTCTTGTGGAGCGCAAACGTCCGTTCACGTTGCTGCGGGTGAGCGGCACTCCGACCGCTGTTCTGCGGACGGTCGTTCTGCTGGAGTCGGTACTTCCCCTGTTGGTGGCGTCGTTGGTCGCGGCGGTCACGGGCGCTGCCATCGCTCTGCCGGTGGTCAAGGCCCTGGTGCCGCCAACCGCGCACGTGGCATATCCAGGCCCCGTCTACTACCTGACCATGGGAACCGGTTTCGTCCTCTCCTTGGGTGTGATCATGGCGACCATGCCTCTGCTTGGCCGCATCACCCAACCCGACAACGCCCGTTTCGAATAGCTCAACCCTGGCTAAGATGCCGGGCATGGATCTCCTCGTGGAGTTCTTCCGGCACAACGCCATGATGAATCAGCGGTTGGTGGAGGCGTGCCGGAGGCTCTCGCCGGAGCAGCTCGATGCCACCGCCACCGGAACCTACGGGAGCGTCGGCGCCACCCTGGTCCATATCGCGAACGCCCAGGAGGGATACGCGGCGCGCTTCCTCGGCACCGAACGGCCCGAGCGGCTCCCGGAAGGGCCGTTCCCCGTCTTCGAGGGCCCTGGCCGAGCGGTTCGCCAACGGCGACGCGCAGCTCGAGGAGGCGGCGACCCAGGCCGGCCGGGACCACGAGGTCGAAGTGACCGGCGATGATCCACCCGGTACGTGGCGGATGCCGGCGTCGCTGATCCTGCTCCAGGCCGTCAACCACGGCACCGAGCACCGCTCCCAGGTGTCCACGATCCTGACCCAGCTCGGGGTTGAGCCTCCCGAGATGGACGGCTGGACCTACTTCTTCGCCAGCGGCAAGCTCATCGAGGTGTAGGCAACCCCTCCACCCCGAAAGACCTATCCCTCTCGGGGCACGAGCGAGAAGGCCACGTCGACCTCCAGGCCTCCGTCCGGCCGAGCCCGGATCTCCACCTCCGCGTCGTGCGCGGCGGCGATGGCTCGGACGATCGACAGGCCCAGCCCGAAGCCCTCCCCATGGTCGGTTCGGTCCGGGGTGGCCCGCTGGAAGGGCTTCGACAGCCGGGCCAGGTCCTCCGCCGCCACCACAGGGCCGGTGTTGGCGACCGACAGTTCGGCCCTGCCCTCCCGGCCCCGGGTGGTGACCCACACGGACCCGCTGGCGACGTTGTGCTCCAGCGCGTTATCCACGAGGTTGGCCACCAGGCGCTCCACCAGGCCGGGGTCCCCGACGATCTCCGCGGGCTGCAGCGTCGATCCGACCCGCAGCCCGCGGCGCTCCGCTTCGGGACGGCGGGATTCCAGGACGTCTTCGGTCAAGGCCGCCAGATCGAACGGTTCGTCCCGGTCCGGCCCGCGCTCGCTCCGGGCCAGGGTCAGGAGCGCCTCGATCAGCCGCTCCTGCTGCTCACCGGCGGCCAGGGTGCGTTCGTTCGTGGCCTGCAGAGACTCGACGGTCGGCTGGGGATCCCCGAGCGCGACCTCCACCAGGGTCCGCTGGCGGGCCAGCGGGGTTCGAAGCTCGTGCGACGCGTTGGCCACGAACTGGCGCTGGGCCTCGAACGACGCCTCCAGCCTTCCGAGCAGCCGGTCGAACGTGTCCCCGAGCTCCTTGATCTCGTCCTCGGGACCGGATAGCCCCAGGCGCTCGTGGAGGTTGCTGGCCGAGATGGTCTGCACGGTACCTGTGATCGTCCGAAGCGGCCGGAGCACCCGGCCCGCCATGAGCCAGCCCAGGAAGACGGAGAGGAGCAGGAGGACGCCCAGCGCGACCCCGGACTCGACGAGGAGCTGGTGCAGGACCACCGCGCGCTGCTGATCGAACAGTTTCCCGAACACCTCGAGCGGGGGAGGGAAGGGCGGCTTGCTCGCTGTGACGTGATGTTGCTCGGCCGTGGGCCCCGGCTTCGGGAACCGGGCTTGCCCGGCGGGGACGTTGATCTGGACCACGAAGCCGCCCTGCCGGCGGATCACCCCGATGTTGCCGGTCGAATGGTGGACCAGGGCGTAGGTGACCGTGAGCAGCACGACCCCGGCCACGAAGAACAGGCCACCGTAGATCAGGGCCAGCCGCAGCCGGACGGTCCGCCGGGGCAGGTGGATCCGGGAACGAAATATTGGAACGCGATCTCGCAGGGCCATCGGGCTCAACCTCCGATCCGGTAGCCGGCCTGGGCGACCGTTTCGATCAGCGGGGGGTCGCCAAGCTTGCGCCGCAATCGGCTGACGGCCACCTTCACCGCGGTGGTGAAGGGGTCGGCCATCTCGTCCCACACCCGCTCGAGCAGCTCCTCAGCCGACACGACGCGCCCCTTGGCCGCCAGCAGCATCTCCAGGACACCGAACTCCTTCGGCCCCAGGTCCAGCGCGCGGCCGCCCCGGGAGGCCCGGCGGCGGGCGGTGTCCAGCTCGAGCTCGTCGTAGGCCAGGACCGGCGGGACGGCGGGTTGCGAGCGGCGGAACAGCGCTTCGATCCGTGCCACCAGCTCGGCGAAGGCGAACGGCTTGGGCAGGTAGTCGTCCGCTCCCAGGCCCAGCCCTTCGACCCGGTCCTGGATCGTCCCCGCTGCGGTCAGCATCAGCACCCGGCTCCGGGATCCGGCCTGAATGAGCTGCGCGCACACGTCGTCGCCGTGCAGCCCGGGGAGGTCGCGGTCCAGGACGATGACGTCGTAGTCGTTGACCAGGCCGTGCTCGAGCCCGGAGGGGCCGTCGAAGGCGAGGTCGACCGCCATCCGCTCGCGCCGCAGCCCGAGGGCGATGGCCTCGGCCAGCTCCCGGTCGTCCTCGATCACCAGCACGCGCACGCCGTCCATTCTCGGCTCCGCGACATCTTCGTGATGCTCCTACGGACCGGGTTGCACGGGGGTTACAGGCTGATGGGGGTCCCGGCTGTGACCGTCGCGCAACCGGTCGGGGCGTAGAACGGACCCGTGAGACGCCTGCGCCAACCGCGAGTGAGTGTCGGCGCGTGGCCGATCGGTCTGGCGGCGCTGGTCCTCCTCGGCCCGGCCTGCTCGGGAGGGCCCTCGGGCCCGGGCGTGGCAGGGGCGGGCTCCAGCCCGAGCGTGCACGCTGCCGAACGCGGCCCGATCGCCTTCGCCGCGTGCATGCGCTCCCACGGGGTGGCGAACTTCCCGGACCCGCCCGAGGCGTTGCCCGCCGGCCTCGACCCGAACTCGCCGCAGTTTCAGACGGCTCAGGCCGCATGCCAGTCGCTGGACCCGCAGGGAAGCGGGCCGAACCGAGCCCAGGAGGCTGCCGAGCGCCAGAAGACAGCCCTGGTGTGGGCCGCGTGCATGCGCTCCCACGGCGTGCCGAACTTCCCCGATCCGTCCATCACCGCTCAGGGGGGTCATCTCATGGTGGGCATGGACCTCTCGAAGATCGAGCTGTCGTCGTCGCAGTTCCTGGCCGCCCAGAAGGCGTGCCAGAGCCTCCCCGGGCGACTGCCGATCGGCGGTGGAGTGCCGGTCGGGAGCGGTGGGTCCGCGCCTCGTCCACCGGCAGGACCGGGGCGCTCGCGTTCTCCGCGTGCATGCGATCCCACGGCATCTCGAACTTCCCGGACCCCGGCGGCGAGCTGCCGGCGGGTATCGACACCCTCTCACCCAGGTACCAGGTCGCGCAGAGGTCGTGCCAGGCATTGTTGCCCCTTGGGAACGGTGGCGGGCCGGCTGCCGGCGACGAGCAGGCGGCGCTCGAGTACGCGGCCTGCCTGCGATCCCATGGGGAGCCGAACTTCCCCGATCCGATCGTCGGCCACGGTTTCCAGTTCCCCGACCTGCCGACGGGCATGGATCCAAAATCGCCGCAGTTCCAGGCTGCCCAGAAGGCGTGCTCATCGTGGCTCCCCAACGGGGGAAAGGGTCGTGTGGAGCGGCGCTCGCCATGAGTGGTCCCTCCCCCCAAGGTGCCTTGCGGTACAAGGGAATGACCGCTATCATTCGCCCAATGGGAACCGCACAGGGTCGTCGCAGCCAGCTCCTCCGGGGGGTCCTCGATCTCTGCCTTCTGGCGGTGGTCGAGGAGGAACCGGCGTACGGATACGAGATGACGAAGCGCCTGAAGGCGCGAGGCCTTCAGACCGTCGGCGAGGGTTCGATCTACCCGCTGCTGGGTCGCCTGGAGCGTGAGGGCCTCGTGGACACCTACCGGGCGGCCAGCGACGGCGGGCCTCCGCGCAAGTACTACCGCATGTCCCGGGAGGGCCGGCGCGAGCTCGAGGCCGGCGCGTCCGAGTGGCGGGCCGCGCGCGATGCCATCGACGCGGTGCTCGGGCTGATCCAGGCGGAGGTGTAGGCGATGGACCGATTCGTCAAGGAATGCCGCAAGGAGTGGAAGCGGCTCGGCGTGCCGGATGCGGTGGCGAACGAGATGGCCGCGGACCTGGCGGTGGACCTCGAAGAGGCCCGGTCCGAGGGTGCGTCGGTCGAGGATGTGCTGGGGACCGGTGCCTTCGACCCCCGCGCGTTCGCCGCGTCGTGGGCCACCGAGCGAGGTGTGGTCAGCCCGTCACCGCCGCAGCATCGCGCACCCTGGCGATCGCCCATGCTCGTCGCAGTGGTGGCCTTCGCCGTCGTCGCCGCGGTGGGTGGTGGTCTCCTGCTCGGATCGCACGGCCGCACGGCCGTCCCGGTGCCGCTGGCCGGCCCACCCTTCCGGGAGGTCATGCCCGGGCGGCCGCCCGCGTTCTTCCGGCCACCCCCGTTCGGAGGGCCGCAGACGAGATGCACCATCCACAGCCCGATGCCTGGACAGGTCACGGCCCCCCGCTGTGAGCGCCTGTGGGCCGTCCCGGGCCCGATCGCTGGATTCGTCGTGAGAGCCCCGAGCCTGGCCGGGAATCGCGCCGGCTGGATCCTGTTCGTCGTCGGCGTCTCCGGGATCGTCGTGCTGACGCTGATGTGGTGGGTCGTTCCCGGCCCGTGGAGCCGCCGGCGGTCCGCCTCGCCCTGATGACGGACCGCCCCAGGGCGGCTGCTTCGAGTCGGCTGTAACCGTGCTGCAACCGGCCTCGGCGTAGAAGGGAAGCGTTCGCGAGACCCGAGGAGGAGGCGTGCCGCCGAGGAGGTCGACGTCCGAATTGCCGGCAACCCCTGATCCGCTCCTCCTTCGATCGGCGGCCTGGGCGGTGGCGCTGGTGACGCTGGCCGTCCTCTCGGCAGCGTGTTCCGGTGGTTCGGCCGGCCTCGGCGTTGCCCAGGCGAGCTCGAGCGCGTCGCCCACGCACCAGGCCGGAGAGCTGGCCTTCGCCGTGTGCGTGCGGGGCCATGGGGTGCCCAACTTCCCGGACCCCGGCGGTGCAGTGCCGCCCGGCCTCGACAAGCACTCCCCGCAGTTTCGAACCGCCTGGCAGGCATGCGCCTCGCTGCTCCCCCAGGGGCAGCGCAGCCAGCCCTCGGCCGCCGACAAGGAGAGTTTCCTCCGCTTCGCGGCCTGTGTCCGGGCGCACGGGGTCCCGAACTACCCCGACCCGGTCTTCCCGCCGGGGGGCGGGGCCATGATCGGGCTGCCGCCCGGGATGTCCGACAGCGACCCCATGCTCCAGGCGGCGGAGAAAGCGTGCGCGCAGAACCTCCCCCGCGGCGGGCCCAAGGGCACACCCAGGGGCGGATGATCGCCATGAGGGATCCCGCCACCGGCGTCACCACCGGACAACCACCCGAACCGCACCATCGCCCACAGATACCGGACGAAGGAGAACGGATGTCGTCGATGATCGCGTCGTTGGTCAGAGGGCTGGGAGAAGCGGGAGTGCTCGGTCGGGCCGGTCCACTGGCTGTCGCGGTGATGTTGCTGACCGTTCTTGCCGCGGCCTGCACCGGCGCTCATGCCGGCCCCGGGGTGGCTCAGGTGAGCCCGAGCGCGAGCGCGAGCGATTCTTCGCGCACGGCCACCGGCCCCGCCGCGTTCGGCGCCTGCATGCGATCGCACGGGATCGCGAACTTCCCCGACTCGGGCCAGATCGACCTTGGCAAGTTGGGCGTCGATCCGAACTTATCGACGTTCCAGGCAGCGCAGCGGGCGTGTCAGCCGCTCCTCGACACGGGGGCGGGCGGCCATAGGATCCCGGCCGCCGACCAGGCTCGCTTCCTGGCGTTCTCTGCCTGCATGCGATCCGACGGCGTGCCGAACTTCCCTGACCCGGACTTCTCGAGCGGGGCGACGATCGTGATGGGCCCGGGAGGGGCGATCGATCCCAGCTCACCCCAGTTCCAGGCTGCCCAGAAGGCATGCGCTCACTACCTGCCCGGGGGCGGCCCGCGGACACAGAAGGTCGGGCCGGGAGGAGGTGCCCCGTGAGCCGAGCGACCTCTCCTTCGACCGCCAAGGTTCCGGGGAGCCCGCAGTCCGGTTCGACCGGCACGGAGCACGAACTGACGCCCCGGCGGCGTCGGCGGTGGCTGGTCCTCGTCGTGGTGCTCGTCCTGGTCGCGGCCGGTGTGGCGGTGGCGGTCACCAAGCCGTTCGGCGGAAGCTCGAAGTCCAATGCCAACCAGCTGGACAACGGGGCTCGGACCTCCACCGCCACCGTGAGCCGACGGTCGCTCACCTCGCAGGTCAACGTCAACGCCACGCTCGGATACGCGGGCTCCTACGCCGTCGTGGATCAGCTGCCCGGGACGATCACCGCCCTACCGGCCGTCGGCCGGATCGCCCAGGAGGGAGACGCGCTGTTCCGGGTCGACGGATCGCCGGTCGTCCTGCTGTACGGTTCGATCCCCGCCTACCGAAGCCTCTCGGAGGGGATGACGGGGGCCGACGTCCGCCAGCTGAACGCCGACCTGGTGGCCCTTCGTTATGCCACCCGTTCCGAACTAGATTCGACGTCGACGAAGTTCAGCTTCGCCACGCTGGTCGCCTTGGAGAAGCTCCAGGCGGCGCTGGGCGCGACGAAGACGGGGAGCCTGGCGTTCGGCACGGCGGTCTTCCTACCCACCGCCGTCCGGGTCACCGGGCAGACCGTCACGCCCGGCTCGCCGGCCCAACCGGGGATGGCCGTCCTGTCCGCGTCCTCCACCGCACGTCAGGTCGTGATCCAGCTCGACGCCGCGCAGCAGTCCGAGGTCAAGGTGGGGGACCAGGTGCTGATCACCCTCCCTGAAAACTCGACCACCTCGGGCGTGGTGTCCTTCGTGGGGACCGTGGCCACGTCGTCGTCGTCCTCGGACCAGAACGGCCCGGGGTCGGGGTCCTCGTCGCCGACCGTCGAGGTCCACGTTCGACCCCTCCACCCCGCCGACACCGGACGCCTCGACCAGGCCCCGGTGACGGTGGCCATCACCACGGGCAGCGTGCAGGGCGCCCTGGTGGTCCCGGTCAACGCGCTGCTGGCGCTGGCCGGTGGCGGCTACGCGGTCGAGGTGGTCTCCCCGAGCGGCTCCCACAGCCTGGTCCAGGTCCAGCTCGGGCTATTCGACGATGCGGACGGCCTGGTCCAGGTGACGGGGTCGGGCCTCGCCGACGGCCAGAAGGTGGTGGTCCCGGCGCTATGAGCCTCGGCGCGCCGGTCCTGGAGCTCGAAGCGGTCACCAAGACCTATGGGGGCGAACAGCCCGTGCACGCCCTGCGTGAGGTGGACCTGTCGATCCGGGAGGGCGAGTTTGTGGCCATCGTCGGGCCGTCGGGGTCGGGGAAATCCACGCTGCTGCACGTGATGGGCACGCTGGACCGGCCGACCAGCGGGACGGTCCGCATCACCGGCCTGGACGTGGCGCGGCTCTCCGACCGCGAGCTGGCCGCCCTGCGGGCCACGCGGATCGGGTTCGTCTTCCAGCAGTTCTTCCTGGCCGAGCACTCCACGGCGCTGGAGAACGTGGCGGATGGACTGCTGTACGCCGGGGTCCCGGTCCGGGAACGACGGCGTTTGGCGGCCGAAGCGCTGGCCCGGGTGGGGCTGGCCGGCCGGGCCGGCTTTCGTCCGTCCACCCTCTCCGGTGGCGAGCGCCAGCGGGTGGCCATCGCCCGGGCCATCGTGGGAAGGCCGGCCATCGTGCTGGCGGACGAACCCACGGGGAACCTGGACAGCGCCTCCGGGGCGGCGATCTTCGACCTCCTGGAGGCCCTGAACGCAGAAGGGGCCACCATCGCGGTCATCACCCACGAACGGGTCCTGGCCGACCGCCTCCCCCGGCGGGTCGAGATGCTGGACGGGCGGGTGGTGGCCGACGAGGCCGTGGCCGGGTTCGCCTCGGTGGGGTCGCCATGAGCACGGTCCGAGTGGCGGCGCGCAGGATGGGGCCAGGCGACCTCGGCCGGGTGGCCAGCGTCGGGCTTCGAACCCGGCGCCTGCGAGCCGCGCTGTCGGCCCTGGGGATCGCCATCGGGGTCGGTGCGATCGTGGCGGTGCTGGGGTTGTCGGCGTCGTCCCAGGCCGGCCTGCTGGCGGAGATCGACCGGTTGGGGACGAATCTGCTCACCGTCACCAACGGCCAGAGCTTCTTCGGCGAGACCGCCGAGCTCCCAGTAGCCGCACCCGGGATGGTCTCGCGCATCGGCCCGGTCACCCAGGTGCAGTACACCGGCGAGGTGTCGGCGAGCGTGTACCGAAGCCCGCTGATCCCGTCGTTCAACACCAACGGGCTGTCGGTACTGGCGGTGAGCCTTGGCCTGACGCCCACCGTGGGGACCTCGGTCGCCAGGGGCCGCTACCTGAACGCCGCAACGGCCACCGAGCCGGTCGCCGTCCTGGGTTCGGCTGCCGCCAAGCGACTGGGGATCGACCGCGTCTTCCCCGGCGAGCGGATCCTGGTGGGGAACCAATGGTTCTATGTGGCCGGCATCCTCCGCCCGGCGGTGCTCGCCCCCGAGATCGACTCCTCGGTCCTGGTCGGCTTCCCGGCGGCCGAGACCTACCTGGGCTTCGACGGTCATCCCTCGACGGTCTACGTCCGAGCTCGAACCGAAGAGGTCGCGGCCGTGCAGTCCGTCCTGGGTGCCACGGCCAATCCGGAGGCCCCCAACGAGGTGAACGTGAGCCAGCCGTCGTCAGCCTTGGTGGCCCGGGCCCAGGCCAAGAGCGCGTTCACCGGCCTGTTCCTCGGCCTCGGAGCGGTGGCCCTGCTGGTGGGGGGCGTGGGGGTCGCCAACATCATGGTGATCTCGGTCCTGGAACGCCGGTCGGAGATTGGGCTTCGTCGCGCCTTGGGGGCCACCAAGGGCAACATCCGCGGCCAGTTCCTCGCCGAGGCCGCGATGCTTGCCATCCTCGGCGGGGTGGCAGGGGTGGCGATAGGCGCGGTCGCCACCGCCGTGTACGCGTCGACCAAGGGATGGGCCGTCGTGGTCCCACCCTTGGCCTGGGCAGGCGGATTCGGTGCCGCCCTGGCCATCGGCGCGGTGGCCGGCCTGCTCCCCGCGCTTCGGGCTGCGCGGTTGTCGCCCACGGAGGCGCTGCGAACCGTGTGAGCGCGAGTTTCCACGGGGATGCACCGTGCTCGCCCCCCAGGAGGCGCTTCGCGTACCCTCTGCCCACCACCACGGCGCGGAGATCGGGACGCTCCGCGACCTATATGCGCGGCGGGAGGCATGGCGAGTCGAGTGACACCGGCGCCGATGCGACACTATGAGGGGCGCAGCGTTCCGGGAGGGACCAGGTGAGCGGACCGGTCGAGGGGTTCATGGCGGTGACTCCCGACCTCGGCGTGAGCACGATCGAGGTGCGCGAGGGCCGGTCCACCTCGATCGGAAAGATGGGGATCCTTCGGGTCCTCCCGACGAAGGGACGCCGAACCGTCGGCCCGTGGTGCTTCGTCGATCTCATGACGCCGGACGACGTGGCCGAGCCGCCGCCGCTCGAGATCGGACCTCATCCGCATATCGGCCTGGCCACCGTGACGTGGTTGTTCGACGGCGCGGCCCTGCACACCGACTCGCTCGGGACCGAGCAGCTGATCCTTCCCGGGGAGCTCAAAGGCCATGTCCGGAACGCTCCGCGTCGGTCGGCCCTCCAGGGATGCACAGGAGAACCGGGCCCACGCCCCGGACCTCGACGTAGAGCGTTGCGCCCGGCACCTTCACCGTCCTCGTTTCCACATCCGATCCCGCGCTCATCCGCGTCCTCCTCTCAGGGGGCAAAGCCTACGTCGAGGGCGACTGGTTCTGCAGGTGGCTGCATGGGAGACCGGCAGGCCCCGTGGGACGCGGTGGGCTGGAATGCCCCCCTTGGTATGTTGAAGAGCATGACCGACCGGATCACGGCGCGGCAGTTCCATGAGGCCGACGGTGTCGAGGACCGGCTGGCCGACGCCGAAGGCAACGAGGCCGACGTGGCCACCACGATGGGCCGCGACTGAGCTTTCTTGGGGATGGAGCGACTTCGAGCCCTCCGAACACGAAAGGAAGCCTCAACATGCGCGCGACTGTCATGTACGGCGCCGGCGACGTCCGCATCGAGATCGTCCCTGACGCCCGCCTGATCGAGCCGACCGACGCCCTCGTCACCGTCGCCCGCGCCGCCATCTGCGGCAGCGATCTCTGGCCGTACAAGACGATGGAACGCAGCGACAATGGCCGCCGCATGGGCCACGAGTTCGTCGGCGTCGTCGAGGCCGTTGGCACCGACGTCCAGACCGTCAAGGCCGGAGACGTGGTCGTCTCGCCGTTCTTGTGGTCCGACGGTACCTGTGTGTTCTGCCAGGAGGGTCTGCAGACCGAATGCCTCCATGGGGGCAGGTATGGCTCCGACGATGTCGACGGCGGACAGGGCGAAGCCGTTCGTGTGCCGCAAGCGGACGGGACGCTCGTCGTGCTGCCGGTCGGGGCCGACGACGCCCTGATGCCGTCGCTGCTCACGCTCTCGGACGTGATGGGAACAGGCCACCATGCCGCCGTGGTCGCCGACGTCCGCCCCGGAAAGACCGTGGCCGTCGTCGGAGATGGCGCCGTCGGCTTGTGCGGCGTGATCGCGGCGAAGCGGCTCGGCGCCGAGCGGATCATCCTCCTCGGCAGCCATCCCGACCGGATCGCGCTCGGGACGGAGTTCGGCGCGACGGACATCGTCAGCGAGCGCGGCGACGAGGCGGTCGAGCGCGTGCACGAGCTGACCCATGGCCTCGGCGCACACTCGGTCCTCGAATGCGTCGGCTTGGAGGAGTCGACCTTAACGGCGCTCCAGATCGCTCGTCCCGGTGGCGCGGTAGGGCGCGTCGGGCTGCCGCAGGAAGACTCGGTGCCCGACGCGATCGCGACCTTCTTCAGGAACGTCACTATCGGCGGTGGACCCGCGCCCGCCCGCGCCTACATGGAGGAGTTGCTCCCGGACGTCCTCGAAGGCACGATCGAGCCCGGCCGAGTCTTCGATCGGTCGGTGCCACTCGACGAGGTGCCCGACGGTTACCGGGCTATGAACGAACGGGAGGCGATCAAGGTCCTCATCGAGCTCTGACGAAGGAGAGGTTCCGATGACCGGATGGACGAGCGAGGAGCTCAGCAGGGTCGAAGCGGCGGATGAGCTGCAGCTCGCGTCCCTCAGAGGCGACGGCACGCTGCGAAACCCGGTGACGATCTGGGTCGTCCGCCACGGCGACGACCTCTACGTCCGATCCGTCAACGGACGCACGTCCTCCTGGTTCCGCGGCGCCGGGGCTCGCCACGAAGCACGCATCCACGCCGGCGGCGTCGAGAAGGAGGTTCTCCTCGTCGAGGCGGACGACATCAGGGACGAGATCGACGCTGCCTATCGCTCCAAGTATCACCGGTACGCCTTCAGCATCGTCGACTCCACCGTGACCACGGAAGCGAGAGCCGCAACGCTCAACTCGTTCCGCGCTCCTGAGGGAAACACATGCGGAAGCGCAAACTTGGGGCGCCATACCCCGAACAGCTGGAGAGGAGGACGGGTTTCTGAGCAGCCGTCCCGAGGCCGGTGTCCCCATGGGCGATCGACGGGCCGAGCGCGAACAGCGGGTCACGCCGCTCGAGCTCTTCTTCGACCTCGTGTTCGTCTTCGCCATCACGCAGGTGACCAGCTTCCTCTCGCGCAACCCGACGTGGGGCGGTCTGCTCCGGGCCCTGCTGCTCCTCGGGATGCTCTGGTGGGCGTGGTCGGCGTACGCCTGGCTGACGAACACCCTCGATCCCGAGGAGGGCGCCGTCCGCCTCGCCGTGCTCGCCGCGGTCGCGGCGATGCTCATCGTGTCTCTCGCGGCGCCGCGCGCCTTGGGCGATGACGGCGTGATCTTCGGGGTCGCCTATCTCCTGGTCCGCGCCCTGCATCTCGTGCTCTTCGGGATCGCCGGTCGCGGCGACCGCGATCTGCTCCGCGCCGTCCTCCGGATCGTCCCGGGCGCGATCGTCGGCGCAACCCTCCTCCTGGTCGCTGGTTTCTTCCACGGTTCGGGCGAAACTGGCGTTGTGGGGCGCTGCGGTAGTGGTCACCTACCTCGGTGCGCAGGAGCCTATTCAAACCCGCGTGTGCAAGAGGCGATCGCTACGTTGTACGCCCTTACGAGCGAGAGAGTGCAAACCGTCCGCGCTCGCGATCGACGGCACCCCGAGTGAACCCATGCTTCGGTGCAGCGCAGCCGTGCTCGCGTCGGAGCGCTGAACGGCGTTGACAGACCGGGACCGCAGCGGGCTGCGTGTGACGAGCTGGTCACCGGGAATCGGGGTTGACGCGGGCCGCCAAAGATGGCGAAGACGCGCCGAGACTCGAATAGGCTGAGATTGGTGGAACTTTTCAGGAGAGGAGCGGATGACACTGCGGCTGACGACCCTCTGTTTCGACGCGAACGACCCAGTCCGCCTCGCCCGCTTTTGGGCCGGCGTTCTGAATTGGGAGACGCACGATGAAGCCGCGGAGGTCGTTCTCAGGCCCACGGACGGAACGCGGTTCTACATCGAGCTCGCGCCGGTCCCGGAGCCGAAGGAAGGCAAGAACCGCATCCACGTCGATCTGTCGAGCACGTCGAGCGAAGCGCAGAACGCGACGGTTCGGCGGGCGATCGATCTGGGTGGGCGCCGCATCGACATCGGTCAGGGCCCGGACGCCGAGCACGTCGTGCTCGCCGATCCGGAGGGCAACGAGTTCTGCGTACTCGAGCAGGACAACACCTTCGTCGACTATGGAGGCTTGTTGGGGTCGATCACCTGCGACGGGTCCGGTCCGGAGATCGGGTACTTCTGGAGCGAAGCCCTCGGTTGGCCGTTGGTGTGGGATCAGGACGGTGAGACGGCGATCCGGGCACCAGACGGTACCGGCCAGTTCATCACCTTCGGTCCGCCTCTGCCTCCAAAGACCCGAAAGAACAGGCTGCACTTCGATATCGCTCCTCCGAAGGACGGCGACCAGGAGGCGGAGGTCGAGCGACTGATCTCTCTCGGAGCGACTCGCCGAGACATCGGTCAAGGCGTCGTCTCATGGGTCGTCATGGCCGACCCCGACGACAACGAGTTCTGCGTGTTGACCCCCCAGTAGCCGCATCTGGGAGTTTCGCAGTACGAGGAAGCAGAAACGGAGGGCAGCGATGCCGGGAGAGTTCGAAGGTGACCTGACTGAAGCGGTGTTCTGGGGCGCGGACATGAGCGGCGCTCGCTTCCGCGACGTCAACCTCACCGGTGCACGGATCAGTCACGCGTTCGTGGTCGACGTCGACATCGACGCGTTCGTCGACAGGCTCGTCGTGAACGGTGTCGACGTGACCGAGTACGTGAACGAGCGCGACCAGTGGTATCCGGTGCGAGCCATGATCCGCGCGTCGGATCCGGACGGCTTGCGCGACGCATGGGCGGCGCTCGAGGAGGTGTGGGCTCCGACGATCGCGCGTGCGCAGGCGCTCGGCGAGGAGAAGGCGCAGGAATCGGTCAACGAGGAATTCTCGTTCGTGCAGACGGTGCAGCACCTCGTCTTCGCCATGGAGAAGTGGTTCAACGTGCCGAACCTCGGCGAGAGCTTCCATGCGATGGGACTCCCGAACACCGGCTCGCTCGACTTCCCCTGGCCCGGGCTCGACTACAGCGTCAAGCCGTCGCTCGCTGAAGCGCTCGCCGTGCGCGCCGACCGTGCCGCGAAGTTCCGCGCGTACCTGGCAGGCGTCGACGCCGCGGACTTCCCGCGAGAGGTCGAGGTGCTCGAGAACGGCAAGGTGACGGTGCTCGATTGCCTCCAGACGGTCATGGAAGAAGAGTTCTGGCACAACCGCTACGCACGGCGCGACCTCGCGGTGCTCGAACAGACGATGTAGTCCGCCAGGCGGCGGAGTGCCCCTGGTAGGAGCTATTCGAACCCACACGTACAGGAGCAAATCGGGCCAATCTCCATGCCCTCATCGGGGCGGCGAATCACCAGTAAGCGTCGTATGGAGCGCATTGGCGAGTGGGCCGTCGAATGACGTAGACCTCCTCGCTTGAGGCCGCCGTTCCAGGCATGGGAGGGCCAGCGCCACTTCGTGCGACCCGATACCTGCGCCGACCTGGTTCGGTAGGCTCGCCGAATGGCCGACGCGTCGCCTCGCTGGAGACGGATCCTCGAGTACGTGTTGTCGATCGGCGCCTACCCAGGGGAACCGGAGACGAAGCGAGGAGGGCGACGGGTCTTGGTCGTCGCCGCCGTCGTCGCGATGCTCTTCACACTCGCGGCAGCCCTCGCTGACCTCAGTGCTGGATACACGTGGGTCGCGGCGATGAACTTCGGCCTGGTCGCCGTGACGCCCTTCTTTCTAATCGCGATACAGCTCAAGCCGCATCGTTTCGCCTGGATCGTGACTGCGTTCTTCGTCCTGGCCTTCGTGGGCGGGCTTGCCGAAACAGCGCTGTTCGGGGGGCTCCTGCCGTCAGGACTGGCCGTCGTGTTCGGGTTGCTCCTCGTGTTGGGTTCGCTGCTCGCGATCAGCCTCAAGGCAGCGATCTGGTGGTTCGTCGCGTTCACAGCCTCCGTGGTGTACGCGGTCGTGATACCCGACTGGATCGATCCGATCTACCGAAGGTCGGATCCGGCAGCCGCGGCCGCCTTCAACCTCGTCGCGACGGGCATCGTCACCCTGGCCGTCCTGGCGTACTTCGTTCACCAGCGCGATCGGTTCCAGGAACGATCCGACGACTTGCTGCACAACATCCTTCCCGACGAGATCGCCGAACGCCTCAAGACCGACAACACCATGATCGCCGACGACTTCGCCTCGGCGTCCGTACTGTTCGCCGATGTCGTCGGCTTCACGCCGATGTCTGCTGGGATGTCGCCGTCCGATCTGGTGGGTCTGTTGGATGACGTCTTCACGAGGTTCGACGGGTTCGTCGCCGAGCTGGGGCTGGAGAAGATCAAGACGGTAGGCGATGAGTACATGGTCGCCGCCGGAGTCCCTCGAGGCCGGCTCGATCACGCGCACGTCATCGCTGAGCTGGCGCTGCGCATCCGAGATCACTTCGCGACGAACCAGGTCAAGGGTCGTCGTCTCTCCTTTCGGATCGGCATCAACTCCGGCCCGGTCACGGCCGGGATCATCGGAACCCACAAGTTCTCCTACGATCTGTGGGGCGATACGGTCAACGCTGCCAGTCGTATGGAGTCCGAAGGTGTCCCCGGATCGATCCAGGTGAGCGCCGCAACCTACGAGCTCATCAAAGACATGTACGTGTGCGAAGCGCGCGGAATCACCTCCGTGAAGGGAAAGGGCGAGATGGAGACCTACCTGCTCATCTCGAGGCGCGAGACGACTCCTGCGAGCAGCAAGCTGACCCCATCCGGAGAGGGGAAGGCGTCGCCCAGCGGTTCACGCTGATCCTTCAGTCATGAACCAACAGAGCCGAACGATTTCGATCACGCCATCGGCGATCGGGTGCTCGACCCGGACGCCGAAGCGCTTCGGTGGTGGAACGATCGGACATCGAACATGGGCCTCTACCAGGCAATATGTCAGGGAATCCGTCAGGAATCACGCCCTGGCAGGAGCTTTGTTCGAACCCGCGCGTACAGACGCAAGTCGCCCATCTCTACGGCCTACTGGGTAGCCGGGACTCAGCCCAGGATCGAGGTGAACGGAGTCAGCGGGCGGCGAGGAGCTGCCACTCTCCCGGAACGCCTTGAGCTGATGGCCCCCCTATCCGCGAACTCCATGCCCGAGCCGGTGACCAGGTCGGTGACCGTCCGGGAGACGAGGATCTCCCCTGCGGCGGCGTTCGACGACACACGCGAGGCGATGTGCACGGCGATGCCCCCAACGTCGTCGCCACGAAGCTCCACCTCGCCGGTGTGCACCCCCGCCCGGATCTCGATCCCCAGCCCGGCCATCTCCTCGCGCAGCGCGACCGCGCATCTCAGCGCTCGCGCCGGGCCGTCGAAGATGGCGAGGATGCCGTCGCCGGTCGTCTTCACCAGCCGTCCACGATGCGACTCGACCTGCGATCGAGCGGCGGCGTCGTGCTCGTCCAGCAGCGCCTTCCATCCTTCGTCACCGGTCGCTGCCGCCCGCTCGGTGGATCCCACGATGTCGGTGAACAGGATCGTGGCGAGGACCCGGTTCTCCTCAGGGACCGGGTGCGCGCCCGTCAGGAAGCGCTGGGTCTCGGCCAGGATCGCCTCGGCTCCCTCGAAGAACGGGAGGTGGTCGCTTCCCGGTAGTTCGAGGAGGGTGGCGTTGGGGATCCGCTCCGCCATGTATCGGCTGGCCTCGATGCGGCCCCTCCGATCACCGAGGGCGTGCATGACGAGCACCGGGCATCGGATCGACCCCAGAACGCGGCGGATGTCGACCTGGGGCAGCGACCGGAGATAGGCGACGTACTCGCGAGGGCTGCGGGAGGCGAGGTAGTGGCGCGCCCACCATCGCCCCGACGCCTCGTCGGTGGCGAGGCTCGGCGCGATCTCGGTGAACATCACGCGGATGCGTTCCTCACTCGGATCGCTCTGTGCCCGGATCACTCGCTCGAGCTCCTCCGGCGTGGCCCCCCACGGGTAGTCCGGCTCGTCGCGCATGGCGGCCGGGTGGGAACCGAACGTCACGACCGCGGAGGTTCGCTCCGGATACGTTGCGGCGAACATCAATGCCACCCGGCCGCCCAGGTGGCACGCGAAGTGCGCGCAGCGGACCGATGCTTCGGCATCGAGCACCGTGGCCACGTCGTCCAACCCCTGCTCGAGTCCGTTCTGTACGCTGCCTCGGTCGGAGAGGCCCGTCCCTCGAGGGTCGAACAGGATCAGCCGTGAGAACGACGCGAGGCGCGTGAAGAACCGAGCCACGGACGGGTGCTCCCACAGGAGCGCCAGGTTGCTCGGCCATCCGAGCTGAACAGGAGGTCCGGACCCTGGCCGAGCACCTGGTAGGCGATGGCCAGCTTGCCCGAGCGTGTGAACCGGATCGGAGGCGACTGCACTTCCACGCAGGGAGTGTAGGTGAGCCAACGGAAGCCCGGAGATGCCCTCGTCCTCGGCCCGTCGGTCGGCCGGCGCACTCAGGCTCGGCAACGCGGATTGAGCGCACGCGCTCCTTCAGCGGCGGGAGGAGCCTATTCGAACCCCAAGATGTTGCGGTTGGGAGCTGGGCGATCGGACATTCCACCTGGGCCTCTACCAGGCAATATGCGGGGCGATTCGTCAAGGGGCGAGTGCCCCCGGCAGGACTCGAACCTGCGCACCGCGCTCCGGAGGCGCGTGCTCTATCCTCTGAGCTACGGGGGCCCGGTGGCCGGCCAACATCGCGCCGGTCTCCTGGCATGGTAACAACGCGTCTGCGACCCTGACGCCCGGCTTCGCGCCTACACTCGTCCCACCCATGGCCATCCAGGACGCCCTCGTCGATCTGTTCGCGCGGGCTGCTCGGGCGGCCGCGCCCGAGTTCGGCTTGGACCCGGACCAACTGCCGCAGCCGGACCTGGATCGGCCGCGGGTCAAGGAGCACGGGGATTGGTCGACCAACCTCGCGCTGGTGCTGGCGCCGAAGGCGAAGCGTTCGCCCCGGCAGGTGGCCGAGGCGATCGTGGCGAACCTGCCGACCGATGGGGTCATCGCCAAGGCCGAGGTGGCGGGGCCGGGCTTCGTCAACGTGTTCCTCCGGCATACCTGGCTCGCCGACACCCTGGCCGAGATCCTCCAGCAGGGGGACGACTACGGGCGCTGGCGGAAGACCGGCCGGAAGGTCCAGGTCGAGTACGTCTCGGCGAACCCCACCGGACCCCTCCACATCGGACACGCTCGCAACGCGGCGCTTGGCGACGCCATCGCCAACGTGCAGGAGGCCGTGGGCAACGACGTGCAACGCGAGTACTACTACAACGACGCCGGACGACAGATGGAGCTGTTCGGCAGGTCGGTCGAAACGCGGCTCCTGCACCGCCACGGCAAGGAAGCGAAGCTCCCCGAGGACGGCTACGCGGGCGACTACATCAAGGACGTCGCGGCAGCGGTCGACGCGACACTGGATCCGCGAGCACTCGACCTCCCGGAAGCGGAGCGGTGGCAGGCGGTCCTGCACGCCGCCGTCCCCATCATGCTCGACATGATCGAGACCACCCTCGAGCGGTTCGGGGTCCGGTTCGATTCCTACTTCAGTGAGCGGACCCTGCACGAATCCGGCGAGATCGACCAGGCCATCGCGAAGATGCGCCAGGCCGGCTACGTCTACGACGCGGACGGCGCGGTGTGGTTCGCCTCGACGAAGTTCGGCGACGACAAGGATCGCGTACTGATCCGGTCGAGCGGCCAGCCGACGTACTTCGCGGCGGACTGCGCGTACGTGATCGACAAGTTCGGCAGAGGCTTCGATCACCTCATCTATGTCTGGGGGGCGGACCACCACGGCGACGTGGTGCGCGTGAAGGGCGCGGCGGAGGCGCTGGGGTTCGACCCGGCGAGAACCGAGATGGTCCTCTACCAGTTCGTCGCCTTCCGCCGCGGCGGCCAGCCCGTTCAGATGAGCAAGCGCACCGGCCAGCTCCTCACGCTCGACGAGCTGATCGACGAGGTCGGCGCCGACGCCGCCCGGTACACCCTCCTCACCCGGTCCGCCGACTCCGCGATGGAGTTCGACATCGACGAGGTCAAGCGGCAGACGATGGAGAACCCCGTCTACTACGTGCAGTACGCGCATGCTCGCGTCGCCAGCCTGCTGCGGCGCGCCGAACAGCAGGGTGTCGATCGCCCGCACTGGCGGGAGGTGGATCTCGGCCTGCTGGAGCACGGATCGGAGCACGAGCTCATCCGTACCCTGGCTGAGTTCCCGGACATCGTCGAGATGGCCGCCCGCGGCCACGCCCCGCATCGCTTGACGAAGTACGCCGAGGGGGTCGCCGCGGCCTTCCACCGCTTCTACGCGGATTGCCGGGTCATCACCGAGGACGCGAACCTGACCCACGCGCGGCTCTGGTTGAGCGCCGCGACGAAGCAGGTGGTGGGCAGCGCGCTCGCGCTGATCGGGGTGAGCGCCCCGCCATACATGTTCA
>DHWS01000071.1:0-455 GCA_002413305.1 Actinobacteria bacterium UBA5176 | reverse complement strand
CGCTGATCGGGGTGAGCGCCCCGGAGTCGATGGAAAGGATCGGAGGCGTTGACCAAGAGGCGGCCGATGGAAGCGGTTGACTACGGCCTCCCCGAGCCCGAGCGTGGGCCCCGCGCCGCGTTCGTCATCCGCGCCTCGCGCCCCGGTGACGCCCGGTCGTTCCTGGAGATGTGGGAGCAGGTTGTGGCCGAACGCGTGTATGTGCGCAGCGACGTGGTCCGCCAGAGCGCTCGGTACTACCGCCGGCGGTTCCGGGACTCCTGGACCGAGGATCACGCCTCGCTGGTCGCAGTGGATGGCGACCGGGTGATCGGCCACCTGGAGGTCTCCCGCGAAGAGGGCCCGATCACCCGGCACGTTGCGTCGATCGGCATGGCGGTCGCGCCCGACCGGCGCCACCAGGGCGTGGGCAGCGAGTTGATGGCCGAATGTATCCGGTGGGCGGAGAGCGTCGG
>DHWS01000145.1:9702-11210 GCA_002413305.1 Actinobacteria bacterium UBA5176 | reverse complement strand
GGGGGCCCCGCCCGCGGCGGCCCCGCGCCGCCCCCCCCCCCCCCCCCCCCCCCCCGGCCCCGGCCCCCGCCCCCCCCCCGATCGGGAGACCAGCCGCTGGCAGATGACGCCGCTGAGCACGCTGGCCAGGCTGACCCGGACCTGGTGCTGCTGGGTGGGGGGGAAGAAGTCCACCACCCGGTTGATCGTCTCGGTCGCCGTCTGCGTGTGCAGCGTCGACAGGACCAGGTGGCCTGTCTCGCCCGCGGCCAGCGCCGCGGCCACGGTCTCGGGGTCACGCATCTCGCCGATCAGGATCACGTCCGGGTCCTGCCGCATGGCGGCTCGCATGGCGTTCACGAAGTTCTCGGTGTCCACCCCGATCTCCCGCTGGTTGATGCTGGCCAAGCGATCGGCGTGCAGGACCTCGATGGGGTCCTCTACCGTCAGGATGTGGACGGGCTTGGTGTTGTTGATGTGGTCGATCATCGCGGCCAGCGTCGTCGTCTTCCCCGAACCGGTCGGCCCCGTGACGAGGATCAAGCCGCGGGGCGCGTCGGCCAGCTCGCGGATGACGTCCGGGAGCCCGAGATCCTCGAACGACTGGCTCCCCATCCGGACGAGCCGGAACACCATGCTGATCGAACCGCGTTGTTTGAAGGCGTTGACCCGGAACCGGCCCACGCCCGAGACGGAGTACGCGAAGTCGGCTTCGTCCTCCTGTTCGAGCTTCTCCCGGCGGTCCGCCGGCATGATGGACCGGGCCACCATCGATGTGTCGGCCGGCGTCAGGGTAGGTGCCTGGAGCCGGCGAAGCACGCCATCGACCCGGATCACGGGCGAGGCACCCACTTTGAGATGCAGATCGGAGCCTTTGTTCTGCGCCAGCGTGCGTAGGAGCGCGTCGATGTCGAGCAAGGGCTTCCTCAGCCTCCTCTAACAGGTCGAACCGGGGGGCGGTGGCCTCCCTAGTACCTTCGGCCGGAAGGGGAGGTGCCTTGAATCGAAGCGAGCACGCGCGTTCGGGTAGCGGCGGCCCCGGGTTCGAGGTACCGGAGCACGGATCGGAACGCCCGCCCGCCTACGCGCCGAGCTTCTCGATCACCGCATCGGCCACGTCGCTCGTCCCCACCGCGGTCGGGTCCTCGCGGGTCGGCTTCATGTCGTAGGTCACCGACTTGCCCTCTTCGATCACCGCGGCCAGTGCGGCCTCCAGCCGGTTCGCGGCGTCGTCCTCGTTCAGATGCCGGAGCATGAGCACGCCGCTGAACATCATGGCCATCGGGTTGACCTTGTTCATGCCCGTGTACTTCGGTGCGCTGCCGTGGGTGGCCTCGAACACGGCCACGTCGTCGCCGATGTTCGCGCCCGGCGCCACCCCCAGCCCGCCGATCAGCCCCGCGCAGAGGTCGGAGACGATGTCCCCGTACAGGTTGGGGAGCACCAGCACGTCGAACTCCTCGGGGCGCTGGACCAGCTGCATCGAACAGTTGTCGACGATGCGGTCCTCGAACGTGATGTCCGGGTAG
>DHWS01000145.1:0-9473 GCA_002413305.1 Actinobacteria bacterium UBA5176 | reverse complement strand
TCATGATGTTCGCCTTGTGCACGGCGGTGACCTTCTTCCGGCCGTAGGTCCGGGCGTAGTCGAAGGCGTACCTGACGATCCGCTTCGTGCCTTCCACGCTGATCGGCTTGATCGAGATGCCCGAGTCCTCGCGGATCTTCCTCTGGGAGAGCAGCTCCAGCACCTCGATCAGCTTCGCGGTCTCCGGCTTGCCCTGTTCGAACTCGATCCCGGCGTAGAGGTCCTCGATGTTCTCGCGACAGATCACGATGTCGACGTCGCGGTAGCGCGACCGGACGCCCTTGTAGGACTTGCACGGACGGAGGCAGCAGTAGAGGTCGAGCTCCTTGCGCAGGGCGACGTTCACGCTCCGGAACCCGGTCCCCACCGGCGTGGTGATGGGGCCCTTGATGGCCACGCCGTTCCGGCGGATCGAGTCCAGGACCTGCTCGGGGAGTGGGGTCCCGTAGGTCTCCATGACGTCCGCACCGGCCTCCTGCACGTCCCATTCGAACTCCACCCCGGTCCCCTCGAGGACCCGCCGGGTCGCCTCCGAGAGCTCCGGCCCGACCCCGTCGCCGGGGATGAGCGTCACCGTGTGCGCCATGTCTCGTCGCCTCCTGGTTCGTTCGGTCAGTCGATGCTAGACGACGGAGGGTACACTCGGATTCGAGGGCCAGCGACCAGGAGTCGACGTGCCAGGAACCAGAGGGTTGGAGGAGGTCGTCGCGGCGCAGACCGCGATCTCCGACATCGACGGCAAGCTGGGGAAGCTCTGGTACGTGGGGTATTCGATCGACGACCTCGCCAGGCACTCCACGTTCGAAGAGGTCACCTACCTCGTCCACCACCTTCGGCTGCCGACCCAGATCGAACTCGAAGAGCTCCTGGAGCAGATGGTGAACGACCGGGAGGCGGCCGACTTCGTGGCGGACCTCATGCCCACGCTGGCCAAGCAGACCTCGCCGATGTCGATGCTTCGAACCGGCGTGTCGGCGGCCAGCGCGTACGACCCGGACGGGTGGGACCAGTCGCCGGAGGCGAACTACCGCAAGGCGATCCGGATCATCTCGCTGCTCCCCACCCTGATCGCGTACTACGACCGGCACCGCCGGGGCCTGGACCCGGTCGTGCCGAACCCCAAGCTCCCGCACGCGGCCAACTTCCTGTACATGCTCATCGGCGAGGAGCCCTCACAGGAGATGGCCGACGCCATGGACACGGCCTTCATCGCCTACGTCGACCACACCATGAACGCATCCACGTTCTGCGCCCGGGTGGTCGCTTCGACCCTTTCGGACATGCACTCGAGCGTTGTGGCCGCCATCGCCGCGCTGAAGGGACCGCTGCACGGAGGGGCGAACGAGCAGGCCATGCGCATGCTCGAGGAGATCGGCGAGCCGGAGCGCGCGGACGGCTTCGTGAAGGACCTGTTCGCCCGGAAGGAACGGATCATGGGCTTCGGCCACCGCGTCTACAAGACCGAGGATCCCCGCGCGACGATCCTGCGCACCCTGGCCCGGGAGCTCGGCGAGCACACCGGCGACACGAAGTGGTTCGACATCAGCCAACGGGTCGAGCAGGTGGTGATGGACGAGAAGGGCCTGTACCCCAACGTCGACTTCTACATGGCCGCGGTGCTTCACTCCCTCGGCCTGGCCACGGACCTGTTCACGCCGATGTTCGCCGCCGGGCGGGCCGCCGGCTGGACCGCGCACATCCGCGAGCAGTACTCGGACAACCGCCTGATCCGGCCGGAGTCCGAATACATCGGTCCCCGCGACCAGCGCTGGGTGCCGATCGAGGAGCGGGAGGAACCCGAAGACGCGCCCGGGGAGGAGGCGGTCTCGTGAGGGTCTCCGAGATCATGACCAAGGCCGCGGTGATGGACCAGTCCGACGACACGCTGGCCTCCGCGGCGAAGAAGATGTGGGAGCAGCAGACCGGTTCGCTCCTGGTCATGGACGGCGAGGACCTGGTCGGCATCCTCACCGAACGCGACGTCCTGAAGGCCGTGGCCCACGGGGTCCGCCCCGAGGACGTCCGCGTCTCCGAGGTGATGACGAAGGACCTGGTCACCGTGGGGCCGGGGACGTCGTTCCGCGAAGCGGCGAAGATCATGGCCGACCGGTGGATCCGCCACCTGCCCGTGCTGGACGACGGCAAGCTCGTGGGCGTGCTGTCGCAGCGCGACCTGGCCGGCGTGCTGGCCGGGGCGCTGAACGAGCCGGATTCGCTGCAGCGGCTGGTCGATGCGTCCGAGCTGGTCCGGGAGCGGCGCCTCAAACGGATCGAACACGGGGTGTGGGACTAGCCGGCGACGCTTGAGACCGCGACCGGCCTGGGCAGCAGGCCTGAGGCTTCGATCACCCTCCGGACCGGCTCCATCCGCCCGAGCCCCATGACGTGGATGCCGGCGATGCCGGGGGTCGTCTTCAACTTCGCGACCACCTCGACCGTGGCCCGCACGCCTTCGGCCTCGGCCTCATCCGGTCCCGCTTCCTCGAGGCGGTCCATCAATCGATCGGGGACCACGACACCCGGGAGGTGCTCGCGCATGTACTGCGCGCTCCGCGGCCCCCGCGGCACCGCCACCCCCGCCAGGACGAACATCCGCTCCGGGATCCCCCGCCCTCGCGCCAGCTCGGCCCACGCGTCGAACGCATCGGTGTCGAACACGATCTGCGTCTGGACGAAGTCGGCCCCGGCGTCGGCCTTCCGTTCGAGCCGGGCGATGTCGTAACCCGGGGCCAGCGGCACGTCGGCCACCCCGACGAAGAAGCGCGGCGGGTCGGCGATCGTCTTCCCGGACAGCAGCTCGCCCCGGTCCCGCAGGCCGGCCACCAGGCCGATCAGCCGCATGACGTCGATGTCGAAGACGCCCCTCGCGTCGGGGTGATCGCCGATGCGGGGAGGGTCGCCGGACAGGCACAGCACGTTGCGGGCCCCCAGCGCCCACCCGCCGAGCAGGTCCGCGGTCAGGCCCAGCCGGTTGCGGTCGCGGGTGGTGACCTGCACCGTCGGTTCCAGCCCGGCGGCAGCGACCATGTGCGCGGCGGCGATCGCCGACATGTGCGCCGACGCGGTCGGGTTGTCCGTGATGTTCGCCGCGTCCGCGTAGCCGACCAGCCCGCGGGCCTGTTCGGTGACCGGCGCGCCGTTCGCCGACCGCGGCGGGACCACTTCCGAGGTCACGCAGAAGATGCCCTCGTGGAGCAGGCGTTCGAGCCGGCTCTCCGAGCGCAGGGTCATCCGGCGGGGTCGTTCCGGCCGGCGAGGCGTTCGGCCGCCGTCACCGTGTTCGCCAGGAGCATGGCCACCGTCATCGGCCCCACCCCGCCGGGGACCGGCGTGATGGCCCCGGCCACCTTCGAGACCTGGTCGAAATCGACATCGCCGACCAGCTTGCCGTTCTCGTCGCGGTTCGTCCCGACGTCGATCACGGTGGCGCCCGGGGAGACCATGTCGGCGGTGATCGACCTCGCCGCGCCGGCCGCCACGATCAGGATGTCGGCCCGGCGGGTCTCCAGGGCCAGGTCCCTGGTGCCCGTGTGGCAGAGCGTGACGGTCGCGTTCAGGCCCGGCCCCTTCTGGGACAGCAGGATCGAGAGCGGCCGCCCGACCAGGTTCGAACGCCCCACCACGACCACCCGCCGGCCTTCGACGTCGATGCCGGACCGGTGGAGCAGCTCGATCACGCCCGCGGGCGTTGCGGGCACGAACCGCGGCCGGCCCATGGCCAGCAGGCCCTGATTCTCGGGGTGCAGCCCGTCGACGTCCTTCTCGGGCGCGAGGGCGTGCTGCAGCTCGAAGATGTCGATCGGCGACCCAGCCGGGAGCGGGCTCTGGACGATCACCCCGTGCACGCCCGGATCGGCGTTCAGCCGTTCGATGATGCCCAGCGCCTCTTCCCGGGTCGCGGTGGCGGGCAGGGTGTGGTCGAACGCGCGCATGCCGGCCTCGGTGGACGCCTTGTTCTTCATCCCGACGTACAGGGCCGACGCCGAGTCCTCGCCGATCAGCAGGTCGACGAAGCCCGGCGTCACTCCCCGCTCGCGCAGCGCCGCGACCCGTTCCGCGACCTCGGCCCGGACCTCGGCCGCGATCTTCTTCCCGGCGATGATGGTCGCGCTCATCTGGACGTCTACCCTACCGGGTTCGGGGAGCCCGGCTGTCCGGAGCGATCAGTGCCGGAAGTGGCGCCGGCTGGTGAGGACCATGGCCATGCCGTGCTCCTCGGCCGCGGCGATCGACTCGTCGTCCCGAACGCTGCCACCGGGCTGGATGATGGCGGCGACGCCCGCCTCCCCCGCGGCGTCCACGCCGTCCCGGAACGGGAAGAAGGCGTCCGAGGCAAGGGACGAACCCTTCGCCCGGTCCCCCGCCGCCCGGGTGGCCAGGCCGACCGAGTTGACCCGGTTCATCTGCCCGGCCCCGACCCCGACGGTGGCCAGGTCCCGGGCCAGGACGATGGCGTTCGACTTCGTCCGGGAGGCCACCTTCCAGGCGAACAGCAGGTCCTCCCACTGCTCGGGCGTGGGCTGCGCGGAGGTCACCACCTTCATGTCACCCGCACTCTCCATGATGCCGTCAATGTCCTGGACCAGGGCGCCCCCGTCGACCGGCCGGATCTCGAGGCCTCCGGGGGCCGGGAGTGGCGCGCGCAGCACCCGCAGGTTCTGCTTCCGGGCGAACGCGGCCAGGGCCTGCCGCATGTAGGCCGGCGCCACGACCACCTCGGTGAACACCGGGGCCATCGCCTCGGCGGCTGCCTCGTCCACCTCGCGGTTGAAGGCCACGATGCCCCCGAACGCGCTGACCTTGTCGCCCTCCAGCGCCCGCTCGTAGGCCTCGGCCAGCGTGTTCGCCAAGGCGACCCCGCACGGGTTGTGGTGCTTGACGATCACGGCCGCCGGCCGCTCGTCGCCGGCGAAGAGCGCCGCCACCGCCCGGGCCGCTTCGGCGTCGAGCCAGTTGTTGAACGACATCTCCTTGCCCTGCAGCACCTCGGCGCCCCCCAGCGGTCCATCCGTGCCCTCGGCCGCGTACAGGGCGCCGCGCTGGTGCGGGTTCTCGCCGTACCGGAGCGAGGAGACCCGGTCGAACCGCGTGACCAGGCGTTCGGGCAGCTCCTCCCCCGCCGGCTCCCTGGCGCCCTGCTGCGCGAACCAGTCCCCGATCGCCCGGTCGTAGCTCGCCGTGTGCTCGAACGCTTCGCTGGCCAGCCGGAACCGGGACTCGCGGCTGAGACCCCCGTTCGCGTCCAGCTCGTTCAGGAGTTCGTCGTACGCGGCCGGGCTGACCACCACGCCGATCGACTGGAAGTTCTTGGCCGCCGCCCGGACCAGGGCCGGGCCACCGATGTCGATCTGCTCGATCACGTCGTCGAACGCCGCCCCGGCGGCGACGGCCTCCCGGAACGGATAGAGGTTCGCCACGACCAGGTCGAACGGTTCGATCCCCTGCTGCTCGAGCTGGGCGAGATGGTCGGGCTTGCGCTTGTCGGCCAGGATGCCGCCGTGGATCCGGGGGTGCAGGGTCTTGACCCGGCCCTCGAGCATCTCCGGGAACCCGGTGACGTCGGAGACCGGGGTGACGGCCACGCCCGCCTCCCGGAGCACCGACGCCGTCGTCCCGGACGAGACCAGCGCCACTCCCCGCTGTTCGAGCGCCCGGCCGAACTCCACCAGCCCGGACTTGTCGGCGACCGAGATCAGCGCGCGTCGAACGACCAGCACAACCTCGGTCACGTGATGACGTCCTCGAATTCGGTGGCTTCGTCCAGGATATGGACCCGGCGGTCCTCGAACTTCAGCCGCCCCTCGACCAGCAGACGGGCCGCGCGAGGGTACAGGCGGTGTTCGACCTGTTGGATACGGCCGTGGAGACTGTCCTCCGTATCACCGGGGAGGATGGGCAGGGGCTCCTGGAGGACGATCGGCCCGTGGTCGACCTCCTCGTCGACCAGGTGGACCGTGCAGCCAGTGACCTTCGCGCCCCACTCCAAGGCGTCCCGGATGGCGTGTCCGCCGGGGAAGGCCGGGAGGAGCGAGGGGTGGACGTTGAGGATACGGTCCTGGAAGGCCCGGACGACGGCCGGCCCGAGGATCCGCATATACCCGGCCAGCAGGACGAACTCGATGGCCTCCTCCTCGAGGAGTGCGGCCAGGTGCCGGTCATGCTCTTGCCGCGTCGGGTAGTGCGCGGGCTCGAGCGAGACGGCCTTGATGCCCCGGACGCGCGCGCGCCCGGGGGCGCCGGCGTTCGCCTTGTCGGAGACCACCAGGGCGATCCAGGGTCCGACGTGCGGATCATCCAGGAGCGCCTGGAGGTTCGTCCCGGCGCCCGAGGCGAGCACTGCGATCCGCGCATCCACGAGAGCCCTCAACCTAGAGGGCGGGCGGAGGCAGTGTCAAACAACGTGTGGGGAGAACAGATAGTGAATCCGAAACGCCGCAGCGAAGAGGCCGCTCGCGGAGCTCTGGGCCTCATTGCGACCCGTCGCTCCCGCTCCGGTCGGCATCGGCATCGACGCGGGGGAGGCCGTGGCGGTCGAGGGTGGATATCGGGGCGGCGCAGACTGCGGCAAGAGTTCTGTAGCCACTCTCGTGGAGGTCGGGAGACAGACACCCGCCTGGTCTTCCGGGCGTCGGCCCGCTCCCGCTCCACACTTCGACGCCTTCGCGGTACGAGGTCTCCGCCCTGCGGCGTTTCGGATCCACACCCATTGCCAGCCAACCGTCTGAGAGCGACTAGCACTCCGAAGACCGTCAGTCGGCGCTAGCCCCGACATCCGGAACGAGACAGGCTTCAGGCTGGGCGGTGCGACGAGTGGGCTCGTCCTAGGGGACGCTCCCCGTTACCTCCTGGCGTACGCAAGGGAGGTGGCCTTATGCTGAACGGGTCGATCTGTCACGGAAGGAGGCTCCGGCGTGTCCACAGATCAGAACAAGGCCGTCGTCCGTCGGTTCATCACCGAAGTGCTGGCCGGTGGCAATGTCGACGTGGTCGACGAATTGCTGGCGCCGAACTACGTGAACCGTGCGATGGGGACCGACCTCGCGGCCTTCAAGGCCATGCTCCCTGGACTGTCGACTGCCCTCCCCGGACGACGGTTCGATATCGAGGACTTGGTCGCCGAAGGAGACGCGGTGGTGGCTCGGTTCACCTCCGAGATGACCGACCCGACCGGGAAGGTGATCTCGGTGCGGGGTATGACCTACTACCGGCTCGCCGAGGGCAGGATCGAGGAGGACGATCCGATCACCACGCCGGATCTGATGCAGGCCCTTGGCGATCTGATGGCCGGTACTGGGTAAGTCGACTGAGTTGCCTGCTACGCCACGACCATTCTCAGGGCAACTGCTTGATGACCGTGACCCTGAATGGCGCGGCCAACATCTCCAACAGGGGCGCGTAGGCGCCGGTCGCAGCACTCTCCTGCATGTGCGCCGCCCGCGCCTCAGCCGACTCCCAATCGGCGATCTCAATCAGCATGTCGGGGTCTTCAAGCACCTCGTAGCGCGTGCTACCCAGGAAGCCGAGCTGGCCAGGTCCCTGTTGCGCCACCATATTCTCAAGCAGACTCTTGAGCTCTGCCCGCCTACCTGGTTTGGCCTGGAGCTCGACGATCGCCTTGATCACCACGTCAGCCTCTCCTCTCATGGTGCGTGAGCCTAGCGGACCCTAAGAACTGCCGGATGAAACCGGACAGCGGGGGGCGCACGGGAACCGTCAGGGGCTCGGAGTACGATGAGCAGGCAGCATGAGAGGGCCGGGATCACCGCCGGACTTCAACGATCCCGTTCCGCGCAGTCGGCGCGGGGATAGCTTGGAGGTTGCATGTCCCCGATATTTGGCCACAAGGACGAGGAGAACGATGAGGGGTTCGAGCAGTGGCGCCGGGCTACGTTGGCCGAGTTTGACCGTCTCAGCGCGCTTTCGCCGGTCGACTTGGCAACGGAGGTAATGGTCAAGGGGTTCGGCCCGGACGGCCCAGGTGCGGACGACGATTCCATCACGCTAGGACAGGCGAACTTCAACTCTGGTCCGACCGCCAATGACATCTCCTACCACTTCGCGCCGGACTGGGACTCACGGTCCCCGGAACTGACGTCCGAGGACTTGATGCTTCGGGGGCGGATCGCGAAGCTGGTCGCCGAAGGCCTTCAAGAGTTGGAGCATGCATCACTTGTCCGCTGCCAGCTACACACGGATATGGGCTACCTGGACTGGGCAGCGACTCGACGTGGTCGGGCTGCACTTGAGCGCGGCGAGGTCCAGGGGATGCTCCAGCCGTCTCGCGGATAAGGCGTTTCCCTGGTGAGTAGAGGGCAGGCGGGCGACCTGTCGAAAATGTCCGGTTCCGACCCCGCCCTTCTCTTAGGCCCTCAAACAACATCGCGGGAGACAGACAAGGGAATCGAAACGCCGCAGGGGCGTCGCTGAAGTCATCCTGCGTGGTGAGCCCGGCGAAACGAAAAGTTGCCGCGATCCGGCTATCGGCTACCCGTCCGCCCTCGCGCTGCAGCCTTCTTGGTTGCACCCTTCGTCGCCGTCGACCTCTTGCCCGCTGACGACCTGGCCGTCGACTTGCCGGTGGTCGCCTTCTTGGCGGTGGCCGTTTTCGCGGAAGCCGCCTTCGATGCTGGCTTCGTAGGCCTCGGGCTCTTGGCCATCGATGCCTTGGTGGTCGGCTTCTTGGGCGCGGTCCGTCGGGAGCTGGTCTTCGCACGAGCTCGGGCTGACTCGATCGTTGCCGTCCCCGGAGCTGGAGCAAACAGGCTCTCGTGTCCGTCGCTCCATCGGACCCGGTACTGGACTCGAAGTTCCCGCTCGACCACCTCGACTATCTCCCCCTCGCGGAGCGACCCGCCAACTCGCTGCGCTTTGACGACGATCCGATCGCCCTTTCTGGCCATGAGAATCTCCTTCCTTCCCGCGACATCGTCCATGGGCGCCGGATGACCTCTGCCACCCGGTCGCGACGCGCCGCCCAGGGCCGATATCTGCGCCGTGCCCCGGAGCCATCGCTGTCGAGGCTGAGCCTATATCGGCCGACAGGTCCGGCGCGCGGTTCCTCCGGGCGCTCGTCTGTGCCTGCGGTCCGTGCCCCTCGGCTCGCTCGATTTGACATGTGACCGTTCGGTCACCTATCCTGGGCCGCATGAACGACAACGACCGGGTGTTCAAGGCGCTCGCCGACCCGACGCGGCGCTTCCTGCTCGACCGGCTCTTCGCGCGTGACGGCCGCACGCTGACCGAGCTCGAGTCCGAGCTGGAGATGACGCGGTTCGGGGTGATGAAACACCTGCGGGTGCTCGAAGACGCGGGTCTCGTCGTCACCAGAAGGGCCGGCCGGGAGAAGCTGCACTTCCTGAATCCCGTGCCGATCTGGCTGATCCACGACCGGTGGATCGACAAGTACCGGGAGCGCCAGGTGTCGGCCCTCGCGGAGCTCAAGCACGAGCTGGAGGAGGAGATGGCATGAGCAC
>DHWS01000142.1 GCA_002413305.1 Actinobacteria bacterium UBA5176 | reverse complement strand
ACCACGTCCGTGGACCCTATGAGTACACGTTCACCGGTCAGACATCGGGTGATTCTTCGACGTGCGGGCCCGACTGGGCGAACGACACGTACACCCGCGTATTCACGGTCTACACGGACCAGAACACCGATGGTTCCTACCGATTGGTGGAGAACTTCAATAAGGGGCACTTCGTCACGATTCAGGGACCGAGCCCAGAGTCGTGTCAGGCGGGTACGAGCAACATCGTCTCTGCGAACGTGTCTGGTGCGTTCAACGGCTCCGAGATCATCAAAGTTGTGAGCGGCACGTACTCCGCCACAGGCGCGGCGGGGTGGGATGGCACGGGCGGTACCGCAGGGTTCATCACTGCGGCGTTCGGGTCAGGTGCCACCAACGGAAACACGCTCGACTTCTACTTCAAGTACACGACGAACAACAGCGCGGCGTGCGCGAGCAGGTGGACCAACGCGGCAACAGGCAATGGCGGCGATATCGCCACCGTTTGTAGCCCGTAGTCCTGATCACGGTTCGAATCGGAGGCCCGCTGCAGCCGAAAGCGGGCCTCCGATTTCTGGTTCGAAGCGCGCGGGGTGCATATCGGGGGACGTGGCTCTGAGCACGAAAACGCGAGGAACGGGGAGCTCTCCGTCGGCAGTGCTGCGGTCTGCGGTTTGATCCCGCGGACATAACCCGCCTCCCGGACAGGGTCCGAACGATCCACCCGGAAGGAGCTCGGCGCCGGGCCTTACGGCTTGTGGCCGACCGCCACGAGCACCTGATGGAAGTCGTTGAAGCGGGCGGGGAAGCGCTCGGCGAAAACGGTTCGAATCCGCGTTCGGAACGTCTCCCAGAACTCCTCGCCCAGCATGTCCCGCAGGAACCGACCGGCCGCGCTGGTCTCCCGCCCCGACAGGTAATCCTCGGCGGACTGTTCGACCCGGTAGTCCATCCGCTCGATCCAGATGTCCCGGAGTCCTGCCTCGTGCAGGCTCTCCTTCAGCTTGGCTTGATCGGCGAACCGCTCCTCCCAGGGGACCGCCCGAGCCTGGGCGTCGGCCAGCATCTCGCGCTCCGCGAACTCCTCAGCCACCTCCCGCCACGCCCGTTTGAACTCGTCGATGTCCTCGCTCGGCGCCCACGCGGTCACCGCCAGGCGCGCGCCGGGCTTCATCACCCGGAGGACCTCGGACAGCGCCGTCCGGTAGTCCGTGAAGTGCGCCACCACGAAGCAGGCCACGGTCGCATCGAACGTGCCGCCGCGGAAGGGGAGGTCGATCGAGGTCGCGGCCGCGTACGCGGGGCCATCTGCCGCGTGGGCAGCGGCGGCAACCATCGGGACGGACGGGTCCACGCCGACCACCAGGGCGCCCGCTCCGATCGCATTCGCCGCCTCGCGCGCGGCGACGCCCGTCCCGGTGCCGATGTCCAGGACCGTCGCGTCCGGCCGAAGCTGCAGCAGCTGCACGGCCTTCGCGGCGGCGGGCTTCGTCACCGGTTCCATCGAGGCGGCGTAGAGCTCGGCGGACCGGTCGTAGGTTCGCCAGTCGTCCTGGGGCGTGCTCGCGTGGCTCGTGGCGCGAACCGGCGCGGCGCGGCGCAGCGCAGAAGGACCGGGTTTGCGATGGAACAGCGGCATGGGTAGACAGGGTACCGGGTCCCGTTCGGAACACGGCCCGAAAGCGACGCCGCTACGATGGGAGGCTCCATGGACAAGCCGAGGCACGGCGGGCACGTCATCGCGAAGGTCCTGGCGAACGAGGGCGTGAAGAACCTGTTCACGCTGTCGGGCGGCCATATCGCGCCGATCTACGACGGGTGCCTCGACGAGGGCATCCGCATCGTCGACTTCCGGCACGAACAGGCCGCCGCCCACGCCGCCGACGGGTGGGCCCGGGTTACCCTGCGGCCCGGCGTGGCGGCCGTGACCGCCGGTCCCGGCGTGACCGACGCGGTGACCGGCATCGCCAACGCCTTCTACGCGAACTCTCCCGTCCTGGTGCTGTCCGGCAAGAACCCCATCGTGGAGTTCGAGATGGGCTCCCTCCAGGAGATGGATCACGTCACGTTGGTCTCCTCGATCACGAAGTGGGCGAAGACGTGCTACGACGTGCGCCGGGTGGCTCCGATGGTGAGCACCGCCTTCCGCTACGCCCTGTCGGGCCGGTTCGGGCCGACGTTCCTCGACTTCCCGCTGGACGTCCAGTTCATGCCGGCGCCGAACGAACCGCTCCCCGAGCGCTACCGGTCCGAGGCGAAGCCCTTCGGCGATCCGGACCTGGTGATGGAAGCGGTGAAGCTGCTACGAGACGCGGAGTGCCCCATCGTGTTCGCCGGGGCCGGGGTCCGCTGGTCGAACGCGCACGAGGCGCTGGCCCAGCTGGCCCACGCGCTGAAGGCCCCGGTGTTCCTGAACTCGCTCGGCCGCGGCTGCCTCCCTCCCGACGACCCATATTTCTTCTCCGCCGCCCGGAAGTACGCGCTGGGAAAGGCCGACGTGGTGCTCGCTCTGGGTGTCGATTGGGACTTCCGGCTGGGATTCGGCACGCGGGGGTTCGCGCCGGAGGCGAAGGTCATCCAGGTCGACGTGGATGGGGTGCACGTCGGTCGAAACCGTCCGGTGGACGTTGGGATCATCGGAGACCCAGGTCGGGTGATCGAGCAGCTCGTCGACGCCGGGGCGGGCACCGCCGACGAGCCAGCCTGGACCGAGGAGGTCCGCCAGGAGGAACGGGCGAAGAACGACGCCGCGAGGGCGGGGATGGAGTCCGACGCGGTGCCGATCCACCCGCAGCGCTTCGCCAGGGAGGTCCGGGACTTCCTGGACCCCGACGCCATCGTGGTCGGGGACGGCGGCGACATCGTCGGCATCACTGCTTCGATCGTCACTGCCCGCCAGCCGGGCCATTGGCTCGACCCCGGCCCGTTGGGCACCCTGGGGGTCGGGCCGGGGTTCGCCATCGCCGCCAAGCTGGCCAAGCCGGACAAGCAGGTTGCGATCGTCTACGGCGATGGGTCGTTCGGCCTGAACGCTATGGAATACGAAAGCGCCCTGCGGCAGAACATCCCGTTCGTCGGCATCATCGGGAACGACGGGGCGTGGGGACAGATCAAGGTTGCCCAGGAGGCGATGTACGGCGCCGGCAACGCGCCGGCTTCCGAGCTCAACCCCCAGGCTACCTACCACAAGATGGTCGAAGGGCTCGGTGGGTACGGCGAGCTGGTGACCGAACCGGATCAGATCCGGCCAGCCCTGCAGCGCGCGTTCGACAGCGGCGTCGCTGCGTGCCTGAACGTGCTGGTGGATCCGACCCTGATGCGGCGAACCTCGTACCTGGGTTGAACGCGTCGGCTCCCTAGCGCCCGTGGCGCTTGGCGGCCGACGCCAGGAACCGCTCACGGTCCACGATCATGCGGACGTGGGTTCCCTCGGCGACCTCGCCCGCCTTGTCGAAGACATGCACGACGAACGTGAGCCGCCGGTTCTCCACGTAATCCACCTGGGCGCGAGCTCGGACGCGGGCCCCGACCGGGGTGGCGCCGACGTGGTTCACCTCGACCGAGACCCCGATCGTGGTCAGCGCCGGATCGAGCCGGGGTTGCACCGCTTTCACGGCGGCGCGCTCGATCAGGGCGATCACGATCGGCGTGGCCAGCACCGGGACGTCCCCCGATCCCATGGCCGGGGCGGTCATGTCGGCGGTGACCGTCACCCCCAGGCTGGCTTCGACCCCGACCAGGTCGCTCGCGTCTGCGTGAAGCATCGGCCGATACGCTATCCGCGTGACCGCGAACCCTCAACCGGTGGCGGGCCCGTGAAAGGCCCGGCGGGCGTGATGGCCCTAGTGATGGCCGAAACGGCGGCCGGTGGGGCGGGCTTCCTGTTCCTCACCCCGCTGTGGCGCGAGGTCCGGCGGGGGTTCTTCTACTTGGCCGGCCTGGTGGTGCTGGCGTTGGCCGCCTCCGCAGGCGCATCGGGCAGGGCGGGCTTCGACCCGGCCGTTGGAGGAGGGCACCTGGCCGTCACGCTCGCCTTCGGGCTGGCCGGCGCCACGCTGGTCTGGATGGCGCTGATGGCGCTCAAGGCGAGGCTCGCGGCGCGAGTGCTCGGTCTGGCGAGCGTCGGGCTGGCCGTGGCGGTGCTGTTCGCGTTCGCCCGAACGTCGGACGAATCCGTCGCCCTGTCGTTCTTCCAGTTGCTGGCGGGCGCGGCCTTCTCCGGCGCCGTGCTGGATGGGTTGCTGCTGGGGCACTGGTACCTGACCGAACGGAAGCTCCCCCGCGGGCCCATCAACCGCATGGCCTGGGCCCTGATCGGCTCCGTAGCGCTCGAGCTGGGTGCGGTGCTGGCCGGCGGGTTCCATTCGGGCGGAGCCGGCCAGGCCGCGTCGAACTCGCTGAACCCCCTGCTCACGCTGGCAGGCAGCTCCACGCTGATCGCGATCGGGATGGTGGCCTGCACCGGGCTGATCGCCGTCATGATCCGGCTGACGCTTCGAGGCACCCGTCCCCAGGCCGTGCAATCGGCCACGGGGTTCTTCTACCTCGCGGTGATCACGGCGTTCGCGGCGGAGATCGCGGCGAAGGTCCGATTCCTGCCGTGACCGGGGGAAGAAGACCGCGCGCCGTCGGAGGGCCGGCTCCATGCTGACGCTCACCATCATGGCCGTGGGGGGTGTCACCGTCCTCGCCGCATGGCGGCTGGTCGCCGCCCGGAGGCTGAGCGTGTGGGTGGCGATGGGGATCGCCAGCGGGGGAGCCGGGCTGGCGGCGCTGGCCACCGGCCGTCTGGCGCTGTCGCCGCGACTGGCGGTGCCCTGGGCGGTCTTGTGGGGCATCGCCTCCGGGCTGGCCCTCTACGGCGTCACCGTGGCGTTCGTGCTGGTCGTGCGGCGATGGCCGGTGTTCGACCGCCACGTGGCCGAGATCTACGACCAGCGGAAAGGTCTCGCGCTGCCGGTGGCCCTGGTCCTGGCCGCGGCCGTCATCGCCCCCGGGGAGGAGCTGTTCTGGCGGGGATTGTTCCAGGAGCGGCTGTCCTCCGCCGCGGGGTGGGTGGTGGCTGCGGCCATCACGTGGGGGGCCTACGTGATCGCCAACACGGCGAGCGAGAGCCTGCCGATCCTGGCCGGCGCGATCGTCTCGGGTGCCGTGTGGGGCGGTTTGGCGCTGTGGACGCACGGCGTACTGGCCAGCCTCCTGTGCCACTCAGTGTGGACCACGTTGATGCTGGCCCGCCCGCCGGGCGGCGCCGCTGCCGGCCGTGCGTCGCGGTCTGGAGTGGCCTGGGCCGCCCCCCGCGCACGCCCCGGCTCGCCGTGACGACCGGCTCGATGCTGCCGGTCGGGCGGACGCGCCTGCCGCGTTCGGCCCGAGACACGTTCGAGGGGGGCGCGCTCTGCTACCTGGCCGTTCTCCACGGCGGCCGGATCCACCTCACGCCGATGGTCTACGCGCTAGATGGGGGCCGGCTCTGGGTGACCACCGCCCGGACGTCGGTCAAGGCGAGGGCGTGGCGGAGGAACCCGCTGGTCGCGGGGCTGGTTCGAACCGGCGACCGGGCCGTCGCCTTCCGGGGGGTGGCCCGAACGTACGACGCCCTCGACCCGCTGTCCTGGCCCGCGGCGGCGGTGGCCGGCCCGCGCCTGGTCTCGGCCGCCACCCGGTTCACGTTTCGCAATGCACGGTTCTTCGCCGGATACGCGGTCGACGCGAGCAAGATGCCGTTCGCCTGGTCCCCTCCGGGCCGGGTGTTCGCCTCGCTGCGGCTCGTGGGAGGCCTGGTGGTGGATCCCGACGGTGGTGAAGCACCGTGGGGCGAGTGGCCGGCCCGGCCCCGCCGCCCCGGTTCGCGTCCGGCGTTCGCCGCGCTGCACCGGGCGGCCCCGCTCGACGGCCGGATCCCGGCGCGGGTGCGCGAGGCGGTCGGTGAAGCGGGCGAGGGAGGCCTGGGCCTCGCCGGGGAACGGAACGAACTCACGGTCCTGCCCGCGCGATGGCGCCGGGTCGAATCGCAGGGCGCCTACCACGTCGTCGTGCCGGAGCGGCTGCTGCGGGCCGCCCATGTGGGAGAACGCCCCCCAGCCGCCCTCACCGCCGATCACGCCTCGGCCTGGCGGGCGGCCGACATGGCCGGCATGCTCTTCCAGGGGACCGCCGAGGTCTTCGACCCGAGACAGGTCGAACGGGGACGGGCCGCACTGGATCGGGCGATCGAAGCGGTGGCCGGGCCCCAAGCCGACCCCCAGGTGTTGATCCGGCTCCGCCCCGACCGGCTGGTTTGGTGGGAGGGATGGACCAGCGGTACGGTGACGGCGTGACCGGGGTGGCCAGATGACCGTCGTCCAGGTGTCGCTGGAGGTCGACGCGCCTCCCGAACGCGTCTGGGGCGTGGTCGCCGACCCGAACAACCTTCCTGCCTGGGATCGGCACATCGTGAAGGTTGCCGACGTCCCGAAGGGCGGGCTACGGAAGGGTTCGACCTACACGACCGAGCTTCGGTTCCTGGGTGCCCGAGCCAGGACCTTGATGAAGGTGGTGGAGCTGGAGGAGGCCGAGCACTCGAAGGTGGAGATGCACGGGATCGTGGACGGTGTGGTCGAGACGTGGCTCGAACCCCTCGACGGGGGTCGACGGACCCACCTTCGCCACCGGGTCGAGTACCGGTTCAAGGGTGGCCCGCTGGGGGAGATCGCCGCCCGGGCGGTCGGGGCGCTCGGGGCGGGGATGATCCTGCGGCGGGGGGCGACCGCGCAGAAGCGGCAGGCGGAGAGCTGGTCCTAGCGATCGTCGGCGGCGGTGACCGGTGGCTGGCTAGTGTTCCGGTCCGGCCTTCCCGCGGTCGTGTTCGGCCCGGTGGCGGAACCGGACCTGCCTCCCCGGCCTGCCGATCAGGTACCCCGCGATCCCGCCCAGGACGATGCACCCGACCATCACCCAGATCAGTCGCGCCCGGTGCGTGCCGAAGACGAAGTCGACCGGCACCCGCTGGGAGTTCCCGATCACGAAGATCGCCAGGATGACCAGGATGACGAGGGCCACCAGCACCTTCACCACCCGGATCTGGCGGACCCGCTGCAGCTCCTTGAGAGAAGCCTGGTCGTGCCGCTGCTCGTCGCCGGTGGGCGGGAGCGACTCACCGGCCGGGTTCCGCCCAGGCCCTTCATGTCCTTCCGAACCGTGGTCGAGCACCAGCGCCTCCTCTCGGCGTCCTTCGCCCCTGAATCTACCCCACCCGATGCCGGTATCGGCCCCGGCCGACCGGATACGCTGAACCTGTGCGCGAGGCTCCGGACCGAAGCCGCAGGCTGGTGGCATGAGCGGCCGCCGCTTCCCGCTCCTGGCCGGCGCGGCTGCGCTCGCCGTCGCCGTGGCGACGGCGAAGGGCAGGGGGCGGGACCTGGATCGCCGCGCGTACACGGCCGCCAACCGTGACCGGGGGCGGTCGGCGGACCGATTCTTCCGAACGGTCACCGAGCTCGGGTCGATCTGGGCAGCGGCCGGGGCCGCCGCCACGATCGCGGCGAAGGGACGTCGCCGCCAGGCCGTGGACGCTTTCGGCGCGGCGGGCGCGATGTGGGGGATCGGCCAGCTCGTCAAGAAGGTGTTCCTTCGGCCCCGCCCGTACCACGCCTTGAAGGATGTCCGGTTGCTGATCGAGCGCCCCCGGGGGACGTCGTGGCCGAGCAGCCACCCAGCGGTGCTGCTCGCCTTCCTCACCGTGCTGACCCGCGACCTCGACGCGCCCGCAACGGTCCGGGCCGGTGCTGCCGGCCTGGCCGGGGTGGTCGGGGCCTCGCGCGTGTACCTCGGCGTCCACTACCCCGCGGACGTGGTCGGCGGGCTGCTGCTGGGGCGCGGCGTGGCGGACGTGTGGAGCGTCGCCGTCTCCCCCCTCCTCTGTGGAAACGCCTGAGCGGCTGCCGACCGGACCTGTGCGCCGCTACAGTGAACGCCTCATGGCGCCCCTGTCCGTCCTGACCCCTCTCGCCTCGATCAGCTGGAAGGTGCTCGACCGCTTCCGGTTCGGCAGCCACTTCGCCATCTCCCCGCACGGGGTCGGCATCGCGGTGGGGTTCCTGGCGGGGTCGTTCGTGCTGGGACTCGAAGCGCGCAAACGCGGGTACCCCGAGGAGGCCGTCGGCACGATCCTGTTCTGGGCGCTGATCGGGACGATCATCGGATCCCGGGTCGCCTACGTCTTCACACACCTGTCGGAGTTCACGAACGTCGTCAGCGTGCTCGAGATCTACAAGGGTGGCCTCAGCCTGATCGGGGGGATCGTCGGAGCCATGATCGCCAGTTACTTCGTGGTGCGACGGCTGAAGCTGGACTTCGTGGCGGGCCTGGACTCGGCCGCCATCGGGCTGCCGCTCGGCATCGTGATCGGCCGGGTGGGGGACCTCATCATCGGCGACCACCTCGGCAAGCCGACCTCCTGGTTCTTCGCATTCAAGTACGCCGGCGGGAACCTCTCCGGCTACGACTGTACCGGCACCTCGTGCACCACCGTTCTGCATGGAGGCCGGACGCAGGTCATCACCCGCGCCGGAGCCACCCTGTACGGCTCGACCTTCCACGCCATCGCCCACGGGGTGGGGGTGCACCAGACCGCCTTCTACGACTACTTCATCGCGATGGGCCTGGTGGTGTTCCTGGTGTCCCTGAACCGGAAGCCACGCCGGCGGGGGGTGCTGATCGCCACGTTCGCGCTCTGGTACGGGACCGGGCGCATCATCACCGACTTCCTGCGCGTCGAGAACCGGTTCATCGGCCTGACCGGGAGCCAATGGTCCAGCGCGGCCGTGGTGGCGGTATGCCTGTTCGTCCTGGTCCGGATGGCGCTTCGGCCCTCGTCCCGCGCCTCGGATGGCGGCGGCGGATCGGAGCCGCAGACGGTCCAGGACGCCGAACCCGTCGAAGCCGCGCCGGAAGCCTGAGCGGCAAGGCGACCTGTCGCTTCGGCACGACCGAGCCCCTCTCGTCGGCGAACGAACAGGCCTCGGGAACCGGTCCTTTACCGCGGGCGTAGAGAAGGGTGGAATCACTCCATGGGGGGCCGTCCACTGGAGGACTCGGAGCTCGTCGAACGGGCGAGAGGCGGGGACGCGGGCGCTTACGAGGAACTGGTAAGGAGGTACCAGACCCTTGCGGTTCGCACGGCCTACGTCATCGCCGGCCCGGCCGACGCTCAAGACGCGGCGCAGGAGGCCTTCGTGAAGGCCTACGGCGCGCTGGGCCGGTTCCGGACCGGCAAGCCGTTCCGCCCGTGGCTCCTGCGGATCGTGGCGAACGAAGCGATCAACCGGCGCCGGGCAGGCCGGCGAAGCGCGGCGCTCGCCCTCCGCGCCGGGCAGGCTGCCGAGGGCCGTTCGCGGGACGATGCGGCCCCATCGCCGGAGCGGGCGGCCCTCGAGCAGGAGCGCCGGGACGAGCTGATCGCCGCGCTGAACCGGCTCCGGCCCGAGGACCGTCTGGTCGTGGCCTACCGGTTCTGGTTCGACCTGTCGGAGGCGGAGATGGCCGAGGCTCTGGGGTGCGCACGGGGGACCGTGAAGTCGAGGCTCTCCCGGGCGATGGCCAGGCTTCGGGAGGTGATGCCGGATGCGTGAGGCGATGGACGCGGGTGAGCTCGAGGGCCGGCTCCGGGACCTGGGGCCGCTCCTCGCCGTGCCGCCGCCCGAGGTGGCCGGCGTGAAGCTGGCGGCGGCGGTTCGAACTCGGCTGCTCGCGGAGCCTCCCCGGGCCAGCGTGCGTCTGGGCGTGGTGCGCCTGGTTCGGCGGCCGCCCGACCGGCCTGTCGTCCGTGTCGGCGCATCCGAGGGCTGGCGCCGGGCCGTGGCGGTCGCGGCGGCGGTGGCCGTGTTGGCGGCGGGGGTCGTCGTGTTCTCGCCGGCCGCGAGGGAAGCCGTGGCGGGCTGGCTTGGGCTGGGTGGGGTGAAGATCACCCGGGTCCCCCACCTTCCGCCTCCTCCTTCCGGTACGCCCTTCGGGCAGAACTTGGAGCTCGGGGCTCCCGTTTCGCTCCAAACGGCCCGGGAACGGGCCGTGTGGAGCGTCCTCGTTCCACACGATCCCCGGCTCGTGGAAGCATCCGTCTTCCTCAACCAGTCGCTGCCCGGCGGCCAGGTGTCGTTCGTGTACCGTGCCGGACCGGGACTGCCGGAGACGTCGGCCACGGGGGTCGGCCTGCTGCTGACCGAATTCCAGGCCACCGCCGACGAGGCGTTCATCGAGAAGCTCGTGGGGGCTGGTTCGATCGTGAAGGCAGTGACGGTCGACGGGCGACCCGGGTTCTGGGTGACCGGGGCCGTGCACCAGATCCTGTACCTGGCGCCCGACGGCACCGTGGTGCCGGATTCGATCCGGCTGGCCGGGAACGCCCTGCTGTGGCAAGACGGGTCCGTCACGCTTCGGATCGAGTCCTCGCTCTCCGAGGCCGAAGCCATCCGGATCGCCTCCACCGTCCGTTGAGCGCCGTCCTATCCTGAGGACCGGATGCGACGCCTCCTGATCCCGCTGGCCGCGGTGAGCCTGCTCGGCCCAGCCTGTGGCGGCGGGGGGAGCGGGCGCTCGCCGACCCGGGGCCACTCGACGCCGCCGGCGTCAGGCACGCAGGCTTCTTCGCCCGCGAGCTCCTCGCCCGGAGGTTCGCCCGATCTCGCCCGGGCGGCGGTTCGACTCAGGAGGATCGCCACGGTCCAGGAAGCGGTGGGGCTGGTCACCCGCCCGGGCGACCCCGCGATGTACGTGGTCGAGAAGGAGGGGAAGGTCCTGGCCATCCGGGGCGGGCGGGTGGACCCGACCCCCGTACTCGACATCTCGCGCCAGGTCATGGACGCCGGCGAACAGGGTTTGCTCGGATTGGCGTTCTCCCCCGACGGGGCGTTCGGCTACGTGAACTTCATCGACACGAACGGCGACACCCGGGTGGCGGAGTTCGCGTGGGGGTCGAGCGGCGCGGCCTCCCAGTCCCAGCGGCTGGTCCTGCTCATCCACCAACCGGCTTCGAACCACAACGGTGGAGACTTGGCGTTCGGGCCCGACGGCGACCTCTATATCGGGATGGGCGACGGCGGGAGCGAGGGCGACCCGCAGCGTTACGGGCAGAACCTGGGCACGCTGCTGGCGAAGATGCTCCGCATCGACCCTCGCCCGTCGGGAGGCGCGGCCTACTCGGTGCCGCCAGATAACCCCTTCGTCGGCCGAACGGGCATCCGGCCCGAGATCTGGGCGTACGGGCTCCGCAACCCATGGCGGTTCTCCTTCGACACCATGACCGGAGACCTGTGGATCGGAGACGTGGGGCAGGGCCAGTGGGAAGAAGTGGATCTTCAGCCCGCGGGCTCGAAGGGCGGCCAGAACTACGGCTGGAGCAACCTGGAGGGCACCCATCTGTACAACGGGCCCCGCCTGGCCGGGGCCACCCCGCCCGTCTTCGAGTACAGCCACGAGAGCGGCGGATGCGCGATCATCGGCGGCACCGTCTACCGGGGGAGCGCCATCCCGGACCTGGATGGGGCGTATGTGTTCGGCGATCTCTGCACCGGAACCCTCTCGGCGCTGTCGGTGGCGGGCGGACGTGTGACCGGGCACCGGTCCTTACCGGGACCGGTCCCCTCGCTCAGCTCGTTCGGCCAGGACCAGGCAGGGGAGCTCTACGCGATGGGTCTGGGGGGCGAGCTCGACGAGCTGGTCCCCGCCTGAGGCGAGCGATCGTCGGGCTGTGGTGGGATCGGATGTTCAGTGCGAGTGCCCGGCGTGTCCCGCGTGGTCGTGGCCCGCTCCGGCCGCGGCTGCCGTTGCCGAGACCGTCAGGCCGAGTGGCTTCTTGACCATCGTCCGGGTCGCACGGGCCAGGCCACGGGCCGCTTCGAGCAGGACCCGGCCGGCGGGGGAGTCCGGGTCGCTGACCACGATCGGCGTGCCGATGTCGCCGCCCTCGCGGACGTTCGGGATCAGAGGGATCTGGCCGATCAGCGGCACCCCCAGCGTGGCGGCAGCTTCGGCACCGCCGCCCTCCCCGAAGATCGATGTCCGTTCGCCGCAGTGCGGGCAGACGAAGTACGACATGTTCTCGATCACGCCGCAGACCCGAAGGTGGGTCTGGCCCGCCATCTTCCCCGCCCGCTCCGCCACCTTGCGGGCGGCTTCCTGCGGCGTGGTGACCACCAGCATCTGCGCGCCGGGCAGGAAGCCGGCCATGGAGATGCTGACGTCGCCGGTCCCGGGCGGCAGGTCGGCCAGGAGGAAGTCCAGGTCGCCCCAGTAGACGTCGCCCAGGAACTGCTGGACCGCCTTGTGGAGCATGGGGCCGCGCCAGATGACGGGTTGCTCCTCCGGGACGAAGAACCCCATCGAGATGACCTTCACGCCGTGGGACTCGAGCGGCAGGATCATGCTGTTGAACCCGACGGGACGTTCGCCGGACAGGCCCATCATCCGGGGGATCGAGAACCCCCACACGTCGATGTCGACGATGCCGACCCGGTTGCCCTCGGCGGCCAGGGCGACGGCCAGGTTCGTGGTGACGGTCGACTTGCCCACGCCGCCCTTGCCGGAGGCGACCGCGATCACGGTGGTCTCACCGGAGGTGAAGAAGGTCTGCTGCGGCGTGGGGCCGACGCCGCCCCGGAGCTTCGTCACCAGGCCCTGCCGCTGCTCTTCGGACATCGCGGTCAGTGTGACGTCCACCCGCTCGACCCCGGCCAATGGCTGCACGGCCTGGGTGACGTCGCCCGTGATGCGGTCGCGGAGGGGGCAGCCGTCGATCGTGAGGTAGACGTGGACGTTCACCGTCCCGCCGTCCACTTCGATGTCCTTCAGCATGCCGAGGTCCTCGATCGGTCGCCCGATCTCGGGGTCGAGCACGCTCCTCAGGGCCGCTCGGACGTCTTCGGTGGTCGGCATCGGTCTGCTCCGCGACTTAAGCTGTTTAGGACGGTGCTTACCTCGATAATAGGAGGACCTGCGAGGAGCGTCGATGGGTGAGTCCGGTGGTCACCGTGCCTGAGACGCGGGCGATCGACGTTCACAAGGCGCTGGCCGACGACACGCGCTACCGACTCTACCGGTACGTGGGGCTGGCGGGGCGGCCCGTTTCGGTCCGTGAGATGTCCCGGCGCCTCTCGCTGCACCCCAACACGCTCCGGCCGCACCTCCGGCGGCTGGAGGAAGCGGGGCTGATCGCGCATGAGCAGCAACGGAAGGCCGGCTCGGTGGTCGGCCGTCCGCAGACGCTGTATTCGATCCGCCAGACCTCGGGCACGGAGGGGCGCGACTACCGCCTGCTCGCGGAGATCCTGTGCGGGATGGTGCGGGGCAAGCGGGCGCTCGAGCAGGCCCGGGACCTGGCCTCGCAGTGGGGCTCGTACCTGCTGGCCGAGAGCGGGCCGGGTCCGAAGCCGGGTGTCGAAGCCCAGGGCCGAAGGAACCTCGCGCTCCTGCAGGAGGCCATGGCCCGGGCGGGGTTCGAGCCGCGGTTCCGGCGGTCCGCCGGCGGTTCGATCGAGATCACGCTCCGCGACTGCCCCTTCCGCGACCTCACCGAGGACTACCGCGAGCTGGTCTGCACGCTCCACCGAGGCCTGGTCGAGGGCATGGTGGCCGGCCTGAAGCCGCCGCTGACAGTGGCCGAGTTTCAGCCGTTCGTCGAACGCGCGATCTGCCGGGTGCTGGCCACATGACGCCCGCCGAACCGGTCTCCCTGGCCCGGCTGATCGAGGAGCTTCCCGGCCCCTGGCAGCCGCGGGACGTGGTGGCTGTCAACGATGCGATCGTCCGGGTCGCGCGTCTGGAGGGCGACTTCCCGTGGCACGCCCACGACGAAGACGAGCTGTTCCTGTGTTGGGACGGCGAGTTCCGCATCGAGCTCGAAGGGAGCGACCCGGTGGAACTCTCAGCGGGTGAGGTCTTCGTCGTGCCCCGAGGCGTGCGCCATCGGCCGGTCGCAGAACGCATGGCCCACGCGCTTCTGCTGGAGAGGCCCGAGACGAAGCAGTACGGGAACTGACCGGCGGGCCGTCGCGTCAGCCCTTCGCGGCCTCGTCCTTCGACTCGGCTCCCGCTTCCTTCGAACCGTCGCCTCCCCGGGATCCGTTCCCGAAGGACTTTCCGGTCAGGCCGGCCACGCCGGAGATCAGGTTGGCGAACTCCATCGGGATCACGAACTTGGACGACGGCGACGAACCGATCTGCTTCAGCGCGTCGAGGTACTGGAGGCTCATCGTGTTCGCGTCGACCGTCTTCGCGGTCTGGAAGATCTTGTCCAGCGCGAGCGCGAAGCCCTCGGCACGAAGGATCGCGGCCTGGCGGTCGCCTTCGGCCTGCAGGATCGCGGCTTGCTTCTGGCCCTCGGCCACCGTGACCTGGGCCTGCTTCGTGCCCTCCGCCTCCGTGACCACGGCTCGCCGGGTCCGCTCCGCCGACATCTGCCGGGTCATGGCCTCCTGGACCGTAGGCGGCGGGATGATCTCCCGGACCTCGACGTTGGTCACCTTCACGCCCCACCGCTCGGTGACCTCGTCGAGCTTCACCTGCAGGAGCTGGTTCATCACCTCGCGCTCGGACAACACGTGGTCCAGCGTCATGTCGCCGACGACCGACCGCAGCGTGGTGGCGGCGATGTTCTGCGCCGCCCCGGCGAAGTTCTGGACCTGGAGGACGGACATGACCGCGTCGATGACCTTGTAGAAGATGATGAAGTCGATGCTGATCGTGGCGTTGTCCTGGGTGATCGCGGTCTGGTGGGGGATCTCCAGGTACTTCTCCCGGAGGTCGACCCACGTCTTCCGATCGAGAACCGGGATGATGAAGATCAGCCCGGGCCCTCGCGTGCCGACCGACCGGCCCAGGCGGAACAGCACGATCCGCTGGTACTCGCGGACGATGTTGATCGATTGGGTCGCGAAGAACAGAAAGATGACGACGATGGCGCCGGCGATGATGGCCGCCGTCGCCGCGTCGCCGAGCAATGCGAACCTCATGTTGACTCCCCCTCCCTCACGCGGCCCGCGGCGCTCGCCGCGGTGTCCGCCTTCGGCGTTTCGGGACCCTGGTCGAGCGGTTCGACCAGCAGTTTGACACCCTTCACCTTCACGATCCTGACGGTCTGACCTGCGGCGACGGGACCGGCCAGCGATTCGGCCGTCCAGGTCTCGCCGCGCGCGCGAACCGTGCCCGTCGGCGTGAGCGCGCCGATCGCGACCCCGGTCGAGGCCTCCAGCGCTTCGAGCCCGGTTCGAACCGGCGTCCCCCGGGCGAGCATCAGGGCTCGGAGCGAGAAGAACGTGAACGCGCCCGCGGCCACCGCCACCCCGACGATCAGTGGGACGGAGACATGCGCGGTCGGCACGCTCGGGTTGAACAACAGGAGCCCGCCCAGGATCAGCACGGCGATCCCGCCGGTGGTCAGCACACCGTGGGCCTTCGCCTTCACGTCCAGCACGAACAGCACGGCCGCCACGCCCAGCAGGACGAACCCGACCAGCCGGACGGGGAGCGTCTCCAGGATGGCCAGCCCGATGGCCATGCACACGATCCCCACACCCAGCGAGACATGGAAGCCGGGATGGAAGACCCAGATGATGAGCGCGATGAACCCGATGTTGACCAGCAGGAACGCGACGTTCGGGTCCGCGAAGCCGTGGAAGAGGGATTCGCTGAGGGACATGTGGAACGGCACCACATCGTTCCCGGGACAGATGCTCGAAAGGGGAGGATGGCTCCGCAGGTAGCCCGTGTCCGGTGGAGTCGACTGCGCGCCCGAGTGACAGACGCCTACCGTGAAGAGCAACGAGCTCGTGCTGGGCTCAACCAGGTCGACCACGTGCAGCTTCAGGGCATCCCCGGCGCTCGCGCTGGTTGCCTGCCGGACTGCCGAGACCGCCCACGGGCCGTTGCGTCCCCACCGAACGGCCAGCGACTGGATGAACGCGGCCGCGTCGTTCGTCACCTTCTCGTTCTCGATGGCACCGGAGACCCCGACCGGGTGCGCGGCGCCGATCTCCGTGCCGGGGGCCATCGCGTTCACGGGGCAGGCCAGCATGATGAACGTGCCCGCCGACGCGGCCCGGGCGCCGGACGGCCCCGTCCAGCAGATCACCGGGACCTTCGAGCCCAGGATCGACTGGACGATGTGGCGCATCGACGAGTCCAACCCGCCGGGCGTGTCGATGGTCAGCAGCACCGCGGCGTCACGGTCGCGGTTCGCGGTGTCGATACCGCGCGAAACGTAGGAGGCCATGAACGGGTCCACCACCCCGTTCAGCTTCAGCGAGAGCACGGTCGACCCGCCGGTTGCCGCGCCGGCAGAACTGGTCCAGGCCAGGCTCACGCCCCACGCGGCGACCAGTCCCACCATCAGGACGGAAGCGCGCAGCTTGCCCACGACAGCATCATCCCACCGCGGGCAACGCTCGGATGCCGGGCCGGAGGTCTCGCGCGCTCCCGTCCTCGCTTGTCAGGGTGGCGGATAATGGACGCGTTGGCACCGCAAAACTCGCAGCCGCGGGCACGCCGTATACCAGGTAGGAGGTCGCGTGACCTTCGATAGAGAAGGCCCTCTCTCAGCCGAATCGGAGCAGGACTTGATGCGGCAACTGGTCGCGGGAGAAGAGGACGCCATCCGTGCGCTCTACGCGCGGTTCGGGCGTTCCGTCTATACGGTCGGGCTTCGGCTCCTCGGCAGCAGCGAGGAGGCCGAAGAGCTCACCCAGGACGTCTTCATGGCGGCGTGGCGCAAGGGGGCTCGCTTCGACGCCGCCCGCGGGCGGCTGTCGACCTGGCTGATGGCCATCGCCCACAACATGGCGGTGGACCGGCTGCGGCACGAACGCGGCGCCGCCCGTCCCGCCCTCGTCCTGGTCGAGGAGGTCCCCGAGCCCGTGCCGGTCGAACAGGACGAGGTGTTCCTGGACCTGGACCGGGCCGCCCGGGCCATGGCCTGCCTCTCGGTGGCCGAACGCCAGCTCCTGTCCCAGGCGTACTTCTACGGCTGGACCGCCCGGGAGATCGCGGAGTCGCAGGGGATCCCGCTGGGTACCGTCAAGACGCGCCTGCGGACCGCGCTGATCAAGCTTCGGACCGCGCGCGACCAGTCCCGCGTCGACCTGCCGGTCGAGGAGTGGGTGGCCGAGTGAACTGCATCGAGGTCCGCGACCGCCTCGCCGAGTTCACGCTCGGCGTCCTCTCCCAGGAGGAGGCCGCCGCGGTGGAGCGACACCTCGACTGGTGCGCGGGCTGCCGGAAGGAGGCCGAAGAGTTGCGGGAGGGCTCGGCGGCGTTCGGCCTGGGACTGGCTCCCGCCGCACCGCCGGCCGCCCTGCAGGAGCGCGTGGTGGAGCACCTGATCGGGCCGAGGCCTGGGACGAAGGAAGGCGTGCAGTCGGCGACCCGGCACGCCCTCCACCACCGCCGGATCCGCCGTCTGGCATTCACGACCCTCGCCGCGGCGCTGATCGCGGTGCTCTCGGTCGGCTGGGCGGTCTCGGTCCGCTACGATGCCCGGCGCGCCGAGCAGGACGCCGCCAACCGGGTGAATGCCGTCCAGGTCTTCAACTCCCGCCTGGTCTCGCTGGTGCGCCAGCTCGACCTGAACGGCCATCCCTTCCTCGCGCAGCTGAACTCGGTCGCCCCGGGCAACGGGTCCGGCTCTGCGGTGTTGATCACCACCGACGCGCCCAACACCCAGGACTTCCTGGGTGTCGACGTCATCCTTCTCCCCGGCTACCGGGGACCGGTCACGGTTCGGCTGCAGCTGCACGGCGGGCGGTTCGTGCCGGCCGGCTCGCTCGCCGAGACGAAGAACGGGGACCTGGCCCTGTACGAGTACACGCCTCTCAAGCTCGACAAGGTGCAGGCCGTCCAGCTGGTGGACGTGACCGGCTCGCCGGTCATGACCGGGATCGTGCAGCCGTTCTCCCGGCACTGAGGGCCTCGGTCCGCGCTCGGTCCCTCACGGCGACAGCCGTTCGGCCAGGTACTTCACTGCGAGCGGGTAGCGGTACTCGATCGACCCGTGCCCGGCGTCGAACAGCTCGAAGAACACGTCCGTGACCCCGATCTTCTCGAGTTCGCGGCGGAACGCCTCGGCTCCGAGGTCCAGGAAGTACTCGTCCCGCTTCCCGCAGTCGACGTAGATGGCCCGCATCGACCGCAGCGCGTCCGCGTGCCCGGCCACCATCCGAACCGGGTCCCAGGCCAGCCACCGCTCCCACACCCCCGGGATCACCTTTCCGGTCGAGATGTCGAACGGCAGCTGGATGGTCCCGTCCGGGTCCGCCGAATAACAGGCCGCCATGGCGTACTCGTTGACCAGCTCGCCGTCGCCCTTCTTCGACATCGGCGGCCGTGACCGGAAGTCCTCCCAGAACCGCTGGAACGAGCCCTCGTAGTCGTCGCGGAGGACGCGGGCGCACTCCCGGAACTCGGGCTGGTAACACACCTCGAACAGCGCGTCGCCCGAGTGCGTGGCCAGCCCGCCGAACACGTCGGGGCGGAGCATCGGCGTGACCATCGCGCCGTACCCGCCGCTGGACTTCCCGGTGATCCCGCGATGGCCGCGGTCGGCCAGGGTCCGGTACCGCGAGTCGATCCACGGGACGACCTCGTCGCAGAGGTAGGTGTGGTACTGGCCGGTGCCGGGCGAATCGAGGAACTGCGAGCCGCCGTAGCTGGTCCAGCAGTCGACCCATACCAGGATGCAGGGCGGCGCGCCGCCGGAGGCGAACAGCTCGTCGGCCAGCTCCGGAAAGTTGCGCCGGAAGGCCGATCGGTTCCGCCACATGTCGAGCTGTCCGGTCATGCCCTGGATCACGTAGATGCTGGGGTATCGCCGGTCCGGTTCGTCCTCGTAGCCGGGCGGGAGATAGACCCACAGCGGCCGCTCCCATGGGTCGCCGAGCAGGTTCCCTTTCAGCACCTCGCTCTGGAACGTGACCTCATCGAACCGGCCTCGCATCTCGACCGACCACGGCAGCATCGAACCGGACCTCCTCTTGGGTTGACGGCGCTCGGCAAGCCTACCGGTCGCTTTAGAGCTGGACGCGGATGACGCCTCGGCCGAGTTCGATCCATCCCTCGCCGGCCATCTGCGACAGCATCCGGCTGACGGTCTCGCGGGAGAGGTGCAGCACGCCGGCCAGCTGGGCGGTTGTCGGTGAGCCGCTCGAAGGCCGAACGGCTCATCGAGCACAGCCGGGTCGACTCGAGTACCCGGGCGCTGACCAGGTACTTCTCGTAGGCGAACAGCGCTTCGTCACCGAACGTGCAGGACGATCTGACCACCTCCACCGTGCGGTAGATCCGGCGGCCCGAGGGCGGGCCCGAAGCTCGACCAAGCCCTCGACGACGAAGTACACGGCGTCGGCCGATTCGTCCTGCCGGAACAGGGTGGTCCCGGCCTTGCGGGCCGAGGGCCGGCAGAAGCGCTCCACTTCAGCTGCCCCTCGGTCAGGAAGTTCTTCAGGCCGGTGCGACGCAGCATCGGAACGGTGTCCAGGTTGGTCGTCCCATTCGTCGTCATGGCCATCGTCAGGTGGTCACCTCATCCCCGTCCGAGGTTCCCCGAGAGGAGGGCGAGCAAACGGAATGCCTCCACGAGGGCCGCTGGTAGCATCGCTGGCCCATGCGCATCGGCCTCGCCCTGCCCCACTACGACTTCCCCACGCCCGGCGCCGAGGCGTTCGGCTGGATCGGGCTGGTCGAAGCCGCCCGCCGGGCCGAATCGCTCGGCTTCGACTCGGCCTGGATCTCCGACCACTTCTACCTGGACGTCTCGCGGTACGGTGGTCCTCCCGGCCCGGTCGGCACGCCCGAGATGTTCACCGCACTGGCCGGCCTGGCCGCCACGACGGCGACGATCCGCCTGGGGACCCTCGTGGCCTGCGCGCCGTTCCGCCACCCCGCGCACGTCGCGAAGGAGGCCACCACGATCGACCTGGCCAGCGACGGCCGGTTCGAGTTGGGGATCGGGGCCGGCTGGTACCAGGGGGAGTTCGAAGCCTTCGGCTACCCGTTCGAGGCGACTGGAGAGCGGTTCTCGGTGTTGGAGGAGACCGTGGAGATCGTCTCGGCTCTCTTCGGGGGCGGTCCGGTCGACTACCATGGCCGGCACTTCACGCTGCGCCACGCCTTCAACCATCCGGCGCCGAAACAGCCGGGGGGCCCGCCGGTCTGGGTGGGCGGCAAGGGCGGCGACCGGCTGCTCCGGCTGGTCGCCCGGAACGCGACCGGCTGGAACTCGGTGTGGCGGTGGACGGCCGAGGACTTCGGCGCCCGGGCCCGCCGCCTCCGCGAGATCTGCGAGGAGGTCGGGCGGGATCCGTCCACGGCGCGCTTGACCGTGGGCCTGTACGCGCTGGTCGGGGAGGACGAACGCGACGTCGCCCGCCGCTTCGATGCCCTCCAGCGCTGGACCCCGGGCGGAGCCTTGGACGGGGAGTCGCTGGAGGCCTGGGCGAAGGGCACCCTGACCGGCACGGTCGACGGTTGCCTCGAGCAGCTGGCAAGCTTCGCCGAGATCGGGGTGGAGGAGTGCATCCTCTCGGCCGCCTCCCTGCCGTTCGGCGTCTGCGACTGGTCGATGGTCGAATTGATCGCCGAGCAATTGATCCCCCGGGCGCGTTCGCTGTAGTGGATTTCTTGGAAGCGGCCCTGGCCGTCCTGCGCGAGGAGGCCCCGAACCCCCTGCACTGGACCGTCATCCAGGACCTGGCCCTGAAGCGCGGCTACCTGGATCCGTTCATGCAGCGCGACATCCGGAAGAACCTGCTGGCGTCGCTGGCCCAGGCGGCGAAGGACGGCACGGTGACGAAGGTGTCGAAGGGTGTGTACCTATTGTCCGAAGTGGGGGGTGCCGCATGACGACGACGGCCCTGGCGGTGGCGGCCGGCACGTGGGGCGTGGTCATGGCGCTCTCGCCCGTTCTCCAGATCCGCCGCATCCTTCATCGGCGTTCGTCCCACGACGTCTCGATCTCCTACCTGTTCGTGCTGCTCGTCGGGTTCTCGCTCTGGGTGTCGTACGGCATCGCCATCCGCAACCCCGCGCTGATCGTGGCGAACGCGATCGCCCTGGTCGTGGGCGTGGCGGTCATCGTCGTGGCGCTGAGATACCGTCGGCATGCCGGGGCCTTGCAGCCGGAGGCGGCGCAGACGGCCCCCAGTGGTTCTCAGCGATAGGCGATGCTCGAGAACTTCATCAGCTTCTCGAACGCGTGGCGGGCTTCGATCTTGCGGACCGTGCCGGAGCGCGAACGCATGACGATCGACTCGGTGACCGCGCCGGCCGCCGTGTAACGGACCCCTTTGAGCAGCGCCCCGTTCGTCACCCCCGTGGCGGCGACGAACACGTCCTGCCCGCCCACCAGGTCGTCGGTGGAGAGCACCCTGGCCAGGTCGTAGCCGGTGTCCACCAGGGCCCGGCGCTCTTCGTCATTGCGCGGCCACAGCTTGCCCTGCATCCCCCCTCCCAGGCACTTCAGGGCGGCGGCGGAGATCACGCCCTCCGGCGTCCCGCCCACGCCCATCAACAGGTCCACGCCGGTCCGTTCCTGCGCGGCAGCGATGGACGGCGCCACGTCCCCGTCGGTGATCAGGAAGACGCGGGCGCCGGCTTCGCGAAGGTCCCTGATCAGGTCCTGGTGGCGGTCGCGGTCGAGCACCACCACCGACACGCCCTCCGGAGTGGTGCCCTTCGCCTTGGCCACCCGACGGATGTTCTCGGCGGGCGGTGCTTCGATGTCGATCTCGTCGCACAGTTCCGGGCCGGCGGCGATCTTGTCCATGTAGACGGCGGCCCCAGGGAAGAACATCGTCCCCCGCTCCGCCACCGCCACCACGCTGATCGCGTTCGGCATGCCGAGGGCCGTGAGGCGGGTCCCCTCCAGGGGATCGACCGCCACGTCGACGCCCGGCGGCTGCCCGTTCCCCACCCGCTCGCCGTTGTAGAGCATGGGGGCTTCGTCCTTCTCGCCCTCGCCGATCACCACGACGCCGTCCATGGAGACCGTGTCGAGCATGACGCGCATGGCGTCGACGGCGGCCTTGTCCGCGCTCTCCTTCTGGCCACGGCCGATCCATCGGCCGGCCGCCATGGCCCCGGCCTCGGTCACCCGGACCAGCTCCATGGCGAGGTTCCGGTCGGGCGCGCCCTTCGGCGGCGCTTCGACCGGTTCGCTGGTGTCGCTCATCGTCAGCTCACCCCTTCAAGCAGTCGAGCAGGCTCCGGGCCGGGCTCGAGCCGAACAGGATCCGGTGCACCTGGGTGAGGAAAGGCAGGCTGCCCACGCCGTCGGTCTCGGCGGCGAGGTGTCCGATGTCGCGGGCCGAATCCCACCCCTCCACGGTCATGCCGCGTTCCTCCATCGTGGCCAGGGCCGCCTCGGGCGCCTGGCCCTCTCCGACCAGCTCCCCGAACAGACGGTTGCGTCCGCCGAGGCTGGTGACCAGCGTGTCGCCCAGCCCGGCCAGGCCGCGGACGGTGCTGGCCCGCCCGCCGAGGGCTTCGACCAGCTCCTCGAGCTCGTGCAAGGCCTGGGTGAACAAGGCGGCCTTCGCGTTGCGGAGCTCCTGCCCCGAGACCTTCGCCAGCCCGTCGACGATCCCGATCCCGATGGCGGCGACGTTCTTCGCCACCGCGCTGTACTCGACGCCGGCCACATCGTCGGTGACCCGGACCCGGAAGGTGGGGGACCGGAACGCCCGCGCAGCCTTCTCGGCGACGTCGAGGCGCTGGGCAGACATGACGATCGAGGTGGGGAGGCCCTCGGCGATCTCTGGCGCCAGGCCCGGCCCGCCCACGGCGACGATGCGCTCGTGGCCGATCTCCTCGCTATAGACCTCGGACATCCGCTTGAGCGTGTCCGGTTCGAGGCCCTTGGCCAGGCTGACCATCAGCGGGAGCTCGCCGGCACCCCGGGCCACGATCCGGGCGAGCGTCCTGGCTCCGCCCGAATGCGCGCCCATCACCGCGATGTCAGCGCCCTCGGCTGCCTCCTTGAGTTCGTCAGGCGCCATCACGCTCAAGCTCTCGGGGAGATGCCCGGGGAGCGCGGGGTGCCGTCGCTCCCCGGTCAGCGCGCCGAGGGCGCCCGCGTCGAACTCGCTCGCCCACAGCGTGGTGTCGTTCCCGGCCCGGGCGAGGTGCATGGCGATCGCCGTTCCCATGGCTCCCGCGCCGAACACCGTGATCCGCGTCACCGCCGCAGGATACCCAACCAACCGTGCCCTGCGTTCGTCCCGTGAGTGGTGCAGGTCTCGAGCCGGTTGCGGCTGGTGAGCTGAGGGCCGGCGGCCCTACCGCTCGATCGCGCCGTTGCGGACGGCGAAGGCGACCGCTTCGAGCTTCGAATGCACACCGAGCTTGCCCAGCACGTTGCGCACGTGGGTCTGGACCGTCTGTGGACTGATCGACAGGAGCTCGGCGATGTCGTCGTTGCGCAGACCCTCGGAGAGCATGCGAAGGATCTGGCGTTCGCGGTCGGAAAGGGCGGCGAGCTTCTGGGCGGCCTCGTGGCGGATCTCGCGCTCGCGGGCCATGAGGGGCAGCAATCTCGCCAGGGCGGCGGGGTCGATCAGGATCTCGCCGGCGGCGGCCGCCTTCAGCGCGGCGAGCAGCTCGTCGACCCCTTCGGTCTTGCGAAGGAACCCGCTGGCGCCCGCTTCGACCGCCTCGACCAGGAGGCGTTCGTCCTCATGGGCCGTCATCACCACGACCTTGGTGGAGGGCGAGATCTCCTTGATCCTGCGGGTGGCGTCGATCCCGCTCATGGCGCCCCGAAACTCGATGTCCATGAGGACGACGTCGGTGGGTTCGCGGCGCAAGATCTCGATCGCCTCGTCGGGCTCATGGACCGGCGAGCTCACCAGCCGAAGACCGGGATCCTGCTGGACGACCGTTCGAAGCGTGTCGGTCAGGATGCGGTGGTCGTCGCAGATCAGGAGGCTGATCGGCGGGTCGTTCATGTCATCCATATGGCGCCCATCGTACCGTCCCCATACCGGAGAATAGGAACCGTGCCGATCCGGCAGACGCTCCTGCTGTGCATGGGTGTGGTCGCGGTGTCCTTCTCCGCGATCTTCATCCGGCAGGCCCACGCGCCGGCGGTGTCGATCGCGTTGTACCGCAACGCCTTCGCCGCGGCCGGCCTGCTTCCGGTCGTGCTCCTGCGACGCCGCGAGGAGCTGCGCCGGCTCAGCCGCGGACAGCTCGGGATCGCCGCCCTGGCCGGGGCCATCCTCGCCTTGCACTTCGCGCTGTGGATCACGTCGCTCGGCTTCACGTCGATCGCGGCCAGCGTGGTGCTGGTGACGGTCTCGCCGATCGTGGTGGCGTTCGCTTCCCGGGTCCTGTTCGGCGAACGGATCTCGTCGCGGGGGCTGGCCGGCATCCTGGCGGGGGTGGCCGGGGCGGGTGTGGTGTCGGGTGGCGGGTTCGCCATCTCGACGCGGGCGGCCGAAGGCGACCTGCTGGCCATCGCCGGGGCGGTCGCGGCCGCCGGCTACTTCGTCGCCGGACGGCATCTCCGGCAGGATGTGTCGGCCCTGACCTACGTCGGCGTGGTCTACACGGTGTGCGCGATCGTCCTGGTCCCGGTCGCCGCGCTCAGCCACTCGGCCTTCACCGGCTTTCCGCTGAAGACCTGGGGCCTGTTCCTGCTGATGGCTGCGGTGCCCCAGATGCTCGGGCATACCGTCTTCAACTACCTGCTGCGGGATGTGTCGGCGACCGTGGTGGCCGTCTCGATCCTGGGTGAGCCCATCGGTTCGACCCTACTGGCCATGGCGATCTTCGGGGAGGCGCCGCCGTGGACCGCGGTGGCCGGCGGCGTGCTGATCCTGATCGGGATCTACGTGGCGATCACCGGACAGGCCCGGGCGCAGCGGGCCGGCGACGAACCGGTCCCGGTCGCCGTGCCTGTGGAGTGAGCGCCCGGCGTGTGGAGGTCCATCCTCGGGCGGTATCGTGGGACGGGCCGGCCGCCGGCTCGGCCGTGGATCGATCCGGATGGGAGGCGAGGATCCCCCGATGGGCGCGAGCGAGGACCAACTCACCGACATCTCTGCCGAGCCGCTGAAGGACGAACCCATCCCGGATCTGCCGCTGGGCGAAGGGGTCCACGAGCGCCGGGTCTCGATCGACGACTTCGAGGCGGCGGCCCGGCGCAAGCTGCCCAAGATGGCCTACGACTACTACGCGGGGGGGGCGGGCGACGAATGGACGCTCTCCGAGAACCGCGAGGCGTTCGGGCGGTGGGTGTTCCGCCCTCGGGTCCTGGTCGGTGTTTCGAACGTCAGCCTCGAGACGACTGTGCTGGGCGTGCCGATGCCGTTCCCGGTCATCCTGGCCCCCACGGCGTTCCAGCGCCTGGCCGACCGGGATGGCGAACTGGCCACCGCCCGGGCCGCGAAGGCCCTGGGCGTCCTGTTGGTGCTCTCAACCATCTCCACGGTGCCCATGGAGGAGGTCGCCGCGACCGGCGTCGACCGCTGGTTCCAGCTGTACGTGATGAAGGATCGTTCGCTCACCGCGCACCTGGTCTCGCGCGCGGAGGCCGGTGGGTACGGAGCCATCGTCCTGACCGTGGACACCCCGCACCTCGGGCGTCGCCTGAGGGACGAACGCAATAGCTTCGCCCTGCCACCGGAGATGGGCATGGCGAACCTGCAGGACGTCCCCCTCCCCGAGGACGCGGACGGGTCCAGCCTGGCCAAGTACTTCGGTTCCGAGCACGACGAATCGCTGACGTGGGACGATCTGGCCTGGATCCGGTCGCTGTCCTCGCTCCCGTTGGTTCTCAAGGGGATCGTGACGGGTGAGGACGCGCGGCTGGCCGCCGATCACGACGTGGACGGGATCATCGTGTCGAACCATGGAGGGCGCCAGTTGGACGGCGCGCCGGCCACGCTCGATGTGCTTCCCGAGGTCGCCGACGCCGTCGGCGGCCGGTGCGAGATCCTGCTGGACGGCGGGGTCCGCCGGGGCTCCGACGTGGTCAAGGCCGTGGCCCTGGGCGCGAAGGCGGTCCTGATCGGCCGGCCGTATCTGTGGGGCCTGGCCGCCGCGGGCGAGGCCGGGGTCCGGGCCGTACTGGAGATGTTCCGGGACGAGCTTGAGCTGGCCATGGCCCTTTGCGGGCGGCGTTCGATCTCCGAGATCGACGGCTCCGCGGTGGCTCCCGCCCCGGGAACGGTGCCGACGTGGGCCTTCCGGGGCGGCGGCGGGACCGGGTTCCGCCGGGCCGGCTTCGTGCCGTCGGGCATGCGGGAGTCCGAATGAGCGGCGCCTTGTTCCCCCGCTTCGAACCGCCCAGCCGGCTCCTGATGGCCCCCGGGCCGAGCATGGTCAACCAGCGGGTGCTCGACGCGATGCGCCGGCCGGTGATCGGCCACATGGACCCCGAGACCAACCGGATGCTGGACGAGATCAACGCGATGCTCCGAGACGTGTTCCGCACCTCGAACGAGTTGACCTTCCCCGTGTCGGGAACCGGGACGGCGGGGATGGAGTGTGCGCTGGAGAACGTGCTGGAGCCGGGCGACGTGGCGCTGGTGCTGATCAGCGGGGCCTTCGCCGAACGGATGGCCGAGATCGCCGCGCGTTGCCGGGCCGAGGTCGTGGCCGTCACCGCGGGAAGGGGGTGGGGCGAACCGGTCTCGGCCGAGCAGGTCGAACACGCCCTCGCCCTGCACCCGAACGCGAAGGCCGTGTGCGCCGTCCACGCCGAGACGTCCACCGGGCTCCGCCAGCCGCTCGAGGACATCGGGGCGCTGTGCCGGGACCGCGGGCCCCTCTTCGTGGTCGACGCGGTGGCGTCCCTGGGCGGCATCGAGCTGGAGACCGACGGGTGGGGGATCGACGTGTGCTATTCGGGCTCCCAGAAGTGCCTGTCGGCCCCGCCGTCTCTGGCCCCGATCACCTTCAGCGAGCGCGCGGTACGGGCGCGGACCGAACGGGTGGAGCGCCCGCGGTCGTTCTACTTCGACGTCCTGCCCATCGCGAAGTACATGGGCAGCGAACGCCGGTACCACCACACAGCCCCCATCTCGTCGCTGTACGCGCTGCACGAGGCCCTGCGGATCGTCCTCGAGGAGGGCATGGAGGCGCGGTGGAAGCGTCACCAGGAGATCGGGGCGGAGATGCTGGCCGCCCTGGAGGAGCGCGGTTTCCGGCCCTTCCCACCGGAGGGCTACCGCTGCCCGCAGGTCGTCTGCGTGGAGCTCCCCGAGGGGATGTCCGACCAGCCCGCCCGGGGGCGCCTGCTGGGCGAGTTCGGGATCGAGGTCGCCGGCGGGTTGGGAGAGCTCGCGGGGAAGGTGTGGCGGGTCGGGCTGATGGGCGAGTCGTGTGACCGGGAGAACGTGAAGACGCTGCTGACGGCCATGGACCAGGTCCTCCCATAGCGCGTTGGACTTCGAGCTCACGCCCGAACAGGAGCTGGTCCGCTCGACGGCCCGCGAGTTCTGCGACCGCGAGATCGTGCCTTTCTCCCGGGAGTGGGATCGCGACGAACACATGGACCGGGCGATCGTGCCGAAGCTGGCCGAGGTCGGGTTCCTTGGGGCGGCGATCCCGGAGGAGCATGGAGGCGCGGGGTTCGACAGCGTTTCGTACTGCCTTCTGATCGAGGAGCTGGGGCGGGCCGATTCGTCCGTTCGCGGAGTGGTCAGCGTGAACAACGGCCTGGTCGGCAAGACGATCGTGCACTGGGGGACCGACGAGCAGAAGCGCGAATGGCTCCCGCGGCTGTGTTCGGGCGAGGCGCTGGGTTGCTACGGACTGACCGAGCCGGGCCGGGGCTCCGACGCCGGTAACCTGCAGGCGCGGGCCGAACGCGACGGCGGTGGGGGCGGCTGGCGGATCACCGGTTCGAAGATCTTCATCACGAACGGGACGTGGGCCGGCGTGGCACTGATCTTCGCCCGGAGCGGCGGCCCCGGGCCGAAGGGCGTGACCTGCTTCCTGGTCCCCACCGACTCGGAGGGCTTCTCTGCGACGCCCATCACGGGCAAGCTGGGGCTCCGGGCCCAGGACACCGCCGAGCTCACGCTGGACGACGTCCGGGTACCGGACGCGGCGCGGCTGGGCGCAGAGGGCCAGGGGTTCACCGTCGCCATGCGCGCGCTGGACGCCGGGAGGATGTCGCTGGCGGCCGGGTGCGTGGGGATCGCCCGGGGGTGCCTGGAGGCGAGCGTCGCCTACGCGGGGCAGCGCGAACAGTTCGACCGGCCCATCGCCAGGTTCCAGCTGGTCCAGGAGCTGATCGCCGACATCGCCGTGGAGACCGACGCGGCGCGGCTCCTCACGTGGCGGGTGGCCGCGCTAGCCGACGCGGGCCGCGACCACCGGCTGGAGAGCTCCTATGCGAAGTACTTCGCCAGCGAGGTCGCCGTCCGGGCGGCGAACGCGGCGGTCCAGGTGCACGGGGGCTACGGCTACATCGACGAGTACCCGGTGGGCAAGTACCTCCGGGACGCCCGGGTGACGACCCTGTACGAGGGCACCAGCCAGATCCAGAAGCTCATCATCGGCCGGGAGCTCACCGGGGAGAGCGCGTTCGGCTGAAGCGCGCGGTCACGCGACGCCTCCGGCTCCCGAGGTTCAGTTGCTCGAGGCTCCCAGGGAGCGCTCCAGGACGATCGTGATCCCACCGGCCAGGCGCATGGATTGGAGCTTCGGCGGGATGGTGCCCTTGGGGAACCCGAGAAGGGTCATCCCGATGTCGAAGTGTCCGTTCTCCGAACTCCTCAAGAGCTCCCCTGCTTTCGGATCGAACGACGCGGTCTGGGTCTCCGACCCACCGCCCAAGTACCTGATCTGTGGATCGAACCGAGCGGGGATCGATTTGGCGTCCGCCGTGTCGCCGCTGAGCTGCATCAGCTTGCGAAGATCGAGGGTGAACGTCGTTGGGAACGAGATGGTCGAGGTGAGGACCGCCGTCCGCTTCCCGCCCACGATGTCGTCCCGGACGTAGGTGATCTCCGCGTTGTAGCGCAAGTCACCGGTTCCGAAGGGGAACGCCTGGGCGAACGACTTCGTCCAGGAATCTCCCGGCTTGACCTTCCCAGAGGGAAGGAGGGGCGTGTACTGGTCCGAGCCCGGGAACAGAAGGGTCGGGCTCGACGTGCCGCCGTTCGCGAACCCGAGGTCGCCGGCCTGCAGGATGCGACCGTCCTTCGCGATGCGGATCGTCGTGGTTTCCGCCGGGCTCGAGCCCTCGGGCTTTCCGTTGGTCGTAACCTTCATCCCGAGCTCGCTGGCCTCGATCGTCGCCGTGCCCGACGGGTCGACGCTGTCCACGTGCCACGCAACGGTCCCATCGACCGAGAGGCTGAGGGGTACCGCCTGGCCGGCCACCGTCAGATGCCCGTCGAAGTTCATCGCCAGGTGATAGCTCACGGTCTGGCCCTGGTAGAAGGACATCGCCATGGCCTTGCTGTCCGGGCCCCGGCTCAGGAACCAGTAGGCTGCCCCCGCCACCAGCAGCACGACCAGCCCGATGGCCACGGGCCGGCGGGTGGCCTTCGCTCCCTCGGAGTGCTTCGGCATCCGGAGCGATGGCACGTGGAAGGAACGCGAGCCGACCGAGCTCCTCGAGGCGGTCCCGCCGCCGAACGACCATGAGGTGCTGTCCATCGTTCGAACCGGCGAGGCTGCTGAGGCGCGGTCATCGACCGGACCGGGTCCCGGCGGTACCGGCGGCACCGGCGGCACCGGCGGGGGTGTGGGGCCCAGCACCGAGCTGAACACGGGAGCGTCCGGAGGAGGAGGCGGGACTGGCGGGGTCCGGTCGATCGTGAACGGGTCGCCCGGGGCCGGCTGTCCAAACTGGTCGTCGTTCATCGCTGTCCTCTCAGGGAGGTCACCGGACATGGCCGGAAGCGGCGGGATGTCTCCCCCATGCAACTACAGCGTCGTCACGAAACTGTTGAGGCTCGGTGGAGTCGGGGTCGGGCCCAGGAGGCGTGTGAGAACATATCCGGCCCGATGACCGGTATCGACCTTCACGCGCATACCGTCTACTCCGACGGCACGTATCCGCCGCGCCGAACCATCTCGCTGGCGCGCGAACGCCGGCTGGACACGGTGGCCATCACCGATCACGACACGACCGGAGGGCTGGACGAGGCCCTCGCGGCTGGTGGGGAGCTCGGCGTGCAGGTCGTCCCCGGCGTGGAGTTCTCGACCCTGTACCGGGACGAAGGAGTTCACATCCTCTGTTACTTCATGGACGCTTCGGACCCGGACTTCGCGGCGGAGCTGCAGCGCCTTCGCGCCGACCGCTTCAGCCGGGGCGAGCTGATGGTCCGCAAGCTTCAGGAGCTCGGCTACCCGATCTCTTTCGAACGGGTCCGGGAGATCGCCGAGGGCGGGAACATCGTGCGTCCGCACGTGGCGCAGGCGCTGGTCGAAGCCGGCGTGGTGCCGACGCTGAAGGACGCGTTCACCGAGGAGCTCATCGGATCGAACGGCCGGGCCTACGTGGAGAAGCATGCGCTTCACCCGCTGGACGCGCTGGCGTTGATCCACCAGGCCGGGGGCGTCTGCGTGCTGGCTCATCCGGGGACGTGGCGGGAGACCTCGCCTGCTCCGCGCGAGCTCCTGGACGAACTGGCCGGCGCCGGCCTGGACGGGATCGAGGCTTCCCACCCCGAGCACACGCCCGAGGTGGAGGCGGACTACATCCGAACCGCCCAGCGGTTGGGCTTGTTCTGGACGGGCTCGTCGGACTGTCACGGCGAACGGTACGACCCCGTTCGACTGGGGATGCGGACCACGCCGGTCGAACAGTACGAACGGTTGAAGACGCGAGCCGCGGAGCTCCGGCTCGCTCGCGCCAGGGCTGAGCCCGTCTAGCTCCCGGGCGCGGGAGGCTCGCCGTTCGGCAGGACGACCAGCCGGACCGTGGATTCTTCCTTGCTGGTCAGGCGCTCGACGCCTTCCTGGACCCGCTCCAGGGGGAGCCGGTCCGAGATGGACCTGGAGAGATCCAGCCGCCCGGTGGCGATCAGGTCGAGGACCTGTTCGAGATGGGCCTTCGAGTACCCCAGGTGTCCCAGGATGCTCGTCCCAAGGAACGAGAGGAACAGGATGGGGCCGGCGTCGAGGGACTCCATCGACTGCCCCATCAGGACGATCCGGCCGCCGCGCTCGAGCGAGAACATCGCCTGGCGGACCACGGCGGATCTGCCGATGGCGTCGACGGCGAGGTCCAGGCCCCGGCCATGCGTCGCGTCCCGGATGGCACCGGGGACGTCCTCGGAGGGGTCGAGCGCCAGGTCCGCGCCGACCGCTCGCGCCCGTTCCCGCGCGGCTTCGATCGGGTCCACCGCCACGACGAACGACGCGCCGGCCATCCGTGCGATCTGGACCGCGTGGGTGCCGAGCCCGCCGATCCCCCAGATCCCGACCCGCTCGCCCGGGCGAACGGTGCCTCGGTCGATGAGGGCGGCGTAGGGCGTGGAGACCGCGTCGCACGCGATGGCGGCATGTTCGAACGACACCCCGGGCGGGATCCGGGCCATTGAGTACCAGGGCACCCGGACGAACTCGGCCCACGCGCCGTCGTAGTGGATGCCCATGACCTGCGGGTTCCGGCACTCTTCGAGCCGGCCGGCCGCGCACCGGGCGCAGGCCATGCACACCTTCCCGGCGTGAAGCGAGACGGGGTCGCCTTCCCTCCAGACCGGGACGTCGGGCCCGACCGCCGCGATGGTCCCCGAAGGCTCGTGGCCCATGGTCAACGGGGTCGGGGCGGGGAGCGGCATCTCGCCGTGGATGAAGTGCAGGTCGGAAGCGCAGATCCCGCAGGCCGCCACCTTCACGACGACCTCGCCGGGGCCGGGGACCGGGTCGGGGATCGCTTCGACCGACACCGGCCGGCCGGGACCGAGGAACCTGCCGGCTCTCACCGAACGGGAGTGTAGCGGGAGTCAGCTTCGGAGCGAGGAGAAGGATGAGGTCCTGAGGTAGAGGACGCCATAGACTGGCCGGGTGGGCGAGGACGAGCTGCGTTCCAGGATCGTCGAGGACGAGCGCCTGCTGCGGCGGGCGGAAGAGGCCCTGACGGAGATCAAGGTCTCCGGCGGCCTCGCGGACAAGCACGCCTCGGTGCTCGCCGCGCTGCGGATCCGCCTGAAGGGCGACGCGGGGAAGTCGCTCGACGACTTGCTGACGGCGGCCGGTGACCTCGGTACCGGGTCGAAGCTCGACGATCTGCTGGGGGGCGAGCCGAAGCCGAAGCGCTCGCTGGACGATGTGCTGACGCAGAGGCCGAAGCCGAAGCCGGAGTGGCCGGAGGGCTGACCGGAGGGGAGCCGGCGGGTCCGGGACGTCAGGGGCGTGCGGGCGATGCCGCGGCGACGATGGCCGCGTGCGTCTTCTCGACGGCTTCGGTCAGCTCCTCATCGGTGATGACGAAGGGCGGCCCGAGCATGAAGGCGTCCCCGTTCGTGCCGTCCGCCCCGCCCGGTGAAGGGTAGAGCAGCAGCCCGGACTCCCGCGCCGCAGCCAGCACGCCCTCGGTCACGTGCTCGGCCCGGGCGAAGGGCGCTTTCGTCTGGCGATCGGCGACCAGTTCGATCCCGATCATCAGGCCCAGGCCGCGGACGTCGCCCACGTGCGGTTCGTCGGCGAGCGCCTCGCTGAGCTCCTTCAGCAGACGCTCGCCTTTGATCCGGCTGGCCTCCACGAGCCCGCCATCCCGGAGCTTCGCCAGCACCGCCCGGCCGACCGCTGCCCCCACCGCCGAGTGGGAATTCGTGAACCCGTGGACGAACCCTCCGGCGACGACGGCTTCGAAGATCTCGCCGGAGCACACGGTCAGCCCGAGCGGCCAGTAGCCGGAGGACGCTCCCTTCCCGGCGGTCAGGATGTCGGGTCGCAGCCCCCAATGGTCGGAACCGAACCACGCACCGGTCCGCCCGAAGCCGGTCATGACCTCGTCGGCGACCAGCAGCACGCCGTGGCGCGAGCAAACCTCGCGGACGGCGGGCCAGTAGCCGTCGGGCGGGGCCACGGCGCCCAACGTCGCCCCGACAACCGGTTCGGCGATGAAACACGCCACCGAGTCCGGGCCTTCCTCCAGGATCGCGCGCTCCAGGAGTTCGGCGTGCCGTTCGCCGCACCCCTGCGGATGCGTATCGAACGGACACCGGTACTCGTTGGCGGCCGGGACATGCACGACCCGGCCCAGCCACGGCCCGTACGGCGCGCGCAGGGGCGGTCGCCCGCTCGCGTCCAGCGCGCCGAGCGTGTTGCCGTGATAGGAGCCCCACCGGGCGATCACCTTGTGGCGGCCCGAGTCTCCCCTGGCCAGGTGGTACGTCCGGGCGAGCTTCAGGGCCGTCTCGACCGCCTCGCTTCCGCCGCTCACCGGATAGACCCTGGGTGCCTCCATCGGGAGGAGCGGGGCCAGCTCTGCCGCGTACGCCTCCAGCGCCGGGGTCGTGAACTGCGTCCCGTGGGCGAACGCCACCGCAGAAGCCTGCTCCTCCATCGAGGCCGCGACGTCCCGGTCGCCGTGCCCGATCCCGACCACGATCGCCCCTCCCGCCGCGTCGAGGTAGCGCTTGCCTTCGGCGTCCCAGACGCACGACCCTTCGGCTCGAACGGCCACCGGGAGCGGCCGGTTCTCGACCCGATGGAAGACGCTGCTCACCGCGACCTCCGTTCGCGCGTCATCGCGTGGACGCCCCGCCGGGGCCCAGCTCCTCGCGCATGAGGCGGAGCTCTTCGTCGCTGGGCGGCGGGGTCTCCCGCACGTCGCCGGCCACACGCATCTCCCATCCGGTCGCCTCCCGCACGTCCCCCAGCGTCACGCCCGGATGCAGGGAGGCCAGCTCCATCTCCCCGGTCTCGTCGTCGAACCCATACACCCCCAGCCCGGTGATGACGGCCGACGGGCCCGCCCCCCACGCCGCAGGCCGCTTCCCCGTGAGGTGCCCGGGCGAAGTGACGAAGTCGATCCGCTCGACGAACGAGCGCTTCGACTGCGGCATGATGACGAAGACCTTCCGTGCGTTGATGGCGATCTCGCATGCCCCGCCGGAGCCCGGCAGCCGGACCGTGGGGTGGGCATATTCGCCGATCGTGGTCGTGTTGATGTTGCCGAACCGGTCGATCTGCGAGGCGCCGAGGAACCCCACGTCGATGCGCCCCGCCTGCAGGTAGTAGGCGAAGAGTTCGAACATCGATGTGACCTGGAGGCTCCCCGTCACCAGCGTAGGGTCACCGATCGAGAGCGGGAGCCGCGCAGGCACCGAGCCGAACACGCCCGCCTCGTAGACCAGTTCCAGGTCGGGCGAGACGGTCCGCTTCGCCAGGTTGCACGCGATGTTGGGGGGGCCGACGCCGACGAAACAGATCCGCTCGCCGGCGAGCTGCCGGGCGGAGGCGACGATCATCATCTCGGTGGGGGTGTACGGCCGCTCCTCGGCTGCGCTCATGCGTATTCGCCGTAGTTGACCGGATCGGACCACGCCTCGCCGGCCGCCAGCGACGCCCACCGTTCCGCACCCAGCTTCTCGACGTACTCGGCGTGGGAGGCGAGCCCGTACACCCATTCGCCCAGCCACGCCTCCAGAACGGACGGGTCGCGGGCTACTGCGTCCCAGTCCCGGTAGAAGGTGTTGTCGCGGTCGTAGTACCCCTGCGCGTAGGAGGGATGGCAGGCCCGCGGTTCGACGACCACCGCGTCGACCACGATCCCCGGGATGGCGGTCCGGTTCGGGTCGCGCCGGACGACCGCCTCGCCGACCAGCTCCTCGCACACCACGATCACCCGGGAAGCCGCGAACGCCGCCTCCTTCTGGCACCCGAGCAGCCCCCAGATCTGGGCGTTCCCGCTCGCGTCGGCCCGCTGCGCGTGCACGATCGTCACGTCGGGATTGAGTGGCGGCACCGCGTACACGGGTTCCCCGTCGTAGGGCGACTCCATGCGGACGATCCGCGGGTTCGCCTTCGGCAGATCGCTCTCGAAGTACGACCGCAGCGGGAAGAACGGGAGCCGCGACGCCCCCGCCACGTAGCGGCACACCATGCCGAAGTGCGAGTACTCCTCGATCTCCAGCGGCTCCGGGTCGGCCCGCTCCAGTCGCCGCCGGATGGCGTGCAGCGACCCCACCCCGGGGTTCCCCAGCCATGAGAACACGAGCTTCGAGGCCACACCGGCCCCGATCATCTGGTCGTAGATGACGTCCGGGGTCATCCGGCACAGGGTCAGGTCGCGCCGGCCTTGTCGGATGATCTCGTGCCCGGCGGCGAAACAGATGAGATGGGTGAACCCCTCGATGGCCATGGTGTCACCGTCCCGGACCAGGTCGGCCACGGCATCGTGCATCGAGGTGACCTTCGACGTCGTCATCGAGTGGGCCGAAGGCTCACGCGCCCTCGGGGACGTCGGGGCCGGCTTCGTGCTCGCCCGCCCGCACGAACGCCTCGGGCCCGCGCTCCGCGACCATACGGCAGGCCTCGTCGAAGATGCGGACGCCGACCTCGGCCTGCCCGGCCCGCAGCACGAGCGGAGGAGACATGCGGATCGTCGAGTCGCCGCACCGCAGCGTCAGCAGGCCGCTGTGGAACGCGGCCAGCTCGACCGCGTCCGCGACGATGGGCGACGCCAGGTCGATCCCGATCATCAGGCCCGCCCCGGCCGCCCGGGTGATGAGCGGCTGGCGCTCCCGGAGGGCGATGAGGTCCCGGAGCAGGCCGCCGCCCACGTCGGTGGCGTTCGCGAGGAGCTCCTTCTCGATGAGGTCGATCGTGGCCAGCGCGGCCGCGCACGATACCGGATTGCCGCCGAAGGTCGACCCGTGCGCGCCCATCGGCCACGTCATCAGCTTCCCCCGGGCCATCATGGCCCCGAGCGGCATCCCGGAGGCCAACCCCTTGCCGGCGAGCACGATGTCCGGCTCGACGCCGTACCGCTCGACCGCCCACATCTTGCCCGTCCGGCCCATGCCCGACTGGATCTCGTCGGCGACGAACAGGATGCCGTGGCGGGTGCACAGGTCCCGGAGGGCCGGCAGCCAACCGGGTTCGGGGAACACGTAGCCGCCCTCGCCGAGCACCGCTTCCACGAAGATGGCGGCCACCTCCTCCGCCGGCACCAGCCGTTTGAAGACGACCTGTTCGAGGTAGTCGATGCTTTCCGGTTCGCCCCAGTGGGGCACGTGGACCACGCCAGGGAGCAGGGGCCCGAACCCCTGGTGGTACTTCGCCTTCGACGCCGTCAGCGAGACGCTCCCGTACGACCGGCCGTGGAAGGAGCCCACGAACGAGACGAAGTATTGGCGGCCGGTGCGATGCCGCGCCAGCTTCATGGCCGCCTCCACCGCCTCGGTGCCGGAGTTCGTCAGGAACGAACGCGTCGGGCCTGTCATCGGGGCGATCTCATCGAGCCGCTCGCAGAGGTCGGCGTAGATCGGAAGGAAGAAGTCGGACGCCGAGAAGTGCAGGAGCCTCCCGGCCTGCTCCCGGATGGCCTCCACCACGGCCGGATGAGCGTGGCCGGTCGAACACACCGCGATACCGGCGTTGAAGTCGAGGAAGTCGTTCCCGTCGACGTCTTCGATCATCGACCCGGCCCCGCGGTCGGGCACGAACGCGTACGCCCGCGGGAGCGATGGCGACGTGACCCGGTCGTCCTGGCGGATGACGGCCTTCGCCTTCGGCCCCGGGATGGCGGTCCTGAGCCGGGGCTCGTCGAGGGCGGCGAGCTCGTCGTGCGAGAGCGCGAGGGCGTCGGTCAACGGCCCTCCTCGCCTAGTCCTCGATGACGGTGCGGCTCTGCTCGCGCAGGTACTGCTGCACGTAGTGCAGCCCGCCGCCGGCCTTCCCGCTGGTCCCCGAGCCCTTCCAGCCGCCGAACGGCTGCATGCCCGGCCATGCCCCCGTGGTCGCGCCCGCCTTGCGATTGACGTACACCACGCCGGCTTCGATCTCGTTCAGGAAGCGTTGCTGTTCAGCCTTGTCCTCGGAGTAGAACCCGGCGGTCAGCCCGTATTCGGTGTCGTTGGCCAGCTTCAGCGCCTCGTCCAGCGAGTCGACCGGCGCCACGGCGACGAAGGGCACGAACAGCTCTTCCTTCCACACCCGGTGGTCCAGCGGGGCTTCGACGATGGCCGGCTGGACGAACAGCCCGCGGGCCAGATCGTCCCCGGTGATCCGTTCGCCGCCCAGCAGCACGCGCCCGCCGCCGGTCTTCACGTCCTCCACCGCTCCCAGGAACGTCTCCACGGCCTTCTCGTTGATGACCGGGCCGGTGAACGTCTCCTTCTGCAGCGGGTCGCCCACCTTCAACTTCGACGCCTTCTCGACCAGCTTCTCCACGAACGCGTCGTAGACCGGGCGTTCGACGTAGACCCGCGAGCAGGCCGAACACTTCTGCCCGCTGAAGCCGAACGCCGAGCGCATCACGCCCTCGGTGGCCTTGTCGAGGTCGGCCTTCGCGGTGACGATGGCCGGGTTCTTGCCGCCCATCTCGCAGATCGCCGGCTTCGGGTACTCACGTGCGAAGTTCCGGTAGATCTGCATCCCGACCGCGTAGGAGCCGGTGAAGGTCAGGCCGTCGACGTCGGGGTTCGTGTACAGCTCGTCGCCGACGGTCGAACCGGGTCCGGTCACGATGTGGAACGCACCGGACGGCACGCCGCCGTCGCGGATGCACGAATAGAGCCCGAGGGCGGTGAGGTAGCCTTGGTGGGACGGCTTGAACACCACGCAGTTGCCGGCCACCAGTGCGGCACCGGACGGCCCGCCGGCCAGCGCCATCGGGAAGTTGAACGGGCTGATCACAGCCCACACGCCGTAGGGACGGAGCACGCTCCGGTTGTGCTCGGTCGCCGGGCTCAGCGCCTCCATCTCGAACTCGAACCCGTCGCCGTTCTCCATCTGCGTGCAGTAATAGCGGATGAGGTCGGCCGTCTCCTCCACGTCGCCGAGCGCCTCCAGCCGGCTCTTGCCGACCTCGATCGCCATCACGGCGGCCAGGTCATACACGCGGGAGGAGATGACGTCGGCCACCTGCCGCATGATCTTCACGCGCTCCTGCCACGGGGTGGTTCCCCACTCCGGCGCGAAGCTCTTCGCGGCGGCGATGGCATCCTTCGCGTCCTGGCGGTTCGCCTGGGCGAAGTGGCCGATGACGATGTCCCGGTCGATCGGGGATCGCTCCTCGACGTAGCCCTCGCCCTCCCGGGCTTCCCCGTCGACGTAGAACTGATGCTTCTGTCCGAGCCACTGCTTCGTCCTCTCCACGCCCTCCTCGTAGGCGGCATGGAGCTCGGGGTTGTCGGCGGACATCGTGGCGTACGTGATCCGGAACGTCTGTTCGGCCATGGTGGCACCTCCGTGCGGTCGTCTTCACCTCCCGCCGCACGCGAGGAGCGGGCTCGACCCGCGCCGGCAGGGATCCGACATCCATCCTATCGGCGAGCCTGGTCGGTGGCATCTGCCCGAACGACCCCATGCGGACGGGTCGACCGGATGCTGGCCGGATGGCGAGCGGTGGGGGTAGGCTCCGCTGATGGGGGCACCCTCGACCCGGCTGTCGGAGCGAACGGGACACGCGAAACGCCTGTTCGCCGGGTTGCCGTCGAGCTATGACCGGATGGGTGCCATGCTCTCGTTCGGCCAGGACCCCCGGTGGCGGCGGTTCATGGTGTCGCGCGTTGCCGTCCCCGCGGGCGGGCGCGTCCTGGACGTCGCCACCGGGACCGGCATGGTGGCCCGGGAGGTCGTCCGGCGGACCGGGGCCTGTGTGGTCGCCGTGGACCAGAGCGAACCGATGCTCGCCCGGGGACGGGAGGAGACCGAGCGCGCGAGCATGGCCGGCACGATCCGCTTCGCGCTGGGACGGGCGGAGTCGCTGCCGTTCCCCGGCGATGCGTTCGACGCCGTCACCTTCACCTACCTCCTGCGCTACGTCGACGACCCGGCGGCCACGCTCCGCGAGCTGGCCCGCGTCCTGCGACCCGGGGGAACGCTGGCGAACCTGGAGTTCCACGTGCCCGTACAACCATTCTGGAAGGCGATGTGGATGGCGTACACGCGTGGCGCGATGCCGGCGGCGGGCCGCCTGGTGTCGCGGGCCTGGTACGACGTCGGGGTGTTCCTCGGGCGGAGCGTTTCGGACTTCTACGGGCGTATCCCGCTCGACGAGCAGCTGGAGATGTGGCGGGAGGCGGGCATCGCGGATGTGCGGGCGCGAACGATGAGCCTCGGCGGCGGTGTGGTGATCTGGGGGGGCAAGGGAGGTGGCTGACCGGGGGGACGAGCGTGGCCGCCTGACGGCCGAGGAACGGGAGATGGAGCCGTCCGTGGTCCGCGACCATCCGGACACCGGACCGCTGATCATCGACCGGGGCGACCGTGAGCCGGTCGTCATCGACCGGACCCCCTCCCCGATCCCCACCGAGCAACGCCAGGCCGCCTTCTACGCCATGCGTCCCGGGGGGTGGCGCGACTATTGGACGCTCCTGCACCCTCCGTACACCGGCTGGCACCTGGCCTACGTGGCGATCGGGGCGGCCGTCGCACCGGGGTTCAGCAGCGCGCACCTCGCCTGGAGCCTCCTGGCGTTCTTCCTGGGCGTGGGGATCTCGGCGCACGCGCTGGACGAACTCGCCGGGCGCCCGCTGGGCACGAAGATCCCCGAGCGGGTGCTGCAGGGCCTGGCGCTGGGCGGTCTGGTCGGGGCCATGGTCCTCGGGGTCCTCGGCGCGATCGCGGTCTCCGCGTGGTTCGGCGTGTTCATCGGCACCGGCATGTTCCTGCTGATCGCCTACAACGCGGAGCTGTTCGGCGGCTGGTTCCACACGGACTTCTGGTTCGCGGTGGCCTGGGGAGGGTTCCCCGCGGTGACCGGGTACTTCGCCATGGGTGGCTCGCTGCGGTGGCCCGCCGGGCTGGTGGCTGGCGGATGTGTGCTGCTGTCGGCCGCCCAGCGGCGCCTCTCCACCCCGGTCCGGTACCTCCGACGCCGGGTCGCCTACGTCGACGGGGTCATGGTGCTGAAGGACGGCACCGAGCTGCCGATCGACGAGTCGGCGCTTCGAATCGCCCCGGAAGCCGCCCTTCGGGCGATGTCGTTCGGCGTGATGCTGCTGGCGGCCGGGCTGGTCGCCGCGCGGCTCGCCTGAGCTTCAACCGGGCGTTTCCTTCGGCTGACGCCGCTCCGGAAGCCGCATCGACCTGAGCTCGCGGACGTAGGCCACGCACTCCTCGACGGCCGCATCCAGGAGCCGGCGGCCCTTCTCGGCAGTCGCCTTCGTCGCGTCCCCGTGCACGCCCGTCACGCTGAAGGAAGACCACCACGGCATCACCTTCAGCGAGCCGTCCGACCAGTCGAACCACGCGTGCTCGGTCTCGTTCGGGTTGCGTTCGTCGACGGCCTTCGACATTTCGACCGCGCCGGGGTCGATGGCCAGGTAGATCGAGGTCTCCAGCTCGCAGGCGTGTCCGATCCCGCCGCGGGTCGACTCCCGGACCCGTTCCACCTCCGCCAGACCTTCGGGCGAGGTCAGATAGAAGGCCGCCGCCGCCAGCACCCCGGGGTGTTCGACGTTGACCAGCCGCGCCGCGGTCTCCACGAGGTTCTGGTTCGAACCGTGCCCGTTCAGGTACAGCATCCGGGTGAAGCCGTGGCGGGCCAGCGACGAACCGACATCGCGGCAGTACCGGGTGAACGTGTCCCAGCCGATCGTGAGCGCGCCAGGGAAGTCCATGTGGTGCGGGTCGTAGCCATGGGGGATAGGGGGCAGCAGGACGGTTTCGGCGGGTGCGGCTCCGGCCGCCCGCCTGCAGATCTCGGACACGATCCGCAGGTCGCAGTCGACGGGGAGGTGCGGGCCGTGGTCCTCGAGCGTCGCGACGGGGATCAGCGCGACGCGGTCCTCGGCCGCCGCGCGCCGAACCTCCGGCCAGCTCAGGCGTTCGTACAGGAGCGGTTCGGACCACATGCCGGGCGCCATTGTTGCCGATGGCGCCCGGCGGGGCCAGCCCGGAAGGCCTTACGGGGTCGCGTCCGACCCCGGTTCGAAGGGCCCGACCTCGATTGTGATGGGGCTCCCGGGGCCGTTGCAGCCGGGGATGTCCCCAACGGGAATCGCGACGCTGCTCCCGCTGATCCGCAGCTGCACCGACCAATGCGAACCCTGCGGGACCCCGCACCCATTCGACCAGCGGAAGCGGATCACCGAGGAGGCGCTCTTCGACACCACGGTCGTCGGCCATCCGGCCGGTTCGGGCTGCGCGTTCATCTTCCACCAGGGATCGGCGTCCGTGGTCTGGATCGAGATCGTGCTGCCATCCGGGGCGACCAGGGAGACCGTCGGCCGCCCGGTCAGTGAGCACTGCGTGTCCCACGACACGAGGAACCTCAGGGATCCGACCTGGGAGCCGGCGGCGCCGTTCAGCTCCGCCTGCCCGGTGAGATCGTCGGCGGCGCACACGCGAAGCAGCGGCGGGACCGGCGAGCCGCTCGGCGACGGAGCGGACACACCGACCGACGGCGTCGGGCTGCGGCCCGCGGGACCCTGCCGCAGAGGACGATCAGCCAGCGCGGTGATCCCCGCGTAGGAGCCGAACGCCGCCGCGGCCAGGACCAGCAGTCCGGTCGTGACCGTCGCGGCGACCCGGCGCCGGGCCCGCCGGAGCATCGGCCTGGGCGCCGGACCGGCGGGCGGGAGCGATTCGGCCTTGCCCTGCAACAGCTCGCGAAGTTCGTCCAAGTCCTGCATCTCACTCACCTCTCATGCCTCCCCGAAGCCTCTCGAGCCCACGGGAGAGGAGGGACTTCACCGTGCCCGGCCGGCACCCGAGGACGTCCGCGATGCGCTGCTCGGACAGGTCCTCGTAGAATCGCAGGATCAGCGCGGCGCGCTGGCGCTCCGGGAGCGCCTGGAGCCTGCGCCACAGGTCGTCGCGCATGCCCGGGTCGTCGGCCTCGACCTCGGGCGACGGCGCCTGCTTCAAGCGCTCCACGTACGCGCGCTCGAGCCGCTTGCGCCGGAAGTGCGAGTTCGCCAGGTTCACCACGGTTCGACGCAGATAGGCGTCGAACGCATCCGGGTCCCGCAGGTGGGCCAGCCGCCTGGCGAGCTTCACGAAGGCGTCCTGCACGAGGTCCTCGGCCAGGCCGCGGTCGCCGGTCAGCAGGTACGCGAGCCGGATCGCCCGATCGGCGTGGCGGCGGTACAGCGTGCCCAGCCGCCCGCCCTCTTCTTCCTCCCGAACCTCCACCGTGGTGCTCAGCATGGACGAACGCATGCAACCAGGACGCATATCCGGGTCGAAATGGTTGCGACCGCGCCGGTTCTCCCCGGGACAGCATTCCCTTTGCCACCCGGTGCGTCACAATCCGGGCGGGGTTCCACCCGGCGGGAGGCGGCGGTCGGTGCGGGGATTCGGCGAGCTGATCAACACGAGGGCCGGTCGGGCCGGAGCCACGGCGCTGGCCGTGGCGGCCGGATGGGGCGCCCTTCGGCTGGCCTCGCCCCGCGGCGCGCTGCCCCCAGAACCGAACCTGTCGGCCACGAGTTCGCCACAGGCGGTGCCGACCCGACCGGGCCAGACGCCGATCGACAACGGCGGCCACTACCTCTGCCCGCCGGTCGCTCCCTTAGCGGCGTACGTGACCCCACGCCGGTACTACCCGCCCAACCATCCCGCGCCGCCGCCGGACACCATCCGCCCGGCCCGGTGCTTCGCCACGAACGTCGAAGCGGACGTGCAGGGATACGCCCAGGTCCCGCCGCCCGCCGGCGACCTGTACGTCGGAGGGATCTACCTCGTCCCCGCCCCGCCGGCGTTAGCCGGTTCGTGCGACGCGGCGGCCCACGACCTCCGGCTGACCGTCCCGTGTCCGACGGTCCTTCCCGAGCCGTTCTCGGGCGACCCACTCCCGAGCTGCGGGAACGGCATCAACACCATCGCTCTGGGTTGTCTCGCGGACCACGCCTTCGTCTTCGGGGAGGCGAACTTCAAGGCGCCGGCGGGCTCGAGCATCAGCTCGGACCCGCTGTTCGTGATCGCGTTCAGAACGTCCAGGCCACCTCCGCTCGAAGCGGGCCTGGGGTGCCCCGCGCGCGAGACGATCGTCCCCGACAGCGTCGGGTCCAGTCCCGCCCTTTTCTTCATCTGCCGAGGCAGGGGCGCCTTCTACCTCGACGGCGACACCGTCCTGGCGTGGACGCAGGGGGCGTTCACGTTCGAGGTCGCCATCCACTCGGACTCGCCGCTGTACCAGCCGCTCCTTCTGGAGATCGCCAACGACGTCCGGTACCTGACCGGCTGACCGAGGGCGGGGACCCGTTTCGAGCCGGCCGGGGTACCCTGGTCTGGCGATGTCCGATCCGGCTCCGTACGCAACCACCATCGGGGAGCTGCGCGCCTCGGGCTTCGCCGACCGCAGCGTGAAGGATGAGCTACGCGGCAACCTGCTGATGCGGATGGAGGCCGGCCAGCCGCTGTTCCCGTCGATCTTCGGCTACGAGGACAGCGTCCTGCCGGCCTTGGAGCGGGGCATCCTGGCCGGCCACGACATCGTGATGCTCGGGGAGCGCGGCCAGGCGAAGACCCGCCTGATCCGCCACCTGGTCGACCTCCTGGACCCGTTCACCCCCGTGGTCGCCGGGTGCGAGGTCAACGACCATCCCTTCCGCCCGATCTGCGCGCGGTGCCGGGCGCTGGTGGACGTCGAAGGCGACGCCGTGCCGATCGACTGGTTGCCGCGGGATCGCCGGTACGCGGAGAAGCTGGCCACCCCCGATACGAGCGTGGCCGACCTGATCGGCGACGTCGACCCGATCCGGGTGGCAGAGGGCCGGTACCTCTCCGACGAGCTGACCATCCACTACGGCCTGATCCCACGCACCCATCGGGGCATCGTGGCCATCAACGAGCTTCCCGACCTGCCCGAACGCATCCAGGTGGCCCTGTTCAACATCCTGGAGGAGCGCGACGTGCAGATCCGCGGGTATCAGATCCGTCTGCCGCTCGACCTGCTGTTGGTCGCCACGGCGAACCCGGAGGACTACACACACCGCGGCCGGATCGTGTCGCCGTTGAAGGACCGGTTCGGCACGCAGGTTCGAACTCACTACCCGGAGACCCTGGGCGACGAGATCGCCATCATGGACCAGGAGGTGCGAAGGCCGGCCGGCACGATCCCGGTCCGGGTTCCTGCATTCATGAAGGAGGTGCTCGCCGCGCTCACCTCGGAGCTCCGGCGTTCGCCCCAGATCAACCAGCGGAGCGGGGTCAGCGTGCGCTATTCGATCGGGAACCTTGAGACGCTGGTGGCCGCTGCGCTCCGGCGCGCGGCCCGGACCGGCGAGCCAGAGGCCGTCCCCCGGCTGGTCGACCTCCCGGCCGCGATGTCCGGTTCGCTCGGGCGGGTGGAGTTCGACGCGATCGAAGAGGGACGGGAGGAGGAGATCCTGCTCCGGGCCCTGCGCAACGCGATCCTCGAGGTCTTCCGGCGCCGGCTGTCCGGGTTCGACTTCGCGCCGTTCCTGACCCGGTTCGACGACCCCGCGTTCGGTGCCGAGACCTCCGACCTCCAGCCGGCGACCGAGTTCCTCTCGCAATTCGGGGACCTGCCCGGTCTCGGCAAGTTGCTCGGCCGGCTGGGCGTCGAAGAGGAGTCGCCGGGGGTGGCGGCAAGCGCGCTGGAGCTGGCACTGGAGGGCCTCCATCTGTCCCGCAGGTTGAACCGCGAAGCCGCCGGCCGCGTTGGTGCGTACCGGTACGAGGGACTGGGAGGCGCTTCGGGCCGGTCGCGCTGATCGGCGTCGGTCACCCGGCCGATCGACCCGCACGGAAACGGAGCCGCCGGGAGGAAGGAGGGTGAGTCCATCGCCTTCCGGCGGCCCCGTCCCGTTCCCGGGAAGAACCGCGCAGCAGGGCAGCCTTTATGCGGCCCTGAGCGTCGCGACCGGAACCTCCTGGATCTCAGGCTTGCGGCGGGCGACCAGCCCGAATGCCCCCGCGAACAGCGCCACGACCCCACCGATGATCATCGTCCACACGATCGGGACGAAGGACACCGGCTGCAGCGTGTTGTAGTCCGCGAGATGCCCGTCGAAGGTCCTCAGCAGGTTCTGGAAGCGGCCCAGCGCCTGGGGCATCGTCTGCATCCCTGCGGCCATCGCCGGCAGGTTCTGCTGGAAGAAGCCCTGGAGCTGCGCCTGGTCCATCCCCAGCTGCTGGCCGAGGGCGGGGAGCATCTTCGTCTGCATCTCGGTGCCCATGGCGCCGACCACCGTCAGGGCGCCCTTGGCCCCCGTCAGCATCTGCGCCGTGTATACGGGCTTCAGGTGGCTGTTCATCGTGTCGGCCGCCGAGGCCTTCCCCGGAAGGGAGATCGCCAACGAGGCGATGATGAGCAGCGCACCGAAGGCCGCCGCCAGCCAGGACCATAGCCGCACCGGGCGGAACGCTACCAACAAGCCGAGCGCCAGCAGGACGACCCCCGCGGCAAACAGCCCCCACGGCACGGTGGTCGCGGGCAGGTTGGACGTCGGGATGGCATCGGCCTTGGCGAACCGGGCCTGTTCCGCCTGGAGCGTCCCGACCACGCCGGTGAACTGCTGGGTGATCGCGGGGAGCTGCTGGATCCCCTTGGCCACCGCCGGGTACTGCTGGCCCATGAACGCCTGGAACTGCGCAGGGTCCATCTTCAGGGCCTGGGAGAGCATCGGGACGGCCTTCGTGCCGAACTCGGTGCTGACCGCCGACAGACCCTTCAGGTCGGTCTGGAGCTGGGCGATCGGGACCGGCTTCATGACGGGTCGGAACCCGCCACTCATCCGCTCGAAGGCCGGCCCGACCGAGAACAGGCTGTTCACGATCACCGTCACGATGAAGGAGACTCCGACCGCCGCCACGATCGCGCCGGCCGTCCTTCGCTGCCATGTGTGCATCACGAACCCCCCTTCCGGGCCGCGCCGCATCGGGCGCGGCCGTTCCATGACCTGCGTCGCGAGGTCGCCCTGGCGGCGTCAGATGAACAGCGTGATCGCGCCCTGCGCCTCGAGCAGCGCGCTGGTCGCTCCGGCGGGCTCCTCGAGCCCGTCGATGAGGTCCTCGCGGGCCAGGCCCATCAGGTCCATGGTCATCTGGCAGGGGACCATGTGAACACCCATGTCCCGGGCCAACTCCATGAGCTGGGTCGGGCTGGCCACCTTGTGCTCGTCGGCCAGCTTGCCCATCATCCACGGCCCCATCCCGGCGAAGTTCATCTTGCTGAGCTTCAGGTGCTCGGTGCCCCCGTGGTTCATGGAGGAGAGCATCTTCTGCATCCAGTTCTCACCGGTCAGCCGGCGGTTCCGGCCGTGCTTCTTGTCGTTCTTGAGCAGCGGGAACAAGCCCCAGAACGTGAAGAACACGGTGGTCTCCATGCCCATCGCCGCGCCGGTGGTGGCCAGGATCAACTGCGGCCAGACCTTGTCCAAGTCGCCGCTCCAGGCGAAGATCACCAGTTTCCTCGGCGCGTCCTCGTGCACGGTCGGTGCGGGATGCGGCGCTTCCCATTCTTCGGTCATCTCAGGTCACCTCTTCCGGATGACGAAGCGGAACACGTCCGCTTCCTTGGTCTGCTCCATCAGCTCGTTGCCGGTGGACCGGCACCACGCGATGAAATCCGGCACGGAGCCGGGGTCGGTGGCCAGGGCTTCCAGCACGTCGCCGGACTGCAATGCCTTGATCGCCTGCGCCGTCTTCACGATGGGCATCGGACAGGACAGGCCCTTCAGGTCCAGCGTCTGCGTAACGGTGATGCTCATGACTCGCTTCCTCCCTTCGATGCCCGCTCCGGGATGCGGCCCTGCGGGACCGTCACCCAGTACAGGCGGTTGAACAGCCATTTCGCCGCGTGCCAGTGCCAGCTCGGTATGGGCGGGACCGGCGGGTGCTCGTAGTCGAACCGGAGCGCCGTGGCCTTGCCGTTCCCCGTCTCCAGGAAGCACATGACCCGGCCGCCGTAGTTCGCCTTCGGCGCGGTGCCGCGGACCAGCGACGCGATCCGGCTGGCCACGACCGGCGCCTCGAAGTGCGCCGTGGAGCCACTCTTGCTGATGGGCAGATTCGTCGCGTCGCCCAGGGCGAACACCCGATCGTGCTCGAGATGCTGGAGCGTGACGCGGTCGGTCGGGATCCACCCTCCAGTGTCGCCCAAGCCCGAATCGATGATGACCTGCTGTCCCTTGTGCGGCGGGACCAGGACCAGCAGGTCGTAGTCTGCCTTGTCGCCCTCCAGCGAGAGGACGGCGTGGGCGCCGGCGTCTACCGACTCGACGTTGAAGAACGTCTCCAGCTTGATCCCCCGTTGCTGCATCAGCGGCTGGACCAGCTTGGAGGCCGACTCGATCGTGAAGGCTCGGTTCAGGGGCGACAGCAGTGTGATCTCGCTCTTGTCCCGGATGCCGCGGCGTCGGAGGTTCTGGTCGATCATGAACACGAACTCCACCGGGGCCGGCGGGCACTTGTAGGGGATGCCGGCCACGCCGACCTTGATCCGGCCACCCCGGAACGTCCGGAGCGCCTCGCGAAGGCGGAGCGCCCCGTCCAGGGAGTAGAAGTCGTACGACCCTTCGATCAGGCCGGGGATCGACCCCTTCATCAGCCGCGACCCGGTGGCTGCGACGAGGTGATCGAACGGGATGCTGGCGCCGCCGGCGAGCTTCACCGTCCCCGCGGAGAGGTCGACCTTGTCGGCACCTTCGACGGCGAGGTCGATCCCCTTGCGGAGGAGCGTGCGTTCGTCACGGGCCAGCCATTGTCCGTTGGCCTGGCCCAGTGCCACGTACAGGAACCCCGGCTGGTAGACGTGCATCCCGGTGGGGTCGACCACCGTGATGTGTGCGTCCTTGCCGAGCTCCTTGGAGAGGAGGTTCGCGGCGAGCGTGCCGCCGACCCCTCCTCCCAGGACGACGATCTCGGCAGGCATCGGGCTCACCGCGCCTTTCGGATGACGAAGCGCCGGAAGCCGTCCTCCGGGATCACGTCGACCATCTCGTGCTGAGCCTTCGCCACCCACGCGGGGATGTCGGTGGCCGAACCCTCGTCGCTGGAGAGGACTTCGATGACGTCGCCGATCTGGCCCTCGCGGATGGCCCCGATCAGCGACATCAGCGGGCCGGGGCAGGGCATGCCACGGGCGTCGATCGACTTCGTGATGGCGGTGCTGCTCATGCTGCTCACCCTCCTCAGGCTCTAGATGAAGACGATGGGGCCGGTGGCGTCCGCCATGAACGCGGCCACCCCTTCCACGTCGTCCACCATCGGGTCCAGGTCGTCCTTCGTGATCTCGAACAGGTCCATCGAAAGGGCGCAGGCGTGCACGGTGACCTCGCCGACGAGCTTCGCCTGCTCGAGGAGGTCGGCCCAGTGCTGTGACTTCCCACGCTCGGTCGCCCGGGCCAACGCGGAGACGCCCTCGGGGCCCGCCTCGGGGGCCGCGCCGTGGTCCTTGCGGATCCGGTCGGCGCGGAACGCTTCGAGGGCCCAGTACTGCAGGAAGACGTTCACAGTGCGGCCCATGGCCGCGCCACCCACCGCGAGGACCGCGGCGGCGGTGAGCTTGTCATCGGTGCCCGAGAAGAGCACCAGGGAAAGCGTTTCGTCCATCCCACCCTCCTTCCTCACGTGCCACGAGCGTGGCAGGCGGGCCGCTCACCGCTTGGGGCCGGGGGTCCCCATCCGAGGGGGTCGGAAGCCTCATATACCCTGGGGGGTAGGGCATGCGACGATGGGAGCGTTACCCAGGGAGATCGGAGGAGCGAGGATGAAGTTCGACAGCGACGTGGTGCCGGAGGCGCTCGCCCGGCTGCGCCGGATCGAGGGTCAGCTCGGCGGGATCATCCGCATGATCGACCAGGGGCGGGACTGCGAGGAGGTCGTGCATCAGCTCGCCGCGGTGGGCCGGGCCGTCGACCGCGTGGGCCTTCGCCTGCTGACGGGCCAGCTCAAGCGATGCCTGGCCGACGAAGAAGGCGCGCGCGGGAACGGCTACGAAGAGGACAAGTTCCAGCGCCTCTTCCTGATGCTCACCTGACGCGGCCGGTTCGGCGCTAGACCTTCTCCTCCGCCGTCAGCTCGGCGAGCTCGGCCTCCAGGTCTTCGGCGCCGTGTTCGACCCCCACCTTCGGCACCCACCGCTCCATGCCCTTCGGGAACCACCAGTTCAGGTCCCCGAGCAACTCCATGGTGGCCGGCACGGCGACCATCCGGATCAGGGTGGCGTCGATGAGGATGGCCACGGCCAGGCCCAGCCCGATCTCCTTGATCTGGCGGAGGTCGAAGCCGACGACGAACGTCATGAACACCGCGATCATGACGGCGGCAGCCGCCGTGATGACCCGGCCGGTCGACGCCACGCCGTTCGCCACCGCCAGGCCGTTGTCGCGTGTGCGCAGGTACTCCTCGCGGACCCGGGACAGCAGGAAGATCTCGTAGTCCATGGACAGCCCGAACAGGATCGTGAACATCATCATCGGGATCCAGGACTCGATGGGGCCGGCTTTGTCCACCCCGATGAGGTGGGCCCCCCATCCCCATTGGAAGACCGCGACCATCACGCCGTAGGCGGCTCCGATCGAGATGAGGTTCATGATCGCCGCCTTGACCGGCACCAGGATCGAACGGAACACCATCATCAGGAGCAGGAACGACAGCAGGATCACCACACCGATCAGGATCGGAAGCCGCTGGGCGATCTTGCGCGCGAAGTCAACGAACACCGCCGTGACCCCACCGACCAGCACGTGGATCCCGGTGCCCTGCATCGCCTTCGGGATCACGTTGTCCCGGAGGTTGTGGACCAGGACGCTGGTCCGGGCGTCCTGCGGTGAGGTGCTCGGGTAGACGTAGATGATCGCCGTGTCCACCTTCGCGTTCGGGATCGGGGGCGAGACCGCGACGATCCCCGGGGTGTGTTCCAGCGTGGTGGTGAGCTTCGCCAGCGACTGCAGGCCCTGCGGGCCGGGGATGCGCGCGGCGAGGAGGAACGGCCCGTTGAAGCCGGGGCCGAAGCCCTCGGACAGCAGGTCGTAGGCCTGCCGGGTGGTGAGGCTCTTCGGATCGTTGCCGGCGTCGGCAGCTCCCAGGCGCATCTTGAGGAGCGGGAACGCAAGTACGAGGACGAGGATCAACCCGATGGCCCCGGTGAAGATGGGCCTCCTCTGGATGAGCCGGCTCCACCGGTACCAGAACCCGCTGTCGGGGGCGTGTTCGCGCTTGCCGATCAGCGGGATGTGCAGCTTGTCGATGTTCCGGCCCACGAACCCAAGGACGGCAGGCAGCAACGTGAGCGACGCCAGCGCGGTGACGAACACCGTCGAGGCGCTCCCGATGGCGATTCCCCACACGAACTCGAACCCCATCAGCAGCAGACCGAGCAGCGAGATCACGACGATGGTCGCCGCGAACGCCACAGCCCGGCCGGCGGTGGCCATGGCCAAGAGGACGGCCTCCTCGGGCGGCCGCCCTTCGTGCAGGCTCTGCCGGTAGCGGGTCACGATGAACAGGGCGTAGTCGATCCCGACGCCGATCCCGATCATGGACGCCACCTGCGGGGTGAAGTTCGCGACCTTGATGAAGTTCGCGATCAGCAGCACGATCGACAGGCCGATGCCGATGCCGAACAGCGCGCTGATGATCGGCAGGCCCATCGCCAGCAGCGAGCCGAACGTCAGGAGCAGGATGATGATGGCCGCGAGCAGGCCGACCGCTTCAGCCCCGCCCGGCGGCTGGAACTGCGCGTTCGAGATGACCTGGCCGCCGAATTCGATCTGCAGCCCGCCGTGCTCCGTCCGCTTGCCCAGCGCCTCCAGCTGGTCGACCTCCGCCTTCGGGATGTCCTGCGGCTTGAGCGTGTACTGGACCTCGGCGTAGGCGATCTTCCCGTCGCGGGAGACCTCCGACGGCCGCCCCTTCGGCGTGTGATACGGGTCGGTGAGGCCGTCCACGTGGGGGAGCTTGCGGATCTCCTGGAAGAAGCCCTCCATCGTCTGCTGGACGGACGGGTCGGTGACGCCGGCGTCCGCCTTGAACACGACGTCGACCGTCCCGCCGGACACGGACGGGAACTGCTGCCGCAGGAGATCGAAGGCGTGCTGGGACTCCGCGCCCGGAAGCGAGAAGTCGCTCGAATAGGGACCACCGGCCACCTTCTGGAGGACGATGAAGCCCACCAGGGCGACGATCCACATGCCCACCATCTGCCAGCGGTGGCGATAGCTCCACCGCGCGAGTCGTTCGATCATCGTCTTCCCCCTTGATGCGTATGGTGCGCCTGGTGGCGCGAGGGTCCAGCGCTCCCTCAGTCGACCAATCTACGGCAGTTCGAGGGTTCTGCCACCGGATGAAGGCGATCCGGTCGCTGGTAGGCTTCGGCTTCGCCATGCCTCCTCTGCATCCCGTGCTCGGATCCCTCCCGTGCCGGAGCGCGGCCTGCCTCGTGCACGCGTCCATCGGGTTCGTCATCGTGGGGGGCTGGTTCGTGCTGTGGGGCTGGGGGCTGGTCGCGGCGGTCTCCCACCGGGAACCGAACCGCGTCTTCTGGGGGATCCTGGCGGGGCTCCAGGTACTGCTGGGCATCCAGATCGTGGCGGGGCTCACGCTGCTGGCGCTGGGCGATCGCGCCGACACGTTCCTGCACTACCTGTACGGCTCGGCGTTCCCGCTGATCGTGCTGGTCATCGCCCACGTGCTGGGCCGCGGCCTGGAGAACGAAGAGGACACGTGGAAGGTGTTCGCCATCGCCGCGTTCTTCATCTTCGGCCTCACGCTCCGGGCGCTGACCACCGGCCTGGGGATGCCGTAGGCGGCGCGGCGATCAGTACCTCGGTGAGGAGGGGTCGATCAGGAGGTCGGCGAACGAGGACGAGGATTTGCCGAACTCCCACCACCCGCCGACCCAGGGCTTCACGAAGGCCATGCTCCGGCCGTACACCAAGGGGATCACCGCCACCCGTTCGGCCACGACCATCCGGTCGGCCCGGTGGAAGAGCTCCAGCCGCTCCCGGTCTCGTCGCTCCTGGCGGGCCTGCTCGATGAGGTCGTCGAACGGCGGGTAGGCGAAGCCGCCCTCGTTCGTCCTGCTGTCCGATTGGAACAGCAGCCGGAGGTAGTACTCGGGGTCCGGGTAGCCCGGGAGCCAGCCGGTGACCACCATGGGAGCCAGCGCCCGTGGGTCGACGCCGGCGTCGAGGTCCGCCTGGGTCCAGGTTCGCGTGGAAACCTGCGCCCCGAGCGCTTCGGTCCACATCGCGGCCACCTCGCGGAGGATGCCCTCCCAATCCCTGAGCGCGGCGATGGACAGCTCACCCTCGTGGCCCGACCGTCGGAGGAGCTCGCGGGCGAGGTCCGGATCGAACCGGGGCGCCATGTCCGGAGTGTGGCCCTGGAGGGCCGGCGGCACCACACCACCGAGGGCCACGGCGAGGTTCGGCGGCAGCGTGGCCGCCAGCCGCTCGCGGTCGACGGCGTGGGCCAGCGCCCGGCGAAGGTCGAGGTTCTGGGTGACCGGGTTGCGGTGGTCGAAGGCGACGTAGCCCGACCATGCGGCCGGCCCGAGCTCCGTGTCGCCGAGGTCCCGAGGCATCAGGTCGGCGATCCGCGGGGTGTACCGGACGGCGATCAGATCGAGCCGGCCGGCCCGAAAGGGTTCGGCGGCGTCGCCGACCGGATGTCGGACGTACTCCACACCCCCGACGTTGCCGGGCCGGGTGCCCGCGTACCCGAGATTGCGTTCGAGCGTGAGCGTCTCGGGCGACCGCGAGGCCTGGCGGAACGGGCCGCTCACGACCTGCCGCGCCGGGTCCGTCCAGCCGGTACCGTCCCGCTCGATGGCATGCCGGGGCTGCGGGCCTCCGTCCGGCCGGTTCATGACGCTCATGAAGTACGGGGCGGGCGCGGCAAGCCGGAACTCCACCGTCCGGTCGTCCAGCGCCTTCACGCCGATCCGGTCCGCATCCCGGTTCCGTCCCAGGTAGTAGTCCTGGCCGTTCTCCAGGACGAAGTAGATGGCCACGCTCGAGCCGGGCGATGCCGGGTCCAGGACCCGCTTGATGCCGAACTCCACGTCGTGAGCGGTGAGCGGTTCGCCGTCGGACCATCGCAGCCCGTCGCGAAGATGGAAGACGTACCGGAGGCCGTCCTCGGCGATCTTCCACCGCTCGGCCAACGATGGCACCAGCGTCCGCTCCGGCCACGCCTCGACCAGCCGGTCGAACAGCTGCATGCAGAGCTGGATGTCCGGCCAGGCGATGGCGGACTTCGGGTCGGCGTCGTTCGGCAGGAAGCTCGTGGCGACCCGGAGCGTGGCCGACGGCGTCTCGGGATACGCGGCTGACGGCCGCCAGAGCTCGAAGGCCCGCTGGTACGTGGCGTTCGCTTCGGCGAAGCGCAGCGACGTGTGCAGGGCGAGCCCCAGCTTGAACAACACCACGGCCATCGCTTGCTGCCGGCCCCGGCGCTCGAGCAGGGGGAGCAGCGCCCGGTAGTGGCCGATGGCTTCGTCCAACGCGTACTCCTGCCGGGCCTTGTCGCCGGCCAGGGTGAGGTACGCGACGGCCTTGTCCTCGTCGTCGGCCGCCGCCCAGTGGTGGGCGAGCACGCCCAACACCTCTTCCTCGTTCCCCGCGTACCGGGCCTCCAGCCACTCCGCCGCCCGGCGGTGCAGCGCCGTCCGGCGGCCGGTGAGGATCGTCCGGTACGCCGCCTCCTGGATCAGAGCATGCTTGAACCGATACTCGGGCTGCGGCCACCGCCGGCCCTCCCGGACCAGGTCCAGTCGCTGCAGCTCGTGGAGCGATCCCCGGAGGTCCCCCTCCCCGCCGGTCACGCCCTCCAACAGCGGCAGGCCGAACCGCCGCCCCAGAACGCTCGCCGCGGTGAGGACGTCGTGCTGCGCCGGCGGCAGGCGGTCGATGCGAGCCAGGATGACCTTCTCGACCGTCTGTGGGATGTCGACCGGAGCCTCGTGGTCGAACCGCCATCCCTCCTCATCGCGGACCAGGGCGCCGGCGTCCGCCAGGGACCGGATCAGCTCCTCCAGGTAGAACGGGTTGCCTTCGGCGTCCTGCAGGATCCGGCCTTCGAGCTCCGGAGGGAGCGTCCGCGGCCCCACCAGGGCCTCGAGCAGCTGGCGGTCCGCCTCCCCCGAGAGCGATTCCAGCGGGATCTCCAGTGTGCGGTGCGGGTACCGGCGCGAGGCGAGCTCCTTGACCTCCCAGCTGGCATGGTCGCGCTCGGGACGCTCGGCGATCACCAGCAGCACGGCGGCCTCTTCGGTCATGCCGAGGAGCCGTTCGACCAACTGCACGGACGTTGCGTCTGCCCAGTGGACGTCGTCCAGGACCACCGCCACCGGTCCGTCTTCGGCCAGCCGCTCGAACAGGTGCTGGACGACCTCGAACGTCCGGTACTGGAGCGCTTCGGGCGACAGCTCCTGGAGGCGGGCCTGCGCGTCCGGCTCCAAAGCCAGGCCGAGGACCGCTCCGAGGTACGGATAGATCTCGAGCACGCGGTCGCCGAACAGGCGCTCGACCTGGCGCCGCAATCCGATCCGGACCCGAAGCTCCGCCTCGTCGGGTCCGGCTCCGAGCCAGTCGCGGAGCAGGTCCCGGAACGGCCAGTACGGGAGCGATTCCCCGTAGCTGACGCACCGTCCCTCCAGCCACACCGGCGGGGCGTGGCCCTCCCCGTCGGGACGTTCGAACCGCTCGCGGAGCTCCTGAAGCAGGCGGCTCTTGCCGATGCCGGCCTCGCCGGTGACGAACAGGATGCCGCCGGTGCCGGCCCGCACGTGCTGGATCAGCCGGGTAGCCTGCTCGAGCTCGCGCTCCCGGCCGACCAGAGCCGCCTGGACCCCGGGGATGCCGTGCGACCGGCCGGATGCGCCGCTCACGCCCAGCACCCGGGAGGCGGCGACCGGTTCGGCCTTGCCCTTGACCTGGAAGGCCTGCATGGGTCCCCAGTCGAACGCCGGCTCGGCCATGCGGCGGGTGGCCGCCCCAGCCAGCACCGTGTTCGGTTCGGCCTGCGCTTGGAGCCGGGCGGCGGTGTTGACGGTGTCCCCGAAGGCGGCGTACTCGACGCGCCGGCCCGCGCCGATCTGCCCGAGCACGACCGGCCCGGTGCTCACCCCGACCCGCACGGCCAGGTCCTGCACGCCCCACGCCCCGGCCACCTCCGAGCCATACGCTTCGATCTCCTGGACGATCCGCAGGGCAGCCCGGAGGGCCCGTTCCGCGTCGTCCTCGTGGGCGACGGGTGCGCCGAAGAAGCTCAGCACCCCGTCCCCGGCCAGGTCCTTGACGGTGCCGCCCATCGACTCGACGGCCAGGACGATCCGCGACACGGCCTCACCGACGATGAGCTTGACCTCTTCGGGGTCGAGGGCCTCGCCCAGC
>DHWS01000160.1 GCA_002413305.1 Actinobacteria bacterium UBA5176 | reverse complement strand
CGCCGGCGTCACCACGCCGGCACTCCGATCAGTGATCGACCGGAGGGTACGCCACGCCCTTCACCAGGTCCCGCATCCACAACTTTCGTTCATACCTCCAGCCAGGCAGCCTGCAATGGTGCTGCCTATTGGCCTGGACGACTACTCGATGCGCGTGTTCTGCGAGCGCCAGCAAGTTGCGGGCTACCAGGAGTTGTCGGGCCCTGAGCCCGCACAGCCTATTTCGGCCTTCAATGTCGCTTCGGCATGAAACCGACATTCCTGCCGCTACAACGCTTCTTGCCACACGGAGGTGCTCACGATCGGCCGGACGACGAGGGGCTGGCGTGTGGGGACTCAAGGAAAGGGGCGTTCCCAAAGGAGCCCAGCATCGATTGGGTCGGATCACGCCAGCCCGATCCATCATCGCGCGGACCTTCAGATGATGCCAGTCCATTCGACCCTTTGCGGGGAGGTCAGCCCTAGGGCCGCCGTGCTCGGCGACCGGCCCTGGCATTTTCACGCCTGACCGATCAGGCTCCGGCGCCCTCTTCAGCCTGTGGCGAAGGCCAATGTGACCGACCCAACCGTATCTGGGACGAGCCCGTCCTGGTCGCGAGGCTCCGCCCTCTGGACGGCGAGAGCCGGTACGTGAGGCTGAAGGCATCCCTCGGGCGCCGTGCCGCGTGGCGACCGGGCCGAGTACATTCCTCGGCATGCCGGACCGCCGCCCGCTGGGGTCGTCCACCACGCCGAGCGAGGCGCTCGAGGCCGACGCGGAACGCCTCGGTGAATGGTTCCACGCCTTCGCGGCCACGGCACCGAATTCGCTGCTCCTGGCGTCCGAGTCGCCGGACCTGCCCGACGCGACCCTCTCGCTCGAACGGGAGAAGCGCCTGTTCTCCCGGACCCTGCAGCTCGTGGTCACGACCACCGCCGAGGGCGTGGGCCCGCCGAGCGACGGCACGATCGAGCTTCGCGCGCGCCGCCTCCGCCGGCGCTACGACCTGGACTGGGCGCCCGCCCCCGCCCCGCCCGGGGCCGTGGACCCGTTCGTGCGGCGCGGGCTCGTCGACGGCGCCCGCACGATGACGAACGTCCGCGAGCTGACCGTCGCATGGTCGGCGCAGCCTCGCAAATGGCGTCTGCGGTTGGCCACCCTGGCCGGCTCGCTCATCGGGGCGAGCCCCGGCGTCTCGGCGGCGGTCCCCTTCGAGCCCGAGGACGTGGACGGGCTCATCGCCGTCCTTCGGGCGTTCGCTGCCGGCGCGTCCGGTGGCTGAGGGCTACGTCTCGAGCAGGCCCGTGCGCTCGTCCACCGCGTAGTCGTTGCGCAGGACCTCGCACTGCATCTCCGCCACCCACTTGGCGAACTCCTGGTGCTTGGGGTGCGGGAAGTACGCCTGCATGGCCTCGTCGCTCTCGAACTCCGTGAGCAGCAGGTAGTCGTAGCCGCCGGAGCGCCCGCCGACGTCCTTGCCCAGCCGCAGCCGTGTGAACCCGCGGATATCATTCGGCCACTGCCGGACGATGTCGAACATCCAGCGCTCCTCGTCCTCGGTGAGCGGGCGCGGGAACTTGAACAGGACGACGTGCTGCAGTCTCGCCGCGGCCGCTCCTTAGAAGAACTCGAAGTACTCGCGCTGTTCCCAGTCGGTGATTTCGCCCAGGAACCGCTCCACCTCGAACCGCTTCATCATGACCATGTACTCGATGAAGATGTCGCCGAACTCCTTGCGGAAGAACGAGTCCCTCTCGAGCTCGTCGATCGCCTCCCATAGCGTCCGCGGGAGCTTCTGCGAGGACTCCGCGGCATAGGGGTCGACCCCTTCCGGCGGCGGCGGCGTCTTGGCGTTCGCCATCCCGTCGAGACCCGCGGCGATGTTCGCGCCCATGTAGAGGTATGGATTCGCGGCCGGCTCGCCCATCCGATTCTCCAGGTGCGTGCCGGGATCCCCCGGGCCGCCCTGCACCCGAACCATGGCCCCGCGGTTCTCGACCGCCCAGTTCACGCGGTCGGGCGCGAATGAGTACGGCCGGAAGCGCTTGTACCCGTTGATGGTGGGCGTGCTGAACACCGTCATCGGCATCGCGTGCTCGAGGATTCCGGCCAGGAACTGCCGGCCCGACTCGGACAGCGGATCCGCCGAGCCCGCCGCCGCCATGAATGTGGCCGTGCCGTCCTTCGCGCCTCGCAGCGACTGGTGCAGATGCCACCCGCTCGAGAAGAAGTTCGGCAGGGCCGGCCGGCTCATGAACGTGGCGTGGTAGCCGTGGAGCTGGCAGATCTGCTTCGTCGCGGAGCGGAACAGCACCATGGCGTCGGCCGATCCGAGCCCGGGCATGGGATCGAACGTGAACTCCATCTGGCCGGGGCCCCACTCGTCCTCCATCGTGCGGAGGGGCAGGTCGAGCGCCTCGTAGGCGTCCCGAAGGATCGTGAGGATGTCGTTCACCCCGGCGAGGCGCGTCTCCGACAGGTACTGGTAGCCCTGCTCGGCGACGCTCACCGGGAACGGCGGCGGTGGCCAGCCGGTGGCGTTCTGGTCGATGCGGTTGACCTCGCTCTCCCGGCGAACGATGTAGAACTCCACTTCGAGACCGGCCACGTACTCGTAGCCGAGCTCGGCCGCCGCGTCCACCTGCTTGCGCATGAGCGCGCGCGTGGAGAACGGGACCGGCTTGCCGTTGCTGAAGTACATGTCGCACAGAGCCCAGCCGGTCTGCGGCGCCCACGGGAGCACGCGGAACGTCGTCGGGTCCGCCACGAGCTGGACGTCGGGGAATCCGGTGAACTCTGGGATGCCGAACCCGCCGCCCTCGGTGAACACCGGCGTGAAGAGGTGGTTCGTGGTGTCCATGACGAGCGTCGCGCCGGAGAAGTCGAATCCGTTCTGCAGGCCCTGCACGAAGTCGTGCCCCGAGACGAACTTCCCCCTGGGGATGCCGTGCTGGTCGGCCCACGCGATGCGAACGGTCTTGATGCCCTCGCTCTCGATGCGGTCGGCGACCTCACCCTTCGTCCGGAGCTGGTCCTCCGTGAGCAGGCCGTGCTCCTGCACGAAGTTCTTGCGCCCGACGCTGTCGACCCCGTTGTTCCCGGCCATCCGGCTCCCCTCTTCCACTCGAAATGGTCAACGTGCTTGACGGACCTCTGCCGATACGGCCGGTTCGATCCGCACGACCTCACGGCCGACCCGGACGCGGTCGGTCGCATCCGTGAACAGCATGTCGAAGAGCGACTGGTCGTCGGAGTGCAGGGCCGTTGCCGCGACCGTGCAGCCGTCCACCGCGAAGCGCCACGGCGGGTTGTCCGCGTGGCCGCCGTAGATCAGCAGCTCGCCGTTGCTCCCCAGGTAACCGAGGTTGGCGTTGCCGCCGAACCGTTCGTGGACCTCCCGCAGCGCCCCGGCCGGCGCCGTACCGTGCGTGACCTGCTCCGCGAAGTACGCGAACCCGACTTCGCTGTCCGCGCGCCCCTCCAGCCGGTACTCGTAGCGCGGCCGGAAGTCCAGATGGCGCTGCAGGAACCCGTTGTGGCAGAACGCGAACAACTCGCGCTCCACGAAGGGCTGCGTGTCGGCGAGCTGCAGCGTTGACAGCCGGTTGGGCCGTCGGAGATGCACCAGGAAGCGCGACGACCTCACGTCGCGCAGCGCGTCGTCTCGGTCGGGGTCCTCCGCGAAGCTCCGCTCGCTCCGGTAACGCCGAACCACACCGTCGTCGATCCAGGCTGCGCCCCAACCGAACCCGGCGATGCCGAGCCGCTCCATCTCGCCGGCCCACGGCGCGACTTCGCGGAAGGCGATCGCGGCGGGAGCGGCGACCGCGAGGACCTCACACACCGCGCTCGCCCCCTGTTCGCCTCGCACCGGCGACCGCCAGCAACTCCAGCAGCGCGCCGTCGACGTCCTTCGGGTCCATGTGGCCGAGGCTGATGTACGTCTCGGTGCGCTCGATGCCCGGCAGGCTCCAGATCCGGTCGAACAGCACCTCGCGCAAGTGCTCGTGGTCGCGAACGCGAAGCCGTACCAGCAGGTCCTTCGGTCCGGTCACCACATGCACATCCTCCACCTCCGGCAGCTCGCCGAGCGCCCGCACGACGTCGCGCTGGTCCGCGCCCTGGACGGCCACGACGCCGACGTAGACCAGGAGTCCGAAGCCCAGCGCGCCGCGATCGATGTCCACACGGTACCCGCGGATCACCCCGGTGCGCTCGAGTCGGGCGATCCGCTCGGCCACGGCCGGCGCCGACATCCCGACCTCACGGGCCAGGCGGCGCTGCGACGCCCTTGCGTCCTTCGCCAACAGTCGGAGCAGCTCGACGTCCAGCGCGTCAAGGGGCGCGAACGCCCTCGGGGCCACCGGCGCAGGTTGTGCAGCCTGCGTCATTCGCCAATCACGCCGGCGCATGAGCCGTGCATTCGGGTCATCCTGGGCGTGCCTTGCCTCTCGTTCGGATGGTTCGATGCGCTGCAGATGTTACACTCGCCTACCAGTCTGGAGCAAGCGAGGAGGAACGCCATGTCGGTCGATCAGCGGGCCAGGACCTGGGCGGACGCGTTCGCCAAGCGCACGAAGGGCGGCGTCGGCGAGGGCATCGCCTCGATCCTGGCGCTCGCCAACGTGACCGACATCATCTCGTTCTCCGGCGGGTTCCCGGATCCATCGACGTTCCCCGGCGAGGTCATCGCCGACATCTTCGCCGAGCTGATCCGAAGCGGGGACGCCACCGCCCTGCAGTACTCGCCGACGCGCGGGCTGCCGGGCCCACGCGCGTTCATGGCCGAACGGTTGGAGCGGTTGGAGGGGCTTCGTCCGGCCGAGAAGGAGCTCATGATCTCGAGCGGCGGGATCGAGGCCCTGGCGCTCGCATCGAAGGCCTTCCTCGACGCCGGTGATCTCGTGATGGTCGAGGGACCGACGTACCTGGGCGCGATCATGGCGTTCCGCGGCTTCGAGGCCCGGGTCGAGGCCATCCCGATGGATGCGGACGGCCTGCAGGTGGACGCGCTGGCCGACGCGCTGGCCGCGGGGCACCGCCCGAAGCTCCTGTACTCGATCCCCGACTACCAGAACCCTGCCGGCGTGAGCATGTCACCGGAGCGGCGCATCGCGCTGGTGGACCTGGCCCGGCGGTACGGCTTCCTGCTCGTCGAGGACGTGGCGTACCGGGAGCTCGGGTTCGATGGCGTGCGGCATCCGTCGCTGTGGACGCTCGGGCCCGACGTGACCGTGCAGTCGGGAACGTTCTCGAAGACATTCTTCCCGGGCGTGCGGCTGGGGTGGGTGGCCGGGCCCGCGCCGGTCGTCGAGGAGATGATCAAGGCGAAGCAGAACACCGACCAGTGTGCCGGCGCCCTCGGGCAACGGTTGTTGGAGGAGTACGGGCGGCGCGGCCTCCTGGAGGAGCAGAACGAACGGGCACGCGCGCTGTACTCGCGGCGGTGCGGGCTGATGCTGGACGCGCTGGACCGGCACATGCCGTCCTCCGTGACGTGGACCCGGCCGACCGGCGGGTTCTTCTCGTGGATGACGCTCCCGCAGGACGCGAACACCGTCGACATGGCCAAGGCCGCCAGGGAGCAGCGGGTGGCGTTCGTGCCGGGCCAGCCGTTCTTCCCGGACGGGAGCGGGTTGAACACGTTGCGCCTGGCGTTCAGCAAGGCGGGCGACGACGTGATCGAGGAGGGGGTTCGTAGGCTCGCGTCGGTCGTGGTCGACGCCCTCGGAGAAGGAGGTGGCGCATGACGGGCACTCAGGACTACTTCGCGCGCGATCCTTCGCTGGCGGCGACGGACAAGGGCCGGTACTTCGAGCTTCTCGAGGTGGACCCCGTGGAGTTCACGCCGGGCCTCGAATTCCGGCCGGTCATCGGCGAGCGGATGCTCGTCAACTTCGTGCGGTACCAGCCGAACACGATGGCGCCGGTGCACGCGCATGAGGAGGAGCAGGTCACGTTCGTCGTGGACGGCGAGTTCGAGTTCGACCTGGACGGCGACGTGCGCGTCATGCGCCCAGGGATGGCGGTGCTCGTTCCGCCCGGTGTGCCTCATGGGGCGAAGACCCAGGACACGCTGTGCTACGAGATCGACGTGTTCAGCCCGCCTCGGCGTGTGCTGGTGGAGGTGACACGCGCCGCTGCGAACGCCGAGGAGATCGTCGTCGAGCCCCCCGGGGGGGGCTGAGGTGGACCTCGGGCTGCAGGGACGCGCCGCGGTCGTCACCGGCGGCTCGAAGGGCTTGGGGCGAGAGATCGCCGAGGAGCTGGCTCGCGAGGGTTGCGGCATCGCGATCTGCGCTCGTCACGAAGAGGAGGTCGAACGGGCCGGCAAGGAGCTGTCGGCGTTCGGCGTGACGGTGTACGCGCGGCCTGCCGACGTGACGGATCCCTCGCAGGTTCGCGAGTTCATCGCCGAGTCGGCCGAGGCGTTGGGCGGCATCGATATCCTGGTCAACAACGCGGGCCGAGCCCATCCGGGGAACTTCGAGACGCTCACCGACGAGGACTGGCGCGAGGACTTGGACGTGAAGCTGTTCTCGATGATCCGCTGTTCGCGCGAGGCGCTGCCCCACCTCCGAGCGCGAGGCGGCGGGCGCATCGTGAACATCAATGCCGTGTACGGGAAGTACCCGGACCCGAGGTTCTTCGCTACCAGCGTCGACCGCGCCGCATGTCTCGCCTTCACCAAGACGCTCGCCGCGCAGCTCGGGCCCGACAACATCCTGGTGAACAGCGTGAACATCGGCTTCGTGGTGACGCCGCAATGGAAGAACGTGCACCAGCGGCTCGGTCCGGACCTGACGGAGGACGAGTTCTTCGGGCGGCTCGCCGAGGCTGAGGTTCCCCTCGGCCGCTTCGGCCGGCCCGACGAGGTCTCCGGCATCGTCGCCTTCCTCTGCAGCGACCGCGCGAGCTACATCACGGGCGCGAGCATCGACGTGGCCGGAGGCATGGGCAGGTATCTCTGAGCCCCACCCCGTGGGGAAATCAGCTCGGGCGGCCGTACACCGGGGTCAGCCAGTGCCGGAACTCGTCCAGCTCGCCATGGACGGCGGCCAGGTAGCGGTCCTGCACGGCCCGGGTGATGTCGCCCAACTTTCCGGAGCCGACGACCCGTCCGTCGACCCGCGTGATCGGCGCCACCTGGACGCCGGTTCCGCATAGGAACATCTCGTCGGCCATGTACAGCTCGGTCCGGTCCACCGTTCGCTCCACCACGGAGAGCCCCAAGGACGCCGCGATCTCCATCATCGCGCCTCGCGTGATCCCGACCAGGATGTCGTCTGCCACGCCCGGGGTGACGAGGGCACCGTCCTCGACGAGGAACAGGTTCGCCGCGCTGCCCTCGGACACGTTGCCGGCCTGGGTCAGCATGATGGCCTCATCGAACCCGGCATCCTCGGCGTCGGCGATGGCGAGGGCGGCGTTGATGTAGCCGCCGGTGGCCTTGGCGCGCGCCGGTATGGAGTTGTCATCGTTGCGCCGCCAGCCGGACAC
>DHWS01000040.1 GCA_002413305.1 Actinobacteria bacterium UBA5176 | reverse complement strand
AACAGGTACGGCACGGCGTCCAGGCGAAGGCCGTCCACGCCCAGGTCGAACCAGAAGTCGACCACGTTCAGCATCGCTCGCCGGACCTCCGGGTTCTCGAAGTTCAGGTCGGGCTGGTGGGCGTAGAACCGGTGCCAGTAGTAGGCCTGGGCCACGGGATCCCACGTCCAGTTCGACGCCTCGAAGTCCTTGAAGATGATCCGGGCGTCCTGGTAGCGGTCCGGTGTCTCGCTCCACACGTAGAAGTCGCGCTGGGGCGTGCCGGCGGGGGCGCGGCGGGCCCGCTGGAACCAGGGGTGCTGGTCGGAGGTGTGGTTCAGCACCAGCTCGGTGATCACCCGGAGGTTCTGGCGGCGGGCTTCGCGGAGCAACAGCCGGAAGTCGCGCAAGGTTCCGTAGGACTGGTGGATCGACTTGTAGTCGGCGATGTCGTAGCCGTCGTCCTTCAGCGGCGACGGGTAGAAGGGCAGCAGCCACAGCGCGGTGACCCCGAGCTCCTGGAGGTACTCGAGCTTCGGCACCAGGCCGCGCAGGTCCCCGATCCCGTCGCCGTTCGAATCGTGGAACGCCCGGACGTGCACCTCGTAGACGACGGCGTCCTTGTACCAGAGCGTGGGCTTGGGGCGGGCGGGCCTCCGGCGGGCGTCCACTAAGCGTCGAGCCCGTCGCCCGAGTGCAGGGGCAGGTGGGGACGGATGCGGAACAGGTGCGCGGGGACCGACGTGGGGTCGAGCGAGACGAAGTTCCACCGGCCGCCCCAGCCGTACCGGGACCCGGTCAGCAGGTCGTGGACCTCGAACGGGCGGTCGGCGGCCAGACCGAGCGGTTCGAGGTCCAGGTCGAGCCAGCCGGACTGCGTGTTGCGGGGGTCCAGGTTCACCACGACCAGGATGATGTTCGAACCGTCCGGACTCCGCTTCGAGTACGCGATGAGCTGGTCGTTGTCGATGCCGTGGAACCTGAGCGAGCGGTCGCCGTGCAGCGCGGGGTTGTCGCGGCGGATCCGGTTCATCAGCGCGATCTGCCGCCGCAGGCTGTTCCGCGCCGAGAGGTTCCAGTGCCGGATCTCGTACTTCTCGGAATGCAGGTACTCCTCGGAGCCGGGCCGCAGCGGTTCGTGCTCCATCAGCTCGAAGGCCGGGCCGTAGATCCCGTAGCTCGCGCCCATCGTGGCGGCCAGGATGAACCGGCTGAGGAAGGCCGCCCGGCCGCCCGTCTGGAGGAACTCGGCGAGGATGTCGGGCGTGTTCGGCCACAGGTTCGGACGGAAGAACTCGGCGACCGCGGGAAGGTCCCGGCCGAAGTACTCCAGGAGCTCCCACTTCGCGTTCCGCCACGCGAAGTACGTGTAGGACTGGGTGAACCCGATCTTCGCCAGGCGGTGCATCACCTTCGGTCGGGTGAACGCTTCGGACAGGAAGATGAGGTCGGGGTGTTCGGCCTTCAGGCAGCCGAGCATCCACTCCCAGAACGGGAACGGCTTGGTGTGCGGGTTGTCGACCCGGAAGATCCGGACGCCGTGCCCGATCCAGAACCGGGGGATCGAAGCGAGCTCGTCCCACAGTTCCCGCCACGCGTCGGTCTCGAAGTCCAGCGGGTAGATGTCCTGGTACCTCTTGGGTGGGTTCTCCGCGTACTGGATGGTGCCGTCGGGGCGGTGCCGGAACCACTCCGGGTGCTCCTTCAGGTACGGATGGTCGGCTGAGCACTGGTAGGCGAGGTCGAGCGCGATCTCCATCCCTCGCACCCGTGCCGCCTCCACCAGGCGTTCGAAGTCCTTCATCGGCCCCAGCTCGGGGTTGATCGATGTGTGGCCGCCTTCCTCGGCACCGATCGCCCACGGGCTTCCGGGATCGCCGGGCTCGGCAGTGACCGCGTTGTCCCGGCCCTTGCGGAAGCTCCGGCCGATGGGGTGGATCGGCGGAAGGTATACGACGTCGAACCCGAGATCCTGGATGTAGGGGAGTCGCTCCTCCACGTCAGCGAACGTGCCGTGGCGGCCGGGCTCGGCGGCCGCCGAACGGGGGAAGAGCTCGTACCAGGCGCTGAACCGGGCCCGTTCCCGGTCGACCACCACCGACAGCTCCCTGCCGTACGCCGATCCGAACCTCCGGTCGGGGTAGGAGGCCATCTTCGCGGCGAGCTCGGGGAGCAGTGCGGCCTCCGGATCCAGAGGCAGCCGCCGAGCCCAGTCCCGGAGCGCGGACGCGGCGGCGCCGGTGGCCCGCTTCGCCGCCCGTTCGACCATGTCCACGCCGGACCGCAGCTCCACCGACACGCTCTGTCCGGCCTCCAGCTTCCTGCCGAAGTCGCGTCGCCACGTGCCGAACCGGTCGATCCAGGCCCGCAGCGTGTAGCGGTACCACCCGAGCTCGGTGACCGGGAACGCGGCCCGCCACCGGTCGTTGACCAGCGGGGCCATGGGGACCTCGCTCCAGACGCGGTCCTGCTCGCGCCGGTGGAGCAGGGACGCGGCCACCAGGTCGTGGCCGTCGGCGAACACGTCGGCCTCGACCACCACCCGCTCCCCGACCGTCCGTTTGATCGGGAACCGGCCGCCGTCGACCTCGGGCTGCACACCCTCGATGACGACGCGCCGCCGCCCCTCCTTCACCTCCATGGCCTGCATCATGCCCCGGTTCGGGCCCGTCATGTTCGAAGCGGTGCCTCCGCGACCAGCCGCCGGTAGAGCTCGAGCGTGCGGCCGGCCACGGCCGGCCAGGTGAAGCGGTCCAGGACGCGCGCCCGGCCGGCCGCGCCGAACCGCTCGGCCCTGGACGGGTCGGCGAGCAGCGCGTTCACCCGCTCGGCGAGGTCGCGGGCGAAGCCGTCCGCGTCCGTGGGCTCCCCGTCCGCCCGCGGTTCGAACGGCACCAGCAACCCCGTCACCCCGTCCTCCACCACCTCGGGGATCCCGCCGACCGCGCTGGCGACCACGGCCGCCCCGCATGCCATCGCCTCCAGGTTCACGATGCCGAGCGGTTCGTAGACGGACGGGCAGACGAACACGGTGGAGTGGCTCAGCAGCTGGATGACCTCGGTGCGGGCGGCCATCCGGTCGATCCACACGATGCCGGCGCGTTCCCGGCGAAGCCGTTCGATCCGCTCGGCCGTCTCCCGCCCGATCCCCGGCTCGTCGGGCGAACCGGCCAGGAACACGAGCTGCGCCTCCGGAGCGATGAACCGGCCGGCTTCGACCAGGTGCACGATCCCCTTCTGGCGGGTGATGCGGCCTACGAAGCTCACGATCGGGTGGCGCGGATCCACCCCCCACCGTTCGAGGACGTCGGTGCCGGGGTCGGGGCGGTACTGGTCCGCATCGATCCCGTTGTGGATGACGGCCACCCGAGCCGGGTCGAGCTGCGGGTACGTGGCCAGCAGGTCCGCGCGCATTGCCCCGCTGACGGCGATCACGGCGTCGGCGGAGTCGATCCCGGACCGTTCGCAGAACTTCGAGATCTCGTAGCCGCCGGCGCCGAGCTGTTCGGCCTTCCACGGGCGGAGCGGCTCCAGGCTGTGGCTGGTCATGACGTGGGGAACGCCGTACAGGAGTTTGGCGAGGTGCCCGGCGAAGTTGGTGTACCAGGTGTGGCTGTGGACGAGGTCGACGCTCTCCAAGGTCGCGGCCATGGCCAGGTCGACGGAGAGGACCCGCAGGGCCGACTCAGGTTGCCCGGCCGGGTCCGGGGCAGGGATCGGGATGGCCCGGACCCGCAGCCTGGCGCCGGGTGGGGTGGGCGGGCGCGGGGCGCCGAAGCACCGCACCTCCACCTCGACCTGCCGGGCCAGCTCGCGCGAGAGGTATTCGACGTGGACGCCGGCACCGCCGTAGACCTCGGGCGGGTACTCGCGGGTCAGCAGGCCGACCCTCATCACCGGGGCGCAGATACGTTCGCGCTCATTGATGGTGAGCGAGCCGTCGCGTGCGTAGTGCCCGGCCACGCCCTCTCCCTCGACCAAGGGCTCCAGCTTGCCGTGCAGGACGCTGACTCGACCCGTGTGCCCTGATCGGGGCGCGCGGCCCGGCGAGTAAGAGGAGGCATCAGCGGGGGATGTACCGCTCGCGGAGGGCCGTGACCGTGGGCGACCGGAGGGCGGCAGCGTCGAGGATCTCCTCGACGGTCATCGAGGAGAAGCTCGACGGATCTGCGAGCAGATCTCGGTATCGGTTGCACGCGTCGACGAAGTCCGTGTTCCCGGCGGGGTGGACGACGACGTAGCGGCCCCAGGTGCACGTGCCGCTGGCATGCTGGAGCATCGACAGCAACAGAAGGTGCTCGAGCCACATCACGGCGAGATCGGTCTTCCCCTTGACCGCGTCGCTGGCCCCAGCCTCGAAGACGCCAGACGTCTCGGCGACCTCGAGATACCGCCGGATGTTGCTCGGCTTCGGTGTCTCCGGCTTGATTCGCTCGTGGTACTTCGTGTCGAGGCCGACGATCCCCTGTGTCCCGTCGTCGACGTCGAGGACGAACGCCGCATCGAACGCCCGCAGGCTGTTGAGGTACGCCGTGTCGAGCCAGCCGGGCGAGTGCGCGAAGCGGACCTCGCACACGGTGCCGGGCGCGTCCGGCCACCAGGCGTGGACGGCTCGGTCGGCCCGTCTGAGGTCGGCGGCCAGGTCGCCGAAGAGGTTGAAGGCCATCGCCGCCGACGACAGGAGATCGGCCCACAGTCCCTGGTGATCGAAGCTCTGGTGAGGTTCGATGATGGACGTTCGGCCCCTCGCCGCGTCGAGCGCATCCGCGGTGAGGAAGTTCGCGCCGGTCTCTCGGGCGTAAGCGAGCGGGAGGCAACTCCCGACGAGCCGCCCAGCCCTGCCGCCCGGCCTCGGTGCGATCGGCTGCGAACCGACCGGGTGCCCGTGGGCCTCACGCCACTGCGACTGGTGGTAGCGCACTCGTCGACGGAACTCGGTCATCTGCGGTCGCCGCGGGACCCGGTCGACCGCCTCCCAGCAGTGCGCAGCCTCGAGCTCCTCCTTGGAGAGAACCTCCGCCATGTCGACATCGTAGGTGGTCAGGCCCCGGCCGCGTCCCGGGGTTCGGCCACGTTGCCGGGGAACATCGCGTTGCGGACGAAGGCCAGGACCTCCTCCTCCCGGCGGCGGAGGGCGGTCCGGCTTCGGTCCTCGCCGACCACGGCGCGCAGCACCCCGGCTTCGGTGATCGAGCCGACCACGGCCGTGTACAAGGTGAACAGGAGCAGGGCCGGATCCTGGGGTCGGATGATGCCCTCGTCCATGCCCTGGGCCAGGAACGCCAGGGCGCGCAGCCGAAGCGGTTCGAGCGTGGCCGCGAACCGGTTGATCACCGCGGGGTCCAGGCGGCTGGCCTCCCGGATGAACTGGGGGAACTCCGGCCACTCCTCGGCCAGGCGGAACAGTGTGTGGATGACCGTCTCGGCCTTCCGGGACGCCGAGCTCTCGGCATCCAGCGCCTCGGCGAGTTCCCGGGCCACGCGCTGGCTGGTCTCGATCACGCACGCTTCGAGCAGGGTGTCCTTGGCGGGGAAGTAGTACAGCAGGGTCTGCTTGCGCACGCCGGCCGCCGAGGCGACCGCCTCCAGGCTGGTCCGTTCGAACCCGTTCGCCCCGAACAATCGGATGGCCTCCTGGAGCAGGCGGCGGCGGGTGGCCGCGCCCCCGGTGCGACTCACGGCCCGGTCACCGGGAGGGCCAGGCCCGCGGGCGCCTCGGCCGGGGGAGCGGGCGGGTCGACTCCCACACCTTGCGCCACCGCGGTCCCACCGGTCCGGTCATGACCGGCGTCGCGTCGTCGGCCTGGCGCCGCAGGGACTCCCACCAGCTGGTCTGGTCCTCGTCCCACAGCCGGCCGAGGGAGGCGTGGATGCGCCGCGACAAACTTCGGTAGTCCTCGCCCTGTTCGGCCCGAACCGGTGGGCCGAACCGGACGCTGACCGGCGGCCGTCCCTTGACGGGCCAGCTCCGGCCGCGGGGCATGGCGGCGAACGTCCCTCGCAACCCGACCGGGACGGCGGCCATGTCGTGGTCGATGCATAGGCGGGCGGCGCCGTGGCGGAACCGTCCGACCCAGCCGTCCTTCGACCGGGTTCCCTCGGGGAACACCAGCAGGTTCCACCCCTCGTCGACCAGGCGCTTGGCCGTGGTGGTCGCCTTCGACCCGCCGGTCCGCTCGATCGGGAACGTGTTGAAGACGAGGGCGGTGGTCGCTGCGCGCCACCAGACGTCGAAGAAGTAGTCGGCGGCGGCGGCGACCGCGGTGCGCTCGCGCCACTCCTTGGGGAGTGAGCAGAGGATGAGCGGGGTGTCCAGGTGGCTGGAGTGGTTGGCCACGAACATGACCGGTGCCGTGAGGCTCTCCAGCCGGTCGAGGCCCTCGACGGTCGGGTCCGTCTCCGTCCAGACCAGCGGCCTGAAGGCGTATCGGAGGATGGCGTGGCGGGTTGCCTTCGCGGCCGGGCTCCGGGCCCAGTCGGTGGGGAACGCCTGAGGTTCCGGCGTTTCGAACCACGGTTCGGCCGAACGCGGGACCAGCGGGCGACGTGTCCAGCGCCAGCCCCGGGCGACCTCCCGGACCTCGTCGATCAAAGATGGGCTCATGGTGAGGTCTCTCCCGTGCGAGCTGTCGACGCGGTTCCGGGAGCGTGCGCCACGCCTCCCACGTAGGGTGCCCTACGCCCTATGGGGTGCCCTACACGGAAACCAAGCCGCCGCGAACCGTGACCCTCGGGCGGCCTGCTCTCCGACATATGGCGCCAGGGAACTATCCCCTTGACGGCTGTAGGGCCATCCCAGGAGAATGGGAGGTCATGGAAGCGCGGGTATACATCGACGGATTCAATCTCTACTACGGCATCAAGAAGTGGCCCGCGTACAAGTGGCTCAACCTGGAAGACTTGGTAGACCGCGTGTTCCCGAATGATGACATTCAGCTCATCCGCTATTTCACAGCACGGGTCAAAGGCAAGATCAGCCCGGATTCCCCGGCCAGGCAGCAAGCATATCTGGCGGCGCTGTCGTCCCTGGGGCGCGTGGAGACCCTTTTCGGGAAGTTCCTCATCAACGAGGCGTGGATGCCCTTGGTGGATGACCCGAATCAGTGGGCACACGTCCTTCGTCCCGAGGAGAAGGGCTCTGACGTCAACATCGCAACCTATCTCCTGCTGGACGGAATCAAGCAGCCTGGGACGATGGCGATCATTTTCAGCAACGACTCTGATCTCAGGGAGCCAATCCGCGTCGCCCAGCAGCCACCCTTCAACCTGACGGTCTGGGTTGTGAATCCACGCTTCAAGCCCAAGACGAAGATGAGTGCTACGCATCACATCGACCTGAGCATCGGAGACGTCCGTGACAGTCAGTTTCCCGACGACGTCACCTTGTCTGACGGGAAGGTCGTGACTCGCCCCGAGACCTGGCGGCAAGAAGAAGACCCCTGAAACCGCGGAGGCCCGCCCTTGCGGGGCGGGCCTCGCACCCAGCCGACGAAGCGACTGGGGGGGTACTGGAATACTACCCAGAGTCTTCGGCACGTACAACCGTCCGCACAACGGGACGAAGGGCTTAAAGCAGATGCAGTATCCCTTGACGGCTGTACAGCCGTCTGGTATACTCACGTCATGTCGAAGGTCAACCGAAACGAGCCGAAGCGGTCGAAGGCTTCCGAGTCGCGATGTACTCGGTTCGAGTGGGACGCGATCTTCCCTGACGACGCTGCTTGCCTCGACTACCTCGTTCGCAAGCTCTACCCCGAAGGCATCTACTGCCCGAAGTGCGCGAAGGTCACGAAGCACCACCGGGAGGCCGGACGGCCCTCTTTCGAGTGCCAGTACTGCGGGCACCACGAGCACCCGATGGTCGGCACGATCTTTCAGGACTCGGCGACCTCGTTGAAGCTCTGGTTCGACGCGATCTACCTCATGGGTAGCACTCGCACGGGCATCTCGGCGAAGCAGTTGGAGCGGGAACTCGGCGTCACCTACAAGACCGCGTGGCGCATGTTCAACAAGGTTCGCTCCATGCTCGCCCAGGACGACGGCTTCCTCTCCGGGACCGTGGAGATGGACGAGGCGTACATCGGACCGAACGCTAAGTGGATGCACAAGAACGACCCGCGCCGAGGGCTCAGGGGTCGTGGAGTGGCGGGCAAGAGCAAGACTCCGGTCTTCGGGATGGCTCAGCGATCCGCGAGCGGCAACACCGGGCGCGTGGTAGCCGTCGTGGTGGATGGCGTCTCCGAAGCCCACCTCGGCCCGCAGGTCCGCAAGCGCGTGCTCCCCGAGTCCACGGTCTACACGGACGATTGGGGAGCCTACGACCGCCTCAACCGGCAGGGCTTCCAGCACTCGCGGGTGAGCCATACCCAGGGCGTCTACGTGAGCGGGGACGTCCACACGAACACCATCGAAGGCTTCTGGGCGACGCTGAAAGGCGGGCTCCGTGGCACCTACCACGGCGTCTCCACGACGCACTTGCAGTCCTATTTGGACGAGTACGTGTTCCGCTACAACAACCGCGAGGCTACCGGCCTCGGGATGGTCGGCGCTTTCCTCGACCGGATCG
>DHWS01000089.1 GCA_002413305.1 Actinobacteria bacterium UBA5176 | reverse complement strand
GCGGGGGGAACCGCTCGGGGAGCTTCGGGAGGCAGGGGTCCTCCTCAGCGGCCCGAAGAGGTGCCAGAAAATCGAATTTCCGAATGGGCCCCGACGGCCCCGGGTGGGTCATTCGCCCTGGTCAGGACCCATATTCGGCCCCGACATTTCGCGCCGCCCATTTCGCGCCGGATCGCACTTTCCGACCCCGTACCTCGCCATGGGAACGAGCGATCAAGGGCCTCCTTCAGCCACGGATCCCCCGATCGGGGGAATCCGCGGAGCCTGTAACGACCACGGCGGCGTGGCCCGTGCGCTGCGCGACCCGGGGAAGGGCGGCTAGGCCGCCCCGGGCCTAGCCATCGTCGACGAGAGATGGGACGCGGTCGAACGGGTCGCCCGAGGAGCTAGTTCGGTGCGGGCGGGTGGACGGGCGGGCGGTGCGGGGGTTCGTGGCGCCTAGTTAGCCGGAAGCCCGAGGTCAGTTCCCGTCTCCCGGAACCGGCTGTAGACCACGCCAGTGGGACCAGTCCCTACTTCGAGGCCGCCAAGAAGTAACGGGGAGGACCCTGCCCCGCGAGGCCTGCTTCCGTGGGTCGGCTCAAGAAAGACGTTGGCCAGCGGTCCTTGCCGAGGGCCCCCGCTTGTCGAGGATCGAGCCTATCTCGCCGGCGGATCCCTCGCATCCCCGACCGACGTGCCGAACGTCTTGCCAGGGGGTCGGGTTCGGACTGAGTCCTTCCCCACAGCCAGTTCCAGTCCCCTCCGGGGGTTGGGGCTCGAGACGATCGTTCCGGCCGGCGAGCAACGGGTTTGCGTGGCTGCGGGCGTCTATCTGAGGACGAACGGGAAGTACGTCGACGGTTCCACAGCCGACGCCATGAGCACCGCCAGCGCATGGTGACCAGGGCGGCATCATGGGGGCGGTGATTCCCCCAGAGGAGAGGACCACCCCCGGATTCGTCCGGTTTTTCCTAGCCCTGGTCCTCCAGATAGCCCCGGAGCCTCTGAACCCTGGAAGGGTGGCGGATCTTGGAGAGCGTCTTGGCCTCGATCTGGCGGATTCGCTCGCGCGTGACGCCGAACTCCACCCCGACCTCCTCAAGGGTCCGGGGCGCCCCGTCGCTCAGGCCGAACCGAAGCTCGACGATCTTTCTCTCCCTCACCGACAGCGTTCGGAGCACCGAGTCGATCTGATCCTGCATCATGGCCAAGGAGGCGGCGTCGAACGGGGCTACCGCTTGGTGGTCCTCGACGAACTCTCCGAGCCGAGCGTCCTCCTCCTCACCGATCGGGGTCTCCAGGGAAAGGGGGTCCCGGGACGCCGACATGACCTCTTCGAGCTTCTGCGCCGACAGGCCGACGCGCTCCCCGACCTCCTCCGGCCGGGGCTCCCTGCCGAGCGTCTGCACCAGCTCGCGCCGGGCCCGGCCCACCTTGTTGGTGCACTCGCTGATGTGCACCGGGACCCGGATGACCCGGGACTGGTCGGCGATGCCCCGGGTGATGGCCTGGCGGATCCACCACGTGGCGTAAGTGGAGAACTTGTACCCCCGCGTGTAGTCGAACTTCTCGACCGCCCGGATCAGGCCCAGGTTTCCCTCCTGGGTCAGGTCGAGGAAGGCCATTGCCGCGGGTGGCGTAGCGCTTGGCGATGGAGACCACCAGGCGGAGGTTGGCCTCGATCAGCCGCCGCCTGGCCACCGACCCGTCGCGCTCCACCCGGCGGAGCAGCTCGAGCGCCTCCCCTCGTCCCCTCGGCTGGTGACTCCGGCGGAACCTCTCCCGGCCGGTGCCCTTGAGCGAGCACGTCGAAGTCGGCCAGGGCCAAGCCCGTCTCTCGTTCCAGGTCCGTGTCGAGTCGGCGCATGAGCGTGGCGTGGGCCCGCAGCAGCGAGCGCCAGGCCGTTGCGGAAATCGAGCACGAAGGTGTCGGTCCTGACGGGGTCCGGGACCCGGCTTCTCGTCCTCGTGCGTCCCTGAACGCGTCCTGAGAATCGGGACTACGATTCGGCCCGTGAGAATCACCTATGTGAACGGTCCGCTGAAGGGCCAACAGGACGAGGGCCAGGACCAGGAGATCCAGTTCGCTGACCGTTGGATCGTGGAAGGGGTACTCAGGACCGAGCCCGCGAACCCGGACAAGGACGAGCGATTGCAGATGACCTACATTGCTCAGCGGGGATGAGGCCCGCTATCAGAGCGGAGATCGCGCCTACTACTTTCGCCCATTGCGACAAGTGCCGCCGATACGTGGTCGGGGACTCGGCTTCGGGCACGGGGCTGCGGTTCGTGGAGCACCCGCGGTCCGCGGCCTTCCCCTGCGATCGCGGCGACCGTCGGCGCTGGGATTGAGTACCACTGGCACCGTCAGCCCGCCTCGCCCTCGGTAGTATCCTCCGGGCGGAGCTAGACCGGGCCGGCCGACTTTCGGGCAAGCTAGACCGGCCAGTCGAAAAGCGGGGTTTCATTCCCGCCTGCTCCGCTCCCAAATCGGCAAGGGCCATAGGGATGCGGGGTCGCCGTGATTCGCGCGTCCCTACGGGCTTCCTAGGGCGGCCCATGCTGCGCGCCGGACACCAGCGAGATGCCCGTTGACCTGTAGAAACGCGCCAAACGGTCGCGCAGTGTGGTCTCCGGCCAGCCGCCTCGATGTGGCTAAGGACCCCGTTGCACCGGAGAACGGGGTGGTTACCTACGCGCAGTTGGGGCCTTGTGATCGGTCGAGGGTTCCCCGGGCTCGGGAGCAGAAGACAACCGAACCCGGGGGAACACCCCGCTTGCTTGCCCGGAGGTCCCCCGAGGGCGCTCACGCTTAACCCTCGGGGGCTCCCGGTCCTGCTGGCCGGCCAGGGGAGGACTTGTCCGAGGGCTGTCCGAAGGTGCCCTCCCGGGGTTACCCCGCCGGCCTCGTTCCTTCCGCCCCGGGTCAGAGGACTATGCCGTCCCTCCCCTAAAGGCGGTCACGCACCCGGTCAAGTCGACCAAGTTGCCGTCCGTGCGGAGCAGGCACCGGAACGAGATGAGGTCCGAGCCAAACCCGTCCCGCCTCGGTAGTATCCTCCGCGCCGCGCCGACGATGCTGTTGGCCTGACCGAACTGCAGGCGGGTGAGAAGCGCGCACCGGCCACGTCGCCCCGGCGCCGAGCGAGCACGATCCCGAGCGCCGCCTTCACCGCCTCAGCACGTTGCTGCCGACCCTCCATCAGCCGTGACGGTTCTTCGGGTCTGAACCCGGCCAGATGGTCCCGGGTCACCCAGCAGGCCCGGAACCTTGCCATCCAGGATCGCCTTGAGGGCGTCCGGTTCCTGATTCGCGACCCGGACGCGAAGTACCCGTGGTCCTTCGACGAGGTGTTTCGGTGGGAGGGCGGCCTCCCAGCGCGGTGTGGGTGATTGTAGTGATGCACCCACTTGGGGAGAGCCCGCACCCGCGCTCAGAGGCTCGGTCGGTACCAGTCGCTGATCGCGGCCCATGCCTGATGCCCGCCCGGTCCGGGGGCAGAGCCCAGATCGCCCAGCGGGCCGACCTTCCTCACCAGACGGCCCGACCTGGGGTTGATCTGCACGAGCAGGAGGCCCCCCGGCGATGCCCACTGTGTGCCCTCCCGAAGCACCACCAGGATCACGGTCCCATCGGGGGACCACCGGGGGCACTCTAGGGCCCCCTGGAAGCCCGGGACGAGGATCCGGCGGGAGGAGCCGTCGGAGGCGAGCAGCCACAGGGCCCGGGGGCCGTCTGGTCGGGTTGCTCGGGCTGGCTGAGCGTGTCTACGGCCGCCATCCACCGGCCGTCCGGGGAGCAGGCCGGCCAGAACCAGCTCCTGCTCGGGTCGTTGGACAGGTCACCGAAGCGCCAGGCGGGAGGATTACTCAGGAAGATCTGCTTGCCGACGCTCAGGGCCGTCCCGGTCCCGGCGGTAATCGCCACAGCATGCCCGCACGGGGACAGGAGGTCAGGATAGGGGAGCACGTGGCCCCACAGGTTCACCCAGCCCCCGCCCGAAGCGGGCACGGCGTCCAGGGGCCCGCCGCCGTCCCCGACCGGCCCCCGCCAGTACAGGACCCACCCTCCATCGGGGGACCACCCCGCCACCTCCGGGACCCTTCGGGGATCGGGCTCGGGCAGGACGGTGTGCGCCCTCCCCGTGGCGACGTCGAGCACCTGGATCCCCGCCCCGGATCGGGCGATCGCCAGGCGCCGTCCGTTCGGGGCGAATGCCAGGTCGCGCGCCGCCGACCCGTCCGGGAGGAGCGCCCTCGCCGGACCCCCGGGAGGAGCGATCGCCACGCCACCCTTCGAGCTCACCCCTGCCAGCAGCTCGTCGGCGGTGGGCGACCACGCCCAGTCCTGGGCCGGGGATCCGAGCGGGCCCCGCACCGCCCCGCCCGCCGCCGGCACCACCCGCCCGTCCCCGAAGGCCACCCACCGGCCATCGGGACTGAACCTCACCGGGGGGCCCGCCTCCGAACCGACCAGCGCCGCCTGCCGGCACGTGGCGAGGTCGACGACCCTCAGGGCGCCGCCCTGGACCCAGGCCACCCTGCCGAGGTGGGCACGGGCTGCGGCCGGAAGCGCCTGGCTGGGGCAGGGCACCGTCGGTGACGCGGGGGGCCTCGGGGGAGAAGCCGGGGGCCGGGTTGGTCGGGGAGGGTGGAGCAGGGGGAGCACGACGACCAGTCCGGAGACAACCGCGATGGAAACCACGACGACCATCACCACCGCCGGGGCCAACCGTCGGCGGAGCCGTGGTCGGTGATCGATCACGGTCGAAACATGTCGGGCAATCCTTCTGGCCTGGGCGAGACCCCGAAGGGCTCGGCGGACTCGCCAAATTGGCACGCTCGCCCATGACCCTTCACCTTCTTGTTACGTGGTGCGGGGGATCACGGGATGGTTCAGAGCCACGAACGTAGGAGACCGCGCGCCACGAAGCTCCTGCAGTCTATGGCGCCGGTTTAGCAAACCGGCGCCAGAGACCGTACTAGGCGACCTTTCCGGCTAGGCGAGTCTGACCTGCGCATGCCTGGGATTGACGGGTTCGAAGCCACCTTGACCGAAGTCAGGTCGCGTCGGGACCCCGTCCCCCCCGGGGACATCCATCCACCCGCTACTGCCGCGGAAGGCCGACTCCAGCCTCTACTCCGATCACCTGTGCAGACGTATCGCCGCCCTCGCCGCCGTGGCAGGGCTGCTGACACTGGCGGGGGGAGCAGTTGCCTCGCCCGCCGGCGCGGCGATCCGAGGACGGCGACGGTCGTTGCCGAGGACCACGTGCTGACGTTTCGCCTCGACCGCCCGACGATGCTCAGACTGCTCCGGCGCCAGCCCTCGATCGCCGCCAAGGTGCTGTTCGAGGTCACCCGGCGGCTGCGCTCGGCGGAGCGCAAAGCCCAGTACTGACCAGTGTTGGACGAACGGGTCATCGCCCGCGCAATAAGACGGATCCAACACCTGATACACGGGCTCACGCCGCGTCTTGTACTCGTCGGCGATCTCGCTCTCGGGGTACGGCCCGATGTCCATGAACCCACTGGCTCGGTACAGGCCGTGGGGGGCCGTCATGAAGTCCGGGCTGTCGAGGCTGACACGCTCGTATCCGGCTCGCCGCGCAGCTTCGATCAGCTGTTCGAGCAACGCCCGACCCATGCCGGCACCACGATGGGACGGTTGGACATACATTCGCTTGATCTCGGCCGTGTCGGGCCCGATCCTCCGCATGCAAGCCGTGCCGATGGTCACGTCACCATCGAAGGCCAACAGGAGCGACCGTCGACGAGGTCTTCGCCGTCGGCTACTAAGGGGAACAACGCGGTCACCCGAGACATCGCCGGAGCGGGGGAAGCTCGTATTCACCCTGGGCGACGAGCGGCACACTCCCGTGTACCACCTGTACGTGATGAGCGCTGATGGAAGCGACGTCAAGATACTGTCCGGGGACTCGGTGGGCCCAGCAGCCTGGCAGCCGGTTCCGTGAGCGGAACCGATCAGCCCACGTGGTTGGCGTGTCCGGCTACACCGTTGACGTGCGACTGGGAGGCGCAGAACAAACTGGTTGGCTCTCGCATCGACCGTGATGGTGGTCTCAGCTTCGGTCGAGGCCGCGAGCGATCACAACGAGCTAATGGCTGGCGGCGGAAAGGGCGGCGGCAAGATGGCCGCCGATGAAGCCTGTGCCTCTGATCCAAGTGCTTCGGCGACGCGCTCCGCCTGCTTGTCCTTGCTCATCACTCTCAGTTCAGGACTCCGCCCCGTTGCTGATGTCCGCCGTTTGATCCGTTGCGTAGCGCTCCTCCGGAGGAGACTGCGAACTCCTCGGATACACCAGAGCCATGCCAACGGTCCCCAGCCACCGGAGACCGGCTGAAAGTTGCTTCCCCGTGCGCTCTTGGTGTGTCGCGCAACGATCGAGAACGGCCCAGGTTCCCTCTCCGAGAACGCCGAGTAGAGGGACGGCGACAGCAAGCCAACGCGCAACGGGAACCTGTCCTAAGGGTCCATCCGGAACCAAGGCTCCTGAGACTGAGGCCAGGAGGACGACCGTGCCTAGGTTGTAAGCGAAGCGGGCTCTCTTAGCCCACACACCAAAACGGGCGTAATCGGACCACAGGTCACGGCGGACCGCCTCTCGTCCCTCCTGAGTTTCGAAGTCCGGATGCCACTCGATGGCTTCAGATGGCTTGACTGCGTATTGACGAGCCCAGAACGAGAACTGAACAGCATTGATCAGGAGAACAGCGGCCAGCGCGAAGCCCAGCAGTACGAGGTTCGGCCAACGCAGTTCCTTGCCGGACACGACCACGAGTGTGAGGAGTGTGAGAGCGAAGCCAGCCAGCATCGGAGCCGCCACGGAACCGACCGATTCAACGGCCCCTGGAAATCCGTACGGGGCAGGCGTGGGCCACGTGTTCATTGGGAACCTTCGCTGCGCCACAAGAACCTCCTTCGGACCGGCCCCGATCTCTTCGATATCCCCGACCTCAGACAGCGGATGCCTGATCGCGTTCCCGCTATCCGTGCTGCCACGAGAAGTGTAGGCTCCCCCACAACATGGCACGGCTCACCTTGCGAACGAAGCGCGCCCCAGACGGTTCCGGAACATGCCGGGAATGTGGTCAACGCGTCGGCGATCAACACAAGCGCGGATGCCCTCTTGGTCCGGGCAAGGTCACCTCCTCAGATACCTGATTCTGCGACAAAGACCAACAGCCGACCCACAAGCTGGTCGTGCGGAGGGCCACGTCCGTCAAGGCGGTGTACGAGAGCACCAGCTCCATCCTCACCGTAGGTAGTTAGCCGGCCGCCACCCCGTGTGAGGGCAGGCGTAGGCGCTGTTGCGTTGTCCGCAGGCCAGGCCGAGATGAAGCCCCAAGCGGCCAAACCACGTGGCCTCGAGGTCGGTGGTACCGGCACCCCGCCGAGGGCGGGATTCTCTCCGTCCACTCTCGTGGAGACGCCCTTCCCGACAGCTCTGTCCCGACGGACAATGCTGGTCGAGGGGAGAACCCATGCCGGAGACCGAGGGCAAGCGAGCCGCAGTTGGAAAGCGCGCCATCGATGGCGGCCAATCCGGCCAGGCCGGACGGGCGCCACCGGACGCTCCGGCCCAGAAGTCCCGGAGCCTGCTGGTATGGGGCCTCACCCTCGCGGGGGTCTGCCTGGTCGTGGCTAGCCTGGCGCTCGCCGCGGTCGGTCTGCCGGTGCCGATCTATCCGGGCTGGATCGTGTCCCTGGTCGTCGCCACTCCGCTGCTCGTTCTCGGCGGCCTGATCTGCGCACGGAAGCCCCAGGAACGGATGGGCAAGATTCTCCTCGCCCTGGGCCTGGCCGGCAGCGTCCAGTTCGCCGCCGGCGAGTACGCCACGTACTCGGTCCTGGGCCGCTCCGGGCAACTGTTCGCCACCGGCGCAGCAGGGTGGCTTTCGAGCGTCGCCCAGGTCTTCCTGGTCGTCGGACTCGTCGTGATCATCCTGCTCTTCCCGACAGGGCGACTTCTCTCCAATCGGTGGCGTCCGATCGCATGGGCGGTCGGTGCCGGCTTGGTCGGCGGCCTGGCGAAGGTGGCGTTCGGTGGGCCGACGTTCAACAGCAACCTCGATTTCGTGCGGAACCCGCTGTATGTGGCTCACCCGCCCGGGATCCTGGCCGCGCTGGAGCTCGTGGGCCTGCCGGTGCTCGGGCTGGGAATCATCGGCTCGATCGCGCAGCTCGTGGTGCGCCTTCGCCGCAGCCGAGGTGAGGAACGCGAGCAGCTGAAGTGGTTCGCCTACGCGGGGATCATGGCGCCGCTCATCACCCTGGCCTTGTCCAGCGGGCCCCTCGGCAATATCGCATGGACCCTCGGCCCGCTCAGCCTGGTCGCGGCGGTCGGCATCGCCGTTCTCAAGTACCGCCTGTACGACATCGACGTCGTCATCAACAAGACCGTGGTCTTCGGTGGGCTCGCCGCGTTCATCACGGCGGTGTACGTGGGGATCGTGGTGGGGATCGGGGCGGCCATCGGCCAGGGGTCGAAGCCGAACCTTGGACTGTCGATCCTGGCCACGGCGGTGGTGGCCGTGGCGTTTCAGCCGGTCCGGGAACGGGTCCA
>DHWS01000013.1 GCA_002413305.1 Actinobacteria bacterium UBA5176 | reverse complement strand
GTCCCCGAGTCGGTCAGCAGGTCGATCGTCACCTGGTCCGACCGGAGGAGGAACGTGTTCCAGCCGGCCTCGTCCAACGCCTTCCGGCGCTCCTCGGTGCTGGTGATCGGGATGCGCTCGATCACCTTGATGCGGTACGGCTCGAACCAGGTCGCGGCCATCGGGAAACTCCTTCTCGTCGTCACATCTCTCGCTGAGGCGAGCGTGCGTTCCCGCCCCGAGGGGTGGCAGGGCCCTTCGACCCGGGCGGGGGGGGCTGGACGGCGGCGCCCGCCTGGTCCCGCCGACCATGCGACCATCGGCCCGGGACCCGGCCTCGCCCGCCGCGGCACGATGCTCGCGGGGTGGTGGAGCGATGAGTCCGAACGCGACGGCACTGGTGGTCAGCGGGGACCTGGAACGGCTCAGCCGGTGGGCGACGTGGCTGGAGGAGGAGGGCTTCGACACGGTGGGGTGCCCCGGGCCTGAGATCCGGAACCGGTGCCCCCGGGCGGACGGAATGTCCTGCCCGCTCCGGGAGGTGGTGGACGTGGCCGTGGTCGACGCGCCGTCCCTGGATCCGGACGCACCCGAGCGTCTCTGCACGAAACTCGCCGACGACTACCGGACGATCTTCCTCGGACCCGAGGGGAAGGAGGTCACCTTCGCGAACGGCGCGGGGCGCCTCCGCGCGTCCGACCCGGTGGACCGGGAGACGCTGGTCTCCGCGGTCCATCACGTCTCGCGCCGCACGGGTACGGCGCGATAGACCGGCGGGTGGCGGGAGCCACCCTCCCCGGCAGACATGCGATGGACCTGTCGAACGCACGTCGTTCGCCCGCGGCCGGCCAGGGTACCGACGGGTAGATTTCATCTGGTGTTCAGACTCCGCCGGGGAGCCGGCAGGTCGGGCGTGGACGCGATCGGGCGCGTCGCCGCGGTCCTCTCCGAAGGCGACGCCGTGGCCTTCACCGGTGCCGGCATCTCCGCGGGCTCGGGCATCCCGACCTTCCGTGGCTCGGATGGGGTCTGGCGGCGGTTCGATCCCGAACGCTTCGGCAGCATCCGAGGACTGTTCGAAGAGGCCATGGCCAGGCCGGATCGCGTTGGGGAGTTCCTCGCCCACCTCCGCCCGAGGGTTCGCCCATGCCCGTCCCAACCCCGGACATCGCGCCATCGCCGCGCTCGACCGGCACGGGCTGGTTCGAACCGTGATCACCCAGAACGTCGACTGGCTGCACCAGGACGCCGGCGCGTCCTCCATGATCGAGCTCCACGGCTCGTTCCGCAGGAACGTCTGCGTATCCTGCGGGGCCGTGGAGCACATCACGCGGGAGCAGCTCCTCCGGGACTTCGACCACATCAGCCGCGGGCTCCGCAGCCCGTTCATCCCGAGCCTCTTGTCGTTGTTCCCGAAGTGCGCGGTGTGCGGTGGGCCGATGCGGCCCGACTTCGTCGCCTTCGGGGAGCCGATCCGGGATCAGGCGCCGGCCGCCACGGCGGCTTCGGCGTGCCGTTCGATGCTGGTCGTGGGGACGTCGGGCGTGGTGTTCCCCGCAGGCGAGCTCCCTCAACGGGCTCGAACGGCCGGCGCTCCGGTCATCCTGATCACCGACGGTCCGTCGGCCGTGCAGGCAGACATCACGCTGCTGGGTGACGCGTCGAAGCTCCTCCCCGCCATCGTAGAGCGGGTGCTGGCGGTGTCCGGCTCCCCTCGGGAGGGCACCGGCTAACGTCTCGCACTCGCGATCCGGGGCCCGATCACCCGCACGGCAGGAGCCCCGAAGCCTGCTTGGCCCCGAGCACCCGGAGCGCGGCGTCGTCCACCCGGCCCCGGAACGCGAGATCAGAGCTCGTCCGCGACATGACCGCCTGATACATGGCCTCGGCGGGAGCGACGGTCTTCGAGATCACCATGTCCCCGCCGGCAAGCAGGAAATCGATCGCCCGTTGCCCCGCCGGGATGCTCGCCACCGCGGTCGCCGCACCCATGTCGTCGGAGATCACCACGCCGTCGAAGTGCAGGGCGCCCCGCAGCATCTGCCCGATCACCATCGGCGAGAACACGGCCAGGCGGTGCGGGTCGATCCGAGTGTAGGTCGCCAGAGCCACCATGACGAACGGAACGTGGGCGACGACGGCGGCCGCGAAGGACTGGAGGTACGGATCGTCGACGGTGGTGGTGTCGTCCACGACACTCGCGGTGAAGTCCGTGTTGCCGACCACCCGCCCCAGGCCGGGGAAGTGCTTCGCGCTGCTGGTCACCCCAGCCGCCTCCATGCCCTGCAGGAACGCCACCCCGTGGCTGCCGACGGTCTGCGGGTCGTGGCCGTATTCGCGCTGCAGGACCCCGATGGGCTGGTTCTGCGCGTCGGTCCCGGCCGGGACCACGTCCATCACCGGCGCGAAGTTGAAGTTGACCCCGGCCGCGTGTAGCTGGCGCCCCCAGGTCTCGGCGTCCGCCCGCAACGTCGAAGGATCGAACATTCCCTGCTGGACGGCGCTCGGGATCGTCGAGAACCCCGGCCCGGTCAGCGACTGGATCTGTCCGCCCTCCTGGTTGGCGGCCACGTAGAACCCCACCCCGGCGGTGTTCGCCCGCGTCGCGAGGGCCTGCGCGGAGTCGGCGACCTGACGGATGGCGGCCACCCCGGCCGAGTTCTTCTCCACGAACGAAACCGAACCCAGGTGGTCGTCCCGGATGGCGGCGATCTCCGGCGCCCCCAGCCGGCCGGTGACCAGCCCCAGGACGAAGAGCTGCCCCACCCGCTGCCCTTCGGACATACCCCCGAAGACCCGCTCGGCGCAGGAAGGGCTGGGGCTGGGAGCCGGCGTCGGGCGGGGGGACGAAGAGGGGCTTGGGCTCGGATCGGCGGACGGCAGCACGCTCGGGGCGGCGTTCGTCGTGCACGCCGAGCACGCGAACAGCACCGCGAACACCGCTGCCCCGACCCTCGCCGTCCCCCGCATCGCGGCTCCATGGTCGCAGGCGCGGCGGCGTTCGGGTGCGCCGTTCCGGGCGCCTGCTAGATTTCGCCCGAGTTGACCGGCCCTCCTCCCGACCCCACCGGCACCGAAGTTGGACCTCGCTGGCTGTCGGCAGCCCGCCGAGGGCTGGACACCGACACGATCCGCCAGACTCCCAAGGTGCTCCTCCATGACCACCTGGACGGAGGCATCCGGCCGAGGACCGTGATCGAGCTGGCCCGCGAGACCGGATACACGGCCCTTCCCACCGAGGACCCCACCGAGCTGGAGGACTGGTTCCACCGCTGCGCCGACCGGCTGAGCCTGGAGCTGTACCTGGAGACGTTCGTGCACACCGTCGGCGTCATGCAGACGAAGGACGCCGTGACTCGGATCGCGGCGGAGTGCGCCGAGGATCTGGCCGCCGACGGCGTCGTCTACGCCGAGATCCGCATGGCGCCGGAACTCTGCACGCGGCGGGGGCTGACGCTGGACGAGGTGGTCGGATCGGTCCTGGAGGGCTTCCGCCGGGGAAGTGCCGGCCGGGGGATCACCATGGCGTTCCTGGCCACGGCGATGCGCGACGGCCACCGTTCCCTGGAGATCGCCGAGCTCGCCGTCCGGCATCGCGACGAAGGAGTGGTCGGCTTCGACATCGCCGGGCCGGAGAAGGGGTTTCCGCCGGCCGCGCACCTCGAAGCGTTCCAGCTCATCGCCCGGGAGAACTTCCACTTCACGATCCACGCCGGCGAGGGGTACGGGCTCCCTTCGATCTGGGAGGCGCTGCAGATCTGCGGAGCCGAACGCCTTGGCCACGGCGTCCGGATCGTGGACGACATCCGGATCCGTCCCGACGGGCGGCCCGCGCTCGGCCGGCTGGCCGCGTACGTCCGCGACCGGCGGATCCCGCTCGAGATGTGCCCCACCTCCAACGTCCAAACAGGGGTCGCGCCGTCCATCGCCGAGCACCCCATCGACCTCCTCCGGCGGCTCAGGTTCCGGGTCACCGTGAACACGGACAACCGCCTGATGAGCGGGATCACGCCCACCGAGGAGTTCCGGCGGCTGGTGGACGCGTTCGGAATCGGCTTGGACGAGATGGAGTGGCTCACGCTGAACGCCATGAAGAGCGCGTTCGTTGCGTTCGACGGCCGACTCCGGCTCATCAACGAGGTCATCAAGCCGGGGTACGCACACCTGCGGGCGGTGCAGGCGCAGGCCGAACTCTCCCTCCCCTGAGGAAAACAGCCACCCAGGGCGACGACGCCCTACTGGCCGCCCTGAACGGCGACGCGACCACCACGCAAACGTCGATCCCGGATCTCAGCGACATCGCGTGAAGGTCGGCGCTCGCGGCCTCCCCGGACCGCCGGCGAAGGCTGAGCTGAGGACGTCGTCCCGGGCCGGCCGCCGCTTCAAGCCCCGCTGACCGCCACGACCCCGTCGGAAACCGGGACGAACACGTCCCCGCCGGACAGCATCGGTGTGGCGAAGTGTTCGACCGATCCCACGGAGATCGACGTGATGACCGTGCCGGTACTCGGGTTCAGGGCGTAGAGGATGCCGGTGCTGATGGCGAGGCTCCAGACCGCCCCCCCGCCCACGACCGGCGGGCCGGTCGCGGTCCCTTGTGTCGTGTGCCAGGTCACGACGATCGTGCCGGTCCCGACATCGACGGCTCGGATGCCATCCGTGCACGGGACGAACAGGACGGTTCCCAGCAGCGCCGTCCCCCCGAACGACGCGCAGACGCTCGCGCTGTCGAGCTGGCCGCCGATCTGTCCCAGGGCCTTCAGCTTCAGCAGGTATGCGGTCCCGCTCTTGCCGTCCGCGTAGACGAAGCGTCCGACGATCGCCGGACCGGTTGAGCCCAGGTCCAGGTCGGCCGCATTGTCCTGCGCCCATTCGGACGGAGCGAAATAGTCGATGAGGCTGGTCGAGGCGTCGAGCTTCAGGACCGCGTCGCTATAGTCGAACGGCGCGCTCGACCGCCCGTTCCCCACGGCCACCAGGATGTTCCCGTGCTGGTCGACGGCTGGCCCCGACGCCGCCCAGATCCCACCCCGAATCGCGCTGGAGACCAGGTTGACGGCCGAGTAGTACTCGAGCGAACCCGTCAGGTCGGTGAGGCTGGCGACCACCAGGCCGTGATAGTCGCTGCAGTCTCCCGCCAGGCCGCCGTAGGCCACATACACCCGGCCGTTTGCCACGACGAGGGCGGCACGCTGTTGCTGGGCGACCGCATCGCTTCCCGGCGCGTCCATCTGTCGCGAGCCGAGCACCGCCCCCGTGTCGGGGTTCAGGGCGTACAGCCAGTGCTGGACCGAGGTGGAGCTGATCCGAGACTCCGCCACCACGAACAGCCGCCGGGTGACTGGGTCGAATGCCGGCGTGCCGGTGATCCCGAGCGGGTCGATGTTCCCGCAGGGCAGCTGGGAAAGCGGGACCGGTGTTGCGAGGTGCTGTGTCCACTGCACATGGCCGCTCACCGGATCGAGCCCATAGACCGTGTCGTTCTCGGTGGCCGCGATGACGTGGCCGTGCACCATGAGGAGTTCGGCGTAGACGGCACCGTCCAGCGTCGCCTTCCATGCCTCGGCCAGGGCCCCGATGGCAGGTGTGTTCGGGTCGTAGCCGGTTCGCTGGTTCGTTCGGTGGTACGTCGGCCAGGCCGGGAAGGCCTGTGGCACGTTTGGGGCCGGGGGCCTGCTGGCAGCCCCGGCCGGCGCCAGCCCCGTCCCGAGCAGGACGAACGCGCTCAGCACGACCAGCCTCGAAGCCCGCGCTCCGATCCGCATCGCCTATCAGTCTAGGCACAAAGCCGAAGGGGAGTTCAGTAGGTCTCCTCACCGAACGTCCCCGCGGTCGGACTGCTGGAGACCGTGGCGAAGGACGGGGTCAGCTGAAACCTGAGGACTTCAGTTCGACGCGGAGGAAGCGAGCGACCTCCGCGTCGCAGGGGCGACCGGCGCCGAAACAAGCGTTGGCCGGCGCCGAACGGATGCGGCTACCCGCATGGCCGTGAGCACGACCACCGTGCTGCACACCGCGACCACAGCGACCACGAACGGCCCGGAGCGCCGGTCGGTCCCCGCCGTGAGGGCGTGGAGCGTGCTGAGCGCGAAGAGCGCGAAGCTCGCGAAGTGGACCCGCCGCCAGATCCTCTTCGGGATCCGCGCCCGAGCCAGCGAGGTGAGCTCGACCGCGGCCAAGAGGTAGAGGGAGACGATCCCCCACGCCACCGCGACCGGATGCCACGTCCCCGTGAACGGGACTAGCACGTCGATGAGGCTGAAGTGCACGTAGCTGTCGGCGACGACCGCCAGGACGTGGATCGCGGTGAAGATGAGGGCGATGCCGCCCAGGAACCGGTGCAGGTCGAAGAGCCAGGCCGGCCGAGGGCGCTTGCCGAGCGCCCGCGTGGAGAGTGCCAGCCCCCACACCACCGATGCGGAGGCCAGGGCCCAAGCGACGATGCCGGCGGCGCGGGCCGAGTACCAGAAGATCTGGGAGCTCATCGGAAGCTCCCTTCGAGTGTTGCTGGATGCGCGGTTCGAACCCCTGCCGGCTCCGGCCGCGCGAACCGCCGGAAGCCTTCGGTGGTCCAGACCTCCCCATCGTCGGTGACCAGGAGACCGTCCGTTCCGGTGGCGGAGAGCAGCTCGCCGGCTGCGGACGGTCCCGCGAGGAACGCCGCCTTCGCGAGGACCTCGGCCTGCCAGGCTTCGGCCGCCAGAACGGTTGCGGACAGCGATCCTGTGGCCGCCGGCTCCCCGGTGGACGGATCGATCAGGTGATGCCGCCGGTCGCCGGTCGCGCCCCAGGCCCTCTTGGCCCGGGTGGTCGTCGCCACGGCGCCGCTTCGAAGCCCCACGACCGCGGCCGGCTCCGGGCGGACGGGGTGCTCGATCGACACCAGCCACGATCCTGCCAATGGCGGTTCACCCTCGAGCCGGAGGTCGCCGCCCACGTTCACACATGCGCCCGCTGCCCCCCGGGCCAGCAACTCGCCGACCAGCAGGTCGGCGGCGAACCCCTTCCCGATGCCGCCCGGGTCGAAGCCGACGCCGCCCGGCAGTATCACGGTCGAGGCGCTCGCGTCCACCACGATCCCAGCGTGGCCCGTCGTCAGACCCGACCGGCCCGGGGGCGGTTCGTCCGTGAGGAGCTCGAAGCTCCGGTCGTACCCGGCCCGGATCAGGGCCCCGAGCACCGTGGGGTCGAACCGTCCGGCGGTGATCCGAGCTCCCTCCATGGCCCGCTGGACCAGCGCGACCGTGGGCTCCGAGACCCGCACAGGCATACCGGCCAGCGTGTTGAGCCTGCTGACCTCGCTGGCCGGCCGGAACCGGCTCCACCGCGCTTCGAGGTCCTCGATGAAGTCGTGTGCCACCTCGAGCAGGTCGAGCGGCCCGCCGACCACCACGACGTGGACGTCGGACCCCATCGCCCGGAAGCGGGTCTCAGCTTCCACGGCTGGACGTGGTGGCCGACTGGCCGGAAGAGGTGGAGGACGGTGTCGCCGACCACGAGGAGGCGGCGCTCGAAGCCGACGTGGTGCCGGTCGTGGTGGAGCTCGTCGTCGGCGCCGAGGAGCTCGTGGTGGTCGTCTTCGTGGCGGAGGCGGTGGCGGTCGTCGCGGCCCGGGCGGCCATGTTCGCGCCGAGGCCGGCGAAGGCGGAGACGCTCAGAGCCGCGGCCACGATCCGCGAGCGAGCCGCGGCGTGCCGCCGCTTGGTCCGCTTGCCTGGTCCGGTTCGGGTCGGCCGGTGTGCCGGCCCTGGTCTGCGAGCCGGGTTCGTCGGGTGCTGCATGATGGCCTCCTGTTCAGTCGGTCGAGCCCCCATGGTGGACGGGCGTCCTGGGTTGAGCCTGTGGCCGACCTGAGAGCTCGGTGAGGATCGGCCCTCTCGAAGTCCCACATACACTCGGTTTCGAGATGAGCACGACATCCGGCTCCAGCCGGGCGTACGCGGGAGCCAAGGACCTGCGGCGGATGCAGCCGCCCGCGGCGAAGCGCGCCCGGCCGCCCGACTATCCCTATCCTTCGAGCGGTACTCTCTCTATCCACCATTCACGGGGGGCGCAGGTGGTCTGTTCGGCATGCGGAACCGAGAACCCGGTCGACCGGAAGTTCTGTCTCGAGTGCGGATCGGGCTTGGCGCTCACGTGCCCGTCCTGCGGAGTTCCGAACGTACCGAACGCCAAGTTCTGCGGCGCGTGCGGC
>DHWS01000078.1 GCA_002413305.1 Actinobacteria bacterium UBA5176 | reverse complement strand
GATCACGAGCGTTTCGGAGGTGCAGTCGCTCGTCGAGCCCAGGTTGTTGCTGTCTCCTGAGTACACCGCCTGCCAGTAGTAGGTGGCAGCGGCGTTGAACGTCACCGGATTCGAATCCGGAACCGAGCCATCGGTGACGGTCACCGTGCCGGCGTCCGCGAACTGCGTGGAGCAGGTGTCGTCGGAATACACCGTGTAGGTGACCGTGCCGCCAGCGTCAGAGGTGGCGCCGTGCAGCGTCGCGGAGTCGTGCACCGAGTCGCCGATCGAACCGGGGCTCTCCGAGAGCTGGGTCGTGATGGTGGTTGGGTTCATCCTGATCACGAGCGTTTCGGAGGTGCAGTCGCTCGTCGAGCCCAGGTTGTTGCTGTCTCCTGAGTACACCGCCTGCCAGTAGAACGTGCCGGTGGCGTTGAACGTCACGGAGTTGGAGTCGGGGACCGACCCGTTCGTGACCGTCTTCGTCCCGGCGTCGGCGACCTGCGTGGAACATGTGCTGTCGGAGTAGACCGTGTAGGTGACCGTGCCGCCGGCGTCCGGCGTCGCCCCGGTGAGCGTGGCCGAGTCGTGGACCGGCTGGCCGATCGAGGCCGTGGATGTCGAGAGCTGCGTGGTGATGCTCGGCCTTGCGATCACGGTGAAGCACTCGAGGGTCGTGTCGGTGTGCTCCCCCTCCGAGTAGAGCGAGCCGGGCGCCGGGAAGTACTCGGCCCGGAAACAGTACGTCCCGACCTGCGTCGGCGTGAACGGATCGGACGTCGCCGTCCCCACCAGGGTGTCTCCCGGGGTGACCGTGACCGCGCCGCCGACCTGGGTACCACCCGTGCTGCAATCCGGTGGGGAGCCCGCTGGGCCGCACACGAAGAATTCGACCGTGCCGGCCACAGCGCCTCCGGTGACGTTTCCGGTGATCGTCGCGGTGTCCGTGACCGAGCTGCCGATGGGCACCGTGTGCGGGCTCGCCTCGGTGGTGATGACCGGCGGTGGCGGGACCGCCCCCGATGACAGCGAACGGTCCTGGTTCCCACCGAAGCCGTCGAGGTCGATGAGGCGCATGTGGTAAGGGGACCCGTTGACGCTCCCGGCCGCGTTCCCCGCTCCCCAGTCGATCTCATTGGCGATGTGGCCGCCCCAGGCGACGACCGGATCCGCCACGTCGGCGGTGAAGCTGAGGGTGATGGTCTGCTCCCCACCCGCTCCGGTCGGGCCTGTGTAGGCGGAGACGCTCTGGATCGTGCAGTTGAAGCACGTGAAGTCCCCGGGGACCGGGGTGATCCCCGCGGCCACCACGTAGGGGTGGGGGTACGCTCATAAGCGCTTGAGTCGTTCGCGATCCATGCCGAAGGAGAGGATGGGATGAGCGAACAGAGCAGGGTCGCAGCGCTCCTCGGTGAGTCTCGGCTGCTGCGCGCCGGACAGGCGGATGTGGCCAGGATCCAACGGCGAACGCACCTGCGGCGCATGTTTCGGGCGATCTTCATCATCGGTGCCCTCGACGCGTATCTCTGGTATCGCTCCGCGGTCGGGCGTCCGGTGCAGCTACCGGCATTCTCCCCCGACTGGAGCTTGCTCCTGCCGATCCTGCTCCTGTTCGTCATCGTCGGCGCGTTGGTCCTGATGCCGCTGGCCAGCGGCCGCTCGCCCCACGTCATGATCCGGCCCGAGCACATCGACGTCGCTCTCGAGGACGTGAAGGGTCTCGGTCCCCAGGTCGACGAGGTCATCCGGACCCTGAACATCTTCCTCGGCTACGCGACCTTCCGGAAGGTCCTGGGGGGGAACCCACGCCGCGGTGTTCTTTTCGAAGGTCCGCCCGGGACCGGCAAGACCTACCTGGCCAAGGCGATGGCGAAGCAGGCCGGGGTGCCCTTCCTGTACGCCTCCGCTCCCGCGTTCCAGACGATGTGGTTCGGGATGACCAATGTGAAGATCCGGTCCTACTTCCGCGCCCTCCGCCGGGCGGCCCGGCGGGAAGGCGGGGCCATCGGCTTCATCGAGGAGATCGACGCGATCGGTGGCGACCGAGGCTCGGCCGTGGCCATGTCTCCCGCCCCCGTGGGCTCCTCGTCTGCTCCGGGTCGGCTGGGGAGCCGGATCGCTTCGGCCTTCGGCTCCGCTCCGGCCGGGGCGGGGATGGTGAACGAGCTCCTCATCCAGATGCAGTCGTTCGACCAGCCGCAGCTCCTCCAGCGGACGTGGGAGCACGTCGCGCAGTGGGTGAACGGATACCTGCCCGATCGGCTCCGGATACGGGCGGGTCACCCCAAGTACTACAACGTGTTGCTGGTCGCGGCGACCAACCGGGCGGACACGCTGGACCCGGCGCTTCTCCGGCCCGGCCGGTTCGACCGGAGGCTCTATTTCGACCTTCCCACCAAGCAGGGGCGCCGCGACCTGATCGACTTCTTCCTCGAGCGAAAGTCGCACACCGCCGATCTCGACGGCGACGAACCGCGAGAGCGGCTCGCCCACGACACGCTCGGGTACACCCCGGTAATGATCGAGCACGTGCTGGACGAGGCTTTGCTCCTGGGCCTGCGGGCCGGTCGCGATGAGATGAACGTGACGGATGTCTACGAGGCCAAGCTCACCGAGGAGGTCGGGCTGTCCCAGCCGGTGTTCTACACCGAGGAGGAGCGCTCGGCGGTGGCGACCCACGAGGCCGGACATGCGGTGGTGGCCTACGTCCTCGGCACGTCCCGGCGGATGGAGGTGCTCTCGATCATCAAGCGCCGCGCCTCGCTCGGCTTGCTCGCCCACACCGATCTCGAGGAGCGGTTCTCGAAGTCACGGTCGGAGCTCGAAGCCCTGCTGGCCATCGCTCTGGGCGGGATGGTGGCCGAAGAGCTCTTCCTGGGCGAGAGCGGCACCGGTCCCGGGGCCGACCTGTCCCAGGCCACCGTGGTCGCCGCGATGATGGTCGGCGCCCTCGGAATGGGTGGCTCGCTCGCGTCCTACGACGCGATGCACGACGGGTTCGCCCCGAGGAACCTGGTCGCCAAGGTGATGGGGGATCCACCCGCCAAGGAGCGGCTCGAAGCTCTCCTCGAGACCCAGAAAGATCGCGTTCGAACCGTTCTCTCCGAGAACCGGCACCTCCTCGAGGCCCTCCGGGACGCGTTGCTGGCGCGCGACGAACTGATCGGGGACGAGATCCTCGAGGTGATCCACGCTGCGAAGCCGGGAGACGACCGGTGAGCCGACCGGTTCGAAGCGGACACCTCCGCGTTCCTCTCGCATCCAGCCGCTAGGCTCCGCTCTGTGACGGTGTTCCGGGTCGTCGCGTTCTCCCTGGCCGGCCTGGTCTACGGGTCGTTCCTGACCGTGATCGTCCACCGGATCCCGTTTCGTCGCTCGATCGTGACGCCTCGGTCGGCCTGCCCCGCCTGCGGGGCAACCGTGCGTCCCTTCGACAACATCCCGGTCGTCTCGTACGTGCTCCTGCGCGGCAGGTGCCGGAACTGCGCTGCCCGGATACCGGTGCGGTACCCGCTGACGGAGCTCGCCACCGCCGGCCTCTGCGCGGGTGCGGCGGTCGTATTCTCCAACCTCTACGTTGCCGCCGTGTCCGCCGTGTTCCTGGGAGTCCTGCTCGGGCTCGGCCTTATCGACGCCGAGCACCGGATCCTGCCCAACGCCATCGTTTACCCCTCGTTCCTGATGTTCGCCGGCCTGATCGTGCTCGGCGCGCTCCTCGGTCGGCCGCTCAGCGTTCCCCGCGCGGCGATCGGCACGCTTGCATACGGGGTGCCCCTCCTGGCGCTTGCCTTCGTGAGCCCCGGGGGGATGGGGATGGGGGATGTGAAGCTTGCCGGCTTCATCGGCCTGGTCCTGGGGAGCCTCGGCCTCCGGTACGTGGCGGTCGCCGCGGGACTCGGCGTCCTGGCCGGTGGGATCGGCGCGATCGCGGCTCTGGTCCAGGGGAGGAGCAGGAAGTCGGCCATCCCGTTCGGGCCGTATCTGGCTCTCGGAGCGATGGCCTCGGCGTTCTGGGCGCCCGCCATCGCCCGGGCCTATCTCTCCCGAGGCGGTTGACGTGCTGCCAGCGCGGATCTTCAATCTGGGGATCTGATGAGCTTCGGTTCCCAGGATCCGGGCCGAACTCGGCGTATGGTACGTAGCGTGCGGCGGGAGCCGCCCGAAAGGGGGAAGTGATGATCGCAGCCAGCACAACCGCCATCGTCGGGATCGTGATCCTCGGTATCGCGATCCTGATCCTTCTGTACGTCATGTTCGGGCGAGGTCGCGGGAGCCGCAAGAGCTAGGGGTCCGTGGCGGGGCAGCGCGGCCCCTCCCCTGTGGGTGGCGAGCGCACGGACACGTCCTGACGAGGCTCTCGTTCTCCGGGGTCGACGCCGCGTCAGAACCTGGAGACGGGCGTGACCAAACCCGATCGGTGCGCCGCGATGATCGCGGCGACCCGGCTTCCGGTACCGAGCTTCTTGTAGATGTGGCCGAGATGCGTGGTGACCGTACGCTCCCGCACACCCAGCCGGTGACCGATCTGGCGGGCAGTCAAGCCCTCGCTGGCCACTTCGAGGATCTCCACCTCCCGCTCCGTGAGGATCGACTGAGCGTGGCTCTGGTTGTCGACGCCATCGGCGATCTTTCCCAGCCAGCCCTCCGGGACCCCGCACAGAACGAGCTCGCCCCGGGAGGCGTGGCGGATCGAATCCATGAACTCCGTGGGAGCGGTTTCCTTGTCAACGTATCCGTCGGCTCCCACGAACAGCGCCCGTGAGATCGCGTATTCGCCCGGCTGGGCCCCGCTGGCCAGGATCGGGACGGTCGGAAAGAGGTCCCGGATCTCGCGGATGAGCCAGAAGGAATCGTGTTCTCCGGGCAATCCGAGCCCGACCATCACGACCAGCCTGGTCCGCCGGCGGATCCGGCGGAACCCGACGATGCACTCATCGGCCGAGGAAGCCTCGAGGACGACATCCAGATCCGGCTGCGCCTGGATCATGTGGCCGAGCGCGGCCCGGATCAAGTTCGGTGAGTCGACCAGGATCGCGCCCACATTCGAACGGCGTTGTACCGGCTCACTCGACTCGGCCGAGCCGGGCAGCCTTCGCGGTTCGGAATCCTCCCAAGCCATGTGGCTAGAAGTATCGTTCGAAATCGACACCTCGAACATGGCTAGTTAGGACTATCGAGAAATAGATAGCGTGAACCATCTCGATGACTTTAGCCGGTGAACCTGTTTGGTGCCGTCTGCGGCGCGATTTACCCGGCGGGTCGCTCGACCTCGGTGGGATCGACGAGGCGCAGGGCGACAGCCCGCCGGATAGCCTGGGTCCGGTTGCGAACGCCGAGCCTCTGGTAGAGGTTTCCGATGTGGGTCTCCACGGTCCGGTCGGAGAGCGCCAGACGGGCAGCCATCTGGCGAGTTGTCAGACCGGCCGCCACCAGCTGCAGGATCTGGCGCTGACGTTTCGTGAGGGACGAGAAGGCCTTGGCCGCTTCCCTCGATCGCCGAAGGACGTCCCCCAGCTGCTCTTGGGCTTGCCGCCGGTGTTCGAGGCTGTACGCGGAAGAGCCGGCAGCCACCGTCTCCACCGCCAACCCCAGCTCGTCGACCGACCCGGTCTTCTCGACCAGGCCGTCGGCTCCGAGGCGAAGGCATTGGAGGATGAGCGGGCGATCGACGTGGCCGGTGAACACCAAGATGCGCAGATCGGGAAGCAGCCTGCGGACCCGGCGGATGACCTCGAAGCCGTCGATGCCGGGAAGTCCGAGATCGAGGACCAGCACGTCGGGCTTCACCGCCAAACAGACCGCGACCGCCTGCAGGCCGTCGCCGGCGGTCCCCACCACCTCGAGGGTGGGCCGGTTCGAGCACGCCATCACCAGGACGTCCCGAACCATCGGGTGATCGTCCACGACGACCACCCGGGCCTTCGGCACGACCGCATCGTTTCCAGTAGATCGCAGTGGAGCCCCCAGAGTCCGCGGCTCGGAGCAGCCGAGCCGCTTCCCGAACGGAAACGAAACCTTGGTCTCTGGCAAGGATCGACCGGAGACCACGCATAGACTGAGGCGCACCCCGCGGATTGTCAACGAACGATGCGGCTTGATCGGCGGGCGCATCTTCCGCCCCCTCCCTCACCTGTGGATACGCACAAGTACGTAGGCGAACTCCGTGATTGGGCCATGGTGCCGCATGGCGCGATCTCGTACCTTGCCCTCGCCGATCTTCGACCGGCGACTTAGGCACGACCGACGGAGGCACCTTTGGCAGGAGAAGGACGAGATGGGGTCGAACCTCGGACGTGTCGGTAGCCGCGTCGTGTCCCCTCGGATGGCCATCTCTCTCGCCCTCCTGGCCGGTCTGGCCTACGAGATGCGAAGGCTCGACGTCGGGATCAAGAGGGAACGGGCGCTGGCCTTCGCCGTTCGGACGGAGCGCGGCAGAGTCGACGAACTCGAGCGCCTCGATCGCTCTCGAGCCGAGCTGTTCGACATCATGACCCACGAGCTGATGCAACCGGTGGCCGGGATACGGGGTACGGCGGCGACCTTGGCGAAGCGGTGGGAGGCCCTTGACGAGACGACCCGCCGGCGGATGGTCGACACCATCGACAAGGAGTCGCAGCGGATGCGGGTCATCGCCGAGGAGACCGCGGCCCTTGTCGAGCTCGAGGGGCCTGGTCTCGTCATCCGGTCGAAGCCGGAGTCGGTGGTCGAGCTGGCCCGAGAGGCAGCGGATACGGTCGGGGAGCTCGACGGCCGGCTCCGCGTCCACCTCGACCCCGGGTCCGAAGAGGCCATGGTGGAGGTGGACCGGATCCGCATCCAGGTGTTCAGGAACCTCATCTCGAACGCGGAGAAGTACAGTGAGCCCGGAACTCCGATCGAGCTCCGGGTGAAGACCACCGACGGCCGTGCAACGTTCAGCGTCACCAACCGGGGGCCCGGCATATCGCCGGAGCAGATCCCACAGCTCTTCCGGTTCCGCTCGAACGTGAAGCCGCACGGAATGGAGGGGACCACGGGCTCGGGCCTGGGCCTGTACATCTGCCGGAGGATCGTGGAGGGCCACGGAGGTTCCATCCACGTCGCCAGTGACCCTGGTGCGGAAACCACCTTCACGTTCACGCTTTCCACGGCGGAGGCCCGGTGACGATGCCGGCGACGACCCCGCTTCGGGTGCTCTTGGTGGACGACCATCGCGTGTTCGCCGAGGCGCTCGAGTTCCTGCTGGCCGGGGAGGACACGATCGAGCTGACCGGGGCGGTGGCTCGTGCCGAGGACGCCTTCCCGCTCGTCCGGGACGGCCGTGTCGACCTGGTGCTCATGGACGTGGACCTCCCGGGGATGGACGGCATCCAGGCCACCAGAGAGCTGAAGGCGATGGCGCCGCACGTACAGGTGGTGATGATCACGGCCTACCAGGAACGCCGGGTCATGGCGCGGGCGATCGACGCCGGGGCGAGCGCGTTCGTGCCGAAGACCCAGGCGTTCGAGCAGCTCCTGGAGATGGTCACTCGTGCCGCCGCCGGTGAGAAAGTGATGCCCTTGATGTCGATGCTCGCGGCGCCGGGCAGCCAGGATGCATCGCATGTGCAGGGGAAGGCAGAGCGCCTGTTGGGCACGCTCACCAGCCGCGAGATGCAGGTGCTGCAGGCGATCGCCGACGGAGACACGACGTCCGAGATCGCCCAGCTTCTCTGGATCACCCCCCTCACCGTGCAGACCCACGTGAAGAACATCCTGTCGAAGCTGGAGGTCCATTCCAAGGCCGAAGCGGTGGCTCTGGCCCTGAGGTTCAACGCGATCCCGATCTCCTCCAAGGCCTGAGTGGGGATAACGGGATCGGTCCATCCACCCGGTCCACTCGACGTCCACTCACGGTCCACCGAGGTCGCGACAGTTGCGGCGGCGGTCGAGTGGGTGTTCCGCCGACGAAGCGTGCTGCCCTTCCGTGCCGACTAGGAGGGCGTCAGTGGCTCCGGCCGGTTGGGTGGGCGGCAGCGTTGGTATCCAGGTGCGACAGCGCGGTGGCCACCCCCTTGGCCGGCGCCTGTGCGGACTGGGCCGCCGTGACGACTTGGATCGCGCGCGCCAACCCGGTCGCGGTGGGAGCGCCGCCGGTCTGGTCGGCGGCGGTCGAGAGCGCACCGGACAATCCTGTTGCATCCGGGTGGGCAGCCTGGTTCCGGGTGATCACGTTGGAGGCCCGGTCACGCCCCGTGACGTCGGGCTGTGGCTGGACTTCGAGCCCGCTGCCGCGGCGGTCGCGATGCACGGCACCGTGACGCCCGCGATGGCCGCTGTGATGAAGGACTTGGGATTCCTCATGTGTTCCTCTTCGGTTCTGCCGACCAAGCTCGTACCCAGGGGAGCCGACGCGAAACCGAGCTACCCGATGCGAATCATCGCTCAGATTCTACGCGGGCTGAATTGGAGCAGAGACCACACCCGTGAAGGTCGGAGATCCGTGACCGGACGGCCTTCAGTCGCTTGCCGGCCTCGTTTCGAACACTTGCAGCCAGGGAATCCCAGACGGGATGGAGGCGCTTCCGGTGCCGGAAGGATCTGACGGAGGTCCACCCGGCCTCGGAGGGTTCTCCGATCGGAACGAAGCCCCGCCCGGCGCAGCGGCGACACGGGCGGGACTTCGTCCCCGATGGGTTGGCGATTCAGGCCAAGCCGATCCTCACTTCGAACCAACGACCGAACATCGATAGAACTCCTCGGTGTCGGTGAGCGTGATCTGCCCCGCTGCTTCGGCGTCCAGGACGGCGGTGTCCGAAGTGAGCTGAACCGGCTGGACTCCGGGGTTGAACGTGATCTGTACCTCCTCCCAGATGGGGTTGAACCCGTCACCCTGGATCGCATCGAGCACCGAGACGAAGTTCAGGCCCAAGTCCTCGCAGGAGTCGCACTGATAGATCGTGTTGAACGACGGGTTCTTGTGCAGGTCAGGCTTCAGCAGCTTGAGGTTGATCGTGAAGATCTGACCGTCGTAGTACGCGGGCATGTCGCCACCCGAGCCGTTCGGGTTGGACGCGAGCGCCGACGACGTGCCCGACAGAGCCAGGACGACACCGACGATCAAGGCGAGAGACGCGTAGCGCTTCATGCGCGGTCTCCTTCCTCGGCACAGCCAGACGGAGGGCCCGCCTTGGGCCGTGGCTCGGCCGATCGCCGGTAATACGGGCGAACGAAGCGTTTGGTTCGGAGGTTCCTCGATCCGAGCTCATGGCGAAGCGTCACATCGAGGTCAGCGTCCGTGGTCGATCTACACGCCGGCCAGGCGCCTGAGGCCGGCGACATTCTTCAACGCGTAGCGCTTGCCGTCCCGAACCACCAGGCCACGGCGTCCGAAATCGGAGAGGATCCGGGTGACGTTCTCCCGTGAGCCTCCGCACAAACTGGCCAGGTCGGCGTGGGTGACCACCGCCGGCAGGATCGCGCCGTCCGGCGGCAACTCGTCGAGCGACGGGCTGACCAACTGGAGGAGTCGCTTCGCAACACGTCCCTTGAGGTCGAGGAACAAGAGGTCCTCGACGAACGCCTCGTGGGCGTGGATCTGCCCGGCCAGGCCCGCCAGAAGCGCGCGGGCGGCCTCGAAGTGCTGGGAGAGGAATCGCAGGAACTGTTCGCCCCCGGCCACCCAGACGCCAGCGTCCTCGAGCGCCAGCGCGGTGGACGTCCTTCGCTGGCCGCTCAGCACGCCGAGTTCCCCGAAGAACTGCGGAGGGTCCAGCGTCGTGAGAAGCTGCCGACGGCCAGTCAGGGAAACGGAGCTGACCTCCACCCGGCCCGTGAAAAGGAAGTAGACGAGATCCGACTGGTCGCCCTGATAGAAAAGATACGTGCCGCGGCGGTACGAGCGGACGAACCCTTCCTGAGCGAGACCTTGCACCGCTTTCGCCGAGACCTCTCGGAGCAAGGGCGTCCCCGCCATGGCACCTTGCAGCGACAGAAGGGCGGCGGCGTCGACGTCGGCCCTCATGCGCTCAATCCCTCTCCAACGATCGAACGGGCCCGGCACGATGCCGGACCCGTTCGTTGTGGGACGCGAGGGGAATCCTCAGGTCGCCGAACGCGTGGCCGAACGCGTCGCAGAACGCGTGGCCGCACGCGTCGCAGAACGCGTGGCCGAACGCTTGGAGACGCGCGTGGCCGGCTCCTTCTTGTCGATCTTGCCGGCGCTTGCGGCCGGCTTCTTCGGAGTGACCTTCTTCTCCGCCATCCTCATTCACCTCCCCGTCATACCTCGTGGTACCGCCGACTTCGAATCGCTCTGTGAACGATGCTCCATCCGGGGCACCCGGGGCGGTGCCGTGCGTCACCGTTCCGCGTGTGCTTTCGATCACGATGTCGCCGGTGACGTACGTCACTCGTTTCAGTCCAGCTCGGGGAGGTCGAGCGGGTCGGGTCGGGGCGTGCAGGCACCGCAGTACAGCGCGTCCTCGACCACCAGCACCTTCGTCACCTTCCCCGGACTCTTGAACAACTCCAGGATGTAGGGATGCGTTTCGACGTGGTTCTCGCAGATCCCCCTCCCGCAGAACCGGCAGACACCGACGGCCGTTCGGCGGCAGTGCCAACAGTCCACGCCTCGCTCCTCTCCTCTTCAGTGCTGCCAGACACGGTCTGGCGAGATGGCCGGATTCAGTGTCCCCTTCCGGAACGCGTCCCGGATCAAGCGGTCGAACCCCTCCCGATCCAGCTGGTACAGGCGAACAGGTGTCAAAGCTCGGACGGTAGCGGTCCGCGGTGAGTCGAGCAAGAGGGCCACCTCCCCGAAGTACGAACCGGGCCCCATGTTCCTGATGTGACGCCCGTCCTGCAGGATTTCCACCTGGCCCGTTCGGATCGCGTAGAAGACTTCGCCGACATCACCCTGCGTGATGATCGCCTCCCCCGGCGCTCGGGTGACCCACTCGCCGTGGCGGAGCAGCTCGCTCAACTCGTCGGGTTCGAGCTGGGCGAAGCAGCCCATCTCCTTGAGCTCCGCGACGGCCTGGAGGGTCGGTGCGAACCCGGGTATGTGCGCCATGTCCCGAAGCAGCTGGTCGAACGTCCCCTTGTCGATCTCGAAGACCTGCGACTCCTCCAGCGCCCGAACGGTGGCCGTTCGCAGAGACGACTCCGCGAGCGCTACCTCCCCGAACCCTTCCCCACGGCCCAGAACCCGCAACGGGCGCTGGTTGCCGGAAACCGGGTCCTCCTCGACGACCTGGAGCGTTCCCCTCCGCACCACGAAGAAGGCCTCGGCGCGCTCCCCTTGCCGGACGACCGGCTGACCACGTGCCACCGTCCGCATCCGGACCCGGCCGGCCAGATCGCTCAGGACATCTTCCGGCACGTCATCGAAGAGCGGCATCGCGTCGATGAGCTGCGCCGCCTCGACGCGCCATTTCGTCTGCAGGCGGAAACTGACCGCTTGCCACCGCGCCCGGATCCGCTGCGCCAGAGCTCGTAGGAGGCTGATGAGACCTCGGATGACGGGCCCGGCCACGACGAGCGCGAGCACGGCCAGAAGGATCCGGGTGACCGCTCCCCCGTCCCAGAGTCTGCGCACCAGGCTCCCGAAGACCGTGCGCCACGAGAGCGTGGCGACGTAGAAGGCCAGGATGGTGAACAGGATCCCGAGCACCCCGTAGAACGTGAGCCCGAGCTCCTGCCTCGAAAGACGCTGTCGGCGTCGAAGCTTGTGCCACAGGTCGTGCCGAACGAACGCCAGGGACCGCGGCCGGAGGTCTGGCACCTGGATCCAATCCGAGAGGATCCAATAGCCGTCCAGCTCCAGCAGGGGGACGAGGTTCAGGAAGCAGATGAGGTAGTTGAGCACGCAGAACCGATAGAGGACCGGGGCCAAGGCGGAGTCGGGGAACGCCCAGGCGATGAGCGCGACGGTGCCCGAGAAGATCAGTTCCGCGTAGGCTCCGGCGAAGGCCTGGGCGATCCGCTGGCGACGTTCCAGCATCAGGCCGTCCGACGACTCGACGAAGAAGGCGGGCGACCCGAAGAACAACATGAATCCCGCGCTCTTCACCCTGCGTCCGTAGTGGACGAGCATTGATGCGTGCCCCATCTCGTGGACGAAGATGATCAGGTAGTTGAGGAGCAGCAAGATCAGGAACCCAACGGCGAGCGACTTCCCGGACAGGGTGAACCGATGCGAGTCGACGAGTGAGATGAAGGCGAAGAGGCCGGCGACGGAGACAACCCCGAAGCCACCGATGGCCCAAGGGGTCATGAACCATTTCAGGAGGTGATCGTGCATGAAGCGGACGAAGCGGTCCGCGCCTCTCCAGTCGATCCGGAACGACTTGGCGAACTGGCTGGCGGCTTCGCGAGGCCGGGACATCGGCTTGATGGCCCGGTCGACCGCGGTCTCCACGTCGAGGAAGCGGTCATCGAGGAAGTTCCCGATGTGGAGTTCGTGGACCAGGTCGGCGACGCCCGACAGCTCAAGGTCGCCGGACGCCTCCAGCCGCTCCACGACGATCTCCTGGACGGTCCTGGTTCCGTCCATGAGTCGCACGATCTCGATCTCCCACGGCTTCAGCTGGTAGTGCACCAGGTCTCGTGGGTTCGCGATCATGGCGTAGTCGTTGCCCCACCGGAGCTTGAACTCCTTGATCTCGATGTCGTCGGAAAGCCTCGGGCGGAGCCCCCCGGGATCGACCATCGCCCCGACGCGGGACCACACGTCAATCGGGTCGGAGGCCGTGCCGGAGGGCTGGGCGGCCAGCGCGTGCTCGACCTGTCCCCAGATCCCGGGACGGACCGTCTCGATGGCCATCAGACCGCCTCCCGCGCCTCTTCGGACATGTGCCGGCGGATGACGTCGTAGACCGAGAGTTTCGGCGGGACCCGGTAACGGGACGAGAACAGGTTCCCGACGAATCCGCCGAAGAACAACGCGGCGACGACCGCCAGCGCCAGGGAGCCCCACGGGAAGCCTCCCCGCGACGGCGCGACCGGCAGCACGACCGGACGCAACACGCGGGCCACCTGGCTGAGCGTGATGACTGCCAAGCTGAACTGCGCCTGGCCGGGGAGGTCCTGGACGATGCGAGCCCGGATGGTCGCGGAGAGACGGTCCCCATGAACCTCGATGCCCACGTCGCGCCCCGCGACCTCCAGGAACATCCCTCTCGACTCCGAGCTGGAGCCGACCGCCACGGGGAGGCTGGAGGGCGTGGAGACCGTTCTCGCGCTTGCGTCGTAGACGATCTGGTCCAGGATCACGGAGTGCAGGAGCAATGCCACCTGGAGACCGGTCACGTTGCCCGCACCTCTGGGAGCCGTGGCCTCGAGTCGAAAGGTCAGCGTGTGGCCGTGCCTCGCGACCCCCGTGATCGAGCCGGTGATGGTGGGAGAGGGAACGGAAGCCATCGCCACCGCCACCGGGCCGATGGCGGACATGACCAATGCGCCCGTCAAGACCCGGGCGGCAGCAAGGCGAAGCCGGTTCCTCCGACGACGGGCCCGCGGTCCCACGATGGCGCGTATCTTGCGGCCGCTGCCCTTCAGAAGCAAGCTCCGAAGGCATCCAAGCCTTGGGGCCCTGTGAGCAGAGCGACCAGCCATGTTCGATGGCTTCTCCGACCATCTTCCCGGTTGGGCGGAGGACCATCCCCGGAGGGGGCTACCGCCACTCGAGCTCCGCCCGCATCCGCCAGTACCCGTCCGGAGGCTCGGCTAGCACACGCCGCTCCCCCAGGGCGGCCGTCGGGCCGTCCGAGGGCGGCCAGGCCAAGGCCGATCCGGGGCCGGGCGAACCCCTTGACCCGAACCTCACGGCTTGGTCGTGAACCACGCCCCGATCCACGAGACGATCCCCAGCGTGATGGCCGCCAATCCATGCTTGGTGTGGCGGCGATCGACCCCGATCTGGTGCCCGGGCAGGAACGACGGGAGCGAGTGTGCCGGGGTGATGAGGTAGTAGATCCCGAGCGCCACGAACGCCGCCCCCACCAGCAGGAGGACCCAGGTGAGCCACCGGATCCGTACACGACCCCGGGCGCGGCTCACGATCACCGTCGCAGCATCTCCGGAGCCGGATCCCGGAACCTCCGGTCCGCCACCGGCCGGCCCGCTCCGCGGCGGTCCGGGTTCGTGATCCTCGAACTGCCAGGGGTAGCGACGCCGCAGGAGCCAGGAATGGTAGCGGTGCTTGAGCCGTCGGAAGAGCGCCACTGCCACACCCTACCGACGGGGGTTCCAAGACCGCAACGTCGCCAGAGGTGGAAGCCGGTAGCCACCTGAGATCCCGGGGAGTGTCGGCTCGCTCATCGCTTCCTCGGCGCTGCCGGCCTCGCTCTGGCGCCTCTGGCAGCTTCCCTCGCGGCCAAGGGAGTGCATGGGCAGCGGCTCGTCCTCGAGGGAGCGCGCAGAAGCTCCAGCCTGCGGGGCCATCGCCGGGCGGCTCGGGGCGGTGGCCATCTGGTTACCATGCGTCGGATGGACGGCTTGACGAAAGCTGGACTCGCCGAACGATCCGGCGCCTCATCCCAGCACATCGACCAGCTGGTCGAGCTGGGCATCGTCAATGCACAGGCCGACGGCTCGTTCCGGCCGGCCGACATCCAGCGGGTCAAACTCATCGAGGCCCTGGAGAGCTCGGGGATCCAGATCGACGACCTCGGCCGTGCCGTCCGGTCGGGTCATCTGACCTTCGCCTTCCTCGACCTCCTGTTCAGCGAGCCAAGGGGCTATTCAGGCAAGACGTACAGGGACCTGTGCGCCGAGTACGGCTGGACGATGGAGTTCGTGGAGCGGATCCACGAGGCCCTCGGCCTTCCCACGCCACGAGCCGAAGAGCGCGTCCGCGAGGACGACCTGCAGATGTTCCCCGTCGGCCAGTTCGCCCTGGGCACCGGCGTGCCCGAGGCCGGCGTGATCCGGTCGCTCCGCGTGTACGGCGAGAACCTCGGCAGGATCGCCCAAGCCGAGTCTCAGTTCTTCCACACCTACATCGAGGTCCCCATGCTCTCCGGCGGGATGACCGAATCACAGATGCTGGAGGTCGCCTCGCAGGTGAGCCCGCAGCTTCGGGAGCAGGTGGAGGGCCTGATCTGGTGGCTGTATCACCGGCACCAGGAGCACTCGATCATCGAACACCTGGTGAGTCACGTGGAGGAGGCGCTCGAGCAGGCTGGCGTCGCCCCGCGACGGCAGGCTCGCCCTCCGGCCATGGTGTTCCTCGACCTTGCGGGCTACACCCGGTTGACGGAGGAGCGCGGAGACGATGCGGCCGCCGAGCTCGCGGCGAGCCTCGCCGCTCTCGTCCAGCGCGAATCCCAACGACGCGGGGGGCGACCGATCAAGTGGCTGGGCGACGGCGTCATGTTTCACTTCCCCGACCCGGGACAGGCCGTCCTCTGTTCGCTCGACCTCGTGGAGAAGGCGCCGGAGGCCGGGATGCCCCCCGCCCACGTCGGAGTGAACGCGGGGCCCGTCGTGTTCCGAGACGGCGACTACTTCGGTCGGACGGTGAACGTGGCATCCCGCATCGCGGGGCGGGCCGGCCCCGGTGAGGTCCTGGTGAGCGAGGCGACCGTGGATTCGGTCTCCGTGGAAGGCGTGCGCTTCGACGACGTGGGGCCCGTGGAGTTGAAAGGCGTGGCCCTGCCGGTACAGGTATTCCGGGCGTCCCGGGAATCTTAGGAGGGATCGTGGGCCGGGGGGGTCGCGCGGGGCTTCAGACCGAGCTCAGCCTCAGCCGGCCGCGACGGCGGCCGCTCCGCCCCGGGCACGGACGACGCGTTCGATCCAGGGGGTCGCCCGAAGGTGCTCGAAGATCGTGCCCGCCTCCTCCAGCAACGGCTGTGCGTCCGCGGCGCGCCCCTCCCCCATCAGCCACTCGCCGTGCTCGGTGAGTGCGGAAGCGAGGGCGAACCGCATCTCCACTTCTCGCAAGATGGCCTCGGCCCGGGCGAATCCCTCGCCGACCCCATCCATCGACCCCCGCGCGGCCGCGAGCTTGGCCCCCAGGCGGGCGCGTTCGGCTTCCAGCTGAGGGGTCACCTCGGAGGGAGCGGCGTCGTCCGCGATCCGAAGGAAGCCTTCCGCCCGATCCAGCAGTCCCGCCGAGATACAGACATCCGCCCCGATGGGGAGGCCGGCCAGGATCCCACCGCTCCGGAGGGAGAGCACCGGACGCTCGGCCAGGCAACGTTCGGCGGCCTCGATGGCGGCGTCGAACTCGCCCTTGGCCCTGGCCAACTCGGCCTGGCTCATGGCGAGCCACGCCCGGTCCTGCGATTCGTCGGGGTCCATCACCTTCTCCAGCTCGACCAGGATCCGCGTCGGTGTCTCGAGGTCGCCTCGATTGATCCACACGATGAAGGCGAACGATTCGATGACGGGGCGGAACTGCGGGTTGACGTCCTCTTCCTCCATACCGGCCACGATGGCCATCGCTTCATCCCACTCCCCGAGCCAGGCGTGCTCCCAGATCAGGTGCATCAGGCTGGTCCACTCGTTGGTCCGCGACCCCATCCGGCGGGAGACGTCCAGCGCTCGGCGGTCGAGTTCCATCGCCTCTCGGAAGCGGGTGGCCGAGGCGAGATGGTTGCCCAGGTTGAACAGGGCCCGTTGTTCGGCCTCCAGCAGTCCGTGCTGTGAGGCGATCGACAGCGCGTGTCGAAGGAGTGCCTGGCTCTCCTCGAACCGCCGCTCGCTGAGCAGCACCAGTGACTTGGTGTTGAGGGCATGGGACAGGATCTCGTGGAGTTCGAGCGACTCCGCGATCCCAAGGGCGAAGTCGATGCGCTCCTTGGCCACCGCCGGTTCGCCGACGAACCAGTGATACCGGGCGAGCTGGGCGACGAACGCGGCGAGGTCCGGGTCGGGATCGTCGTTCGACAGCACGGCGAACGACGCCTCCATCCGGTCGACGGCCTCCCGAGCCCTCCCGGCGGCCCACATGGTCTCGGCGAGCTTCCCCGAGACACGCGCCGACTCGTGCGTTCGACCTGCAGCGTCGAACAGACCGCTGGCGGCCTCCAGATGCGCCATCGATCCTTCGATGTCGCCCTCGAACCTGGCCATCACCCCGGCCCGTTCCAGCAGGTCCGCCCGTTCGAGCTGTTCGTCGCAGAGCTCGAGAGCCACTTCGAAGTAATGGCGAGCCTCATGCGTCGCGGCGAGCGATTGGGCACGCTCGCCGGCCCGCACCAGCAGCGCGCGGGCCGTCTCACGGATCTCGCTCGCGTCGGCTGCGTCCGGGGCGGCCCGGTACGCATCCAGGAAGTGCGAGGCGATGACCTCGACGACGTCGACCTCCGCGTCGGCCCACTCCTCCTGGAGCGCCGCGGCCGCGGCCAGGTGCCGGGTCTTGCGGTCCCCCCGGCTGAGGCCCTCGTACGCCACCCTGCGCATGAGGTCCTGCAGGAACGCGTACTGCCCGCGCTCCGGCGACCGCGGGTCCACGTGCAACGACAGGACTTCCTTGCGGACCAGTGACGTCAGCACGCCGTCGAGGCTCGCCGGCGCCAGGCCCGTCAGCCTGACCAGAGAGGCGGCCCGGAAGGTCTTGCCAAGGACCGAGGCGTCCTGGACGGCTCGGCGCTCGTCGGGGGTCAACCCGTCGAGGCGGGCGGCGATCAGCGCGTGGAGGGTCTCGGGCACCTCGAGGGCCTCCACCGGACCGGTGGGGCGATAGGCGCTGCCCTCCCGAACCAGCAGCCCCCGGTCCAACAGCATCCGAACCGTCTCCACCGCGTAGAGCGGCACGCCCGCAGCCCGTTCGGCGATCCGATCGACGAGGTCCGGCGGCAGACCCGGGGCCAAACCTTCCAGCAGCTCGCGCATCGCCGAGTCCTGGAGAGGCTCCAGGTACTGCGAGGTGAAGCTCCGCTTGCCGGCGCCCCAGTCCGCCCGGCGGTCGGCCAGCTCGGGCCGGGCAAGCGTAACGACGAAGAGCGCATGCCCTCGCGACCACTCGAGCAGGTACTCGATGAAGTCCAGCAGGGCGGCGTCGGCCCATTGGAGGTCTTCGAAGACCAGCAGGACGGGGCCGCTCTCGGACAACCGCTCGAAGAACAGCCGCCACGCCCCGAACAGATCGTCGCGGGCGCGGACGGTCGACTCCTCCAGCCCCAGCAGGTACGCGAGGCGGGGTTCGATCCATCCCCGCTCCTCGGTATCGGGTACCCACCGCTCGACGGTCTCCTTGAGCTTGCGGGCGGCGTCGTGGTCGGGTTCGCCCTCGGCGATGCCGGTCCGCATCCGGACCATCTCCGCCAGCGCCCAGTACGTGACACCCTCGCCGTACGCCAGGCATCGCCCGCGGTGCCAGTACACCGTGTCCGACAACCCGTCGAGGTACTTGAACAGCTCCCAGGACAGGCGGGACTTCCCGATGCCGGCGATGCCGACCACATGGAGGAGGTGGGCCCGGTGCTCCTCCGCCGTGGCATGGAAGAGGTCCTTCACCATCCGCAGCTCGCGGTCCCGGCCGACGAAGGGCGGCTCCAAGCCGGGCGATCGGAGCGCGCCGCGGATCGCCGCCACCACGCGACGGGCCCGCCAGAGCTGAACCGGTTCGGCCTTGCCCTTCAGGTCGTGGATCCCGGCGTCCTCGTAGGCGATGGCGGCTTCGGTCGCCCGCTTCGTCGCGTCACCCACCAACACCATGCCCGGCTCGGCTGCGGACTGGACCCGCGAGGCGGTGTTCACCACGTCGCCGGCCACCATGCCCTGCCCCTCGGCCCCCAGGTTCACCGCCACCTCGCCGGTCAACACCCCCGCCCGGGCTCGCAGCTCCGGCTGGCCGACCTTCGAACCCAGATTGGTAACGGCTTCGGTGAGCTCGAGGGCAGCCCGAACTGCCCGTTCCGCGTCGTCCTCCTGCGCCGTCGGGGCCCCCCAGACCGCCATCACCGCGTCGCCGATGAACTTCTCGATCTGGCCCCCGTACCGGGCGACGACGGCCCGGCACGTATCGAAGTAGCGCCCCAGCAACTCGCGGACCTCCTCCGCGTCGCGCTGCTCGGACAGCGTCGTGAATCCCACCAAGTCGGCGAAGAGCACCGATACGAGGCGGCGCTCGGAGCGGGCGGCGACGGGGGCTTTCGGTCTCGGGGAAGCCCCGGCCGGGACGCCGGAGGCATCCTGCGCCAGCGCCACCCCGCACTCGCCGCAGAAACGGCTCTCGGGTTCGTTCTCCGCCCCACAGTTCGGGCAGCTCACCGAGAGCGCCGCTCCGCACTGCAGGCAGAACTTCCTGCCGGGACGATTCTCGGTACCGCAGCTCGAACAGATCACGTGGCGACCCTCACCATGGGTGGCTCTTTGTACACGAGCGGGCCGAGGAACACTAGCCCGGTTGAGCGGCGCCCGGCCTCAGACGCAGGTCAAGGGCATGCGAGGCGGTTTCTCCGATCGGTTCCATCCGTGCGATGCCATCAGACATGAGCAGTGAGAGGGTCCGGCGGCCGAGGCACGAGGCGTCTCCATGCCAACAGGGTCTCGAGTGCCTTTATCGGTCTTCGACGACCATGCTCCCGCGAGCGACCTAGGACGTGTCTCCCCCGTCGGTGAGCCAGAGCAGCACGGCTGCGAGGACGAGGCGTCCGCGGTAGACGGCGTAGGTCACCGGTCGGCCGCCGGATGAGCCGATGCGCTTGCGGTGGGCCTTCTGATCGTCGAGCTCCGGGATCACGCTGCCGATGCCGCGGGTCCTGAGGTGAGCGTTGATGGCCGGGGTGCCGACGACCGCTTCGGGGCTCGCCCGCGAGCTCGGTTCTCGCGACGGTTCGTCCGTTATCATCCCCGGAGGTCAAGCGGCTGGGCCTCGTTCGGCGCACGGAGGTGCTTCGCAATGGCTGAGAGGCAACATGCAAAGAAGGCCACGCAGAAGTCCGCGAAGGGCACCACCGCGACCGGCAACGCGTCCAAGGGATTCACGGACGAGGAACGAGCCGCGATGAAGGAGCGCGCCCAAGAGCTGAAGGCGGCGCGCTCGGGCAAGGCGGACGGAGAAAGCGACGTGCTCGCGGCGATCGCCAAGATGCCGGAACCGGATCGCGCCATGGCCAAGCGGCTCCATACGATCATCAAAGCCAGCGCGCCGGCCCTCTCGCCGAGAACCTGGTACGGGATGCCCGCGTATGCCAAGGACGGCAA
>DHWS01000173.1:83921-84054 GCA_002413305.1 Actinobacteria bacterium UBA5176 | reverse complement strand
GGCGCAGGTGGCCGTCGATCAGCATGAGGCCCTCGGGTGTCTCGCGAGCGATCAGCGCGTCGGCGAAGCCCACGTCGTCGATCATGGCCCGCAGCGCCTTGGCCTGCGCCGGCGGGTGGCGGCGCCAGTTCTT
>DHWS01000173.1:61324-83690 GCA_002413305.1 Actinobacteria bacterium UBA5176 | reverse complement strand
GGGTGGCGGCGCCAGTTCTTCGGATTCGCCCGTAGCTCATCGACGGGTACGCGCCGGAGGTCGATGATGCGGTCTCGGAGCGTCATCCCGGACTCAAATCCATTCTCGCACGGGGCACAATGCGCCGAAACGGGGCCCAAACGGCGCGAAAGGCCCCCCGGCAATGTTGCCAGGGACAACAACCGGCGATGTATAGCCCAACGCAATACCCGGCGCGCTGGGGGTTCTGTTAGCGCTGGTCACGGCCTATTTGTGCTGGTCAGAGGGCCCCATCCTGGCGGCTGTTCCGTGATTGTTGCGTCTCATAGCAAATCCATTCTCAGAAATCCGAGAAACCCCGCAAAACGCCGCCGGAACCCGGGCCCGGTATCCCTGCAGGCGGGCTTGCCGGTTCGCAGGGGATCGGGGGGTCCCCCGCCAGGGGGGTGGCCCTCTTCGCTTGTCCCGTCCTGTCCCGCTCCCACGCATCGGCGGGACAGGACACCGGGACAGGCACCGGGACCCTTACCAGGGCCCCCGGTTGTCCCGGTCCTCCGGTGCGGCATGCCTTGTCCCGCCTTGTCCCGCCTTGTCCCGGGCGCTTGTCCCGCCCTCATTCGGGCCACCACCACCGGACGTCGGACCCTTCGCCGATGCGGTGGACCACGTCCTTCAGGTCGCGGTTCAGTACCTTGCGGATCGTGTCGGCCTTGAGCCCGCCCCGGCCGGTCGCGTCCTTGGCGATGAGGAGCCCGAGCTCCTTCACCGTCATGGCGCTTTCGATGCGATGGCTCAACGCCGCCTGAACCCGTTCCCGGGCGGTCAAGGTCCTCGCCTCGCGCGCCCCGGAACCCTCGGCGATGACCTCTGCCGCGTAGCACAGCTCGGGGTTGGGGCCCTGCTCGATCGCCTCCAGGAAGCGGCCGACCTGGAAGGACAACGGGTCGATGCTGTTGCCGGTGATGTCGATGGTGAGGGTGACGTTCGGATCCTCGTCACGGCGCGGCGGGCCGTCGACTGTGACCACCACACGCGCCCATTCGAGCAGGCCGGCCCCGGAGATACGTTCCTCGCGCTGGGCGCCCTCTCGGCGGTTGAAGTGATGACCAACCACCAGCGCGGCGCCCCTGCCCGTGCACGCCTCCTGCAGTGGGGTCAGGACGGCCCCCATGTCGAAGAGCTGGCCCCGGACGCCGGCCATGTACCTGTACGCCGGGTCGAGGACCACCAGGGCGGGCCGGATCGCGTCCAGCTCGGCCTCCAAGCGCTTCAGATCCGCGACCACGTTGAACGACACCGGATGGATGAACAGCGCGCCTTCGAGCTCGTCGGGGGCATGACCCGCTGACCTGGCGATAGCATCGGCCCGGCGCCACTGCCGCGCCCTAGAGTCCTCGGACGACAGGATGAGCGCGGTTCCCTGTTCAGTCGGGAACCGGCCCAGCCAAGGAGTGCCGAGCGCCACGTTGACGGCCATGTCGTCCAGCAGGAGCGACTTCCCGATCCCCTTCGGGCCCGCCAGCACGCCGTACTCGTCCGATGCGAGGATCCCGTCGACCACGTACCGCGGCGGGCGCTGGTCGATGATGGCGAGCGATGCAGCGCGGGAGATGGCGCCGAGCCGCTGCTGCCCAATCTCTGCGGCGACGTGGTCGCGAGGGGCGTCGATGTGGCTCGGCGCCCAGCTCGATTGGCCATGTGATAGGTGCTCCTCCTGGAAGCCGCAGTCGGTGCACGCGAACTCGTTATCGTCGGCTCGGAAGGCGTGCTGTGGGATCGTCCCTGTCGCCGGCACGGCGCTCATGACGCCATCCGATCCGGGACGGCCAGGCGCCGACAGTGGATACACCGGCCGACGTAGAGAACGCAGGGAAGAAAGCCTCCTCGGCGCCTGCACCATCCCGAAATCGGGCGGAGCCGTGAGGTACTATCAGATTGATTGTCTGGGCGGCAGTCCGCGGAGCCCTCCACCTCGGGTGGGGGGCTTTGTCGTGGGGTCACGGCGTCCCTCCCACCATGCCAGCGACGCGACCGAGGACGTCCTTGTCCTCGACGTGATCGGGGAGGCCTTGCGCCGCCCGGGAGGCCGTGACGAGGTGATCACGGATGAACTGCTCGACGTCCTCGCGGCGGAATCTCACTGCTCGGCGCGACAGCCGGACGACTGGCAGTAGCCCGTCCCGCGCCAGATCGTAGGGGGTCCTGGAATGGAGCCCGAGGATTTCCGCGACTTCCGCGGCCTTGAGGAGTTGACTTGCCATCTGGGCACCGTCTCCCCGGCCACTCCATCTCCCAGGAGCCGACCGGTTGTGCCCGTGGCGCTCGGCGTACTTTCGGGCCGCCGCCCCCGTCAGGCGAAACGCCCGTTGCGAGGGTTAGTCGTTGTCGAGCGGTATGGTACGGGCGTGGGGGCCATGCTGCAAGCATCTGAGCTGGCCGGCCTCGCCGGGCTGAGGGACCTCTGCCCCATCTGCCAGCTCGTTCTCGGCCGCGAAATCGAGGTTGTCTGCCACCGGTGTGGCGACAGCCTCGGCCGGTATCACGCAAGCGTGGCCGAAGAGGGCCCACCATACGTGACCTTGCAGTCCATCGGCGGACTGATGTCAACCACGCGCTCCACGCGCTCCATTCACCCGGACCCACGCTCCGAGAAGCGGGACAACGGCCCTAGGAGCCAGCGTGGCCTGAGAGCTGAGACCTGGGACCGCACCACGTACCTGCGCAAGCACTGTACGTGCGGTTCCAATGAGAAGCGCCGAGCGGACCAACTGGGCGCCCAACCTGTAACCGTCCGATCCGACGGCTCTGTGGTGATGGCGTTCTAGACCCGCCACAGGATCTGCACCGGCCTCGGATCGAACCGGTTAAATCCCCGGACGCCCGGCCCGATCATGATGGACTCCACCACTAAGCCCACGACCTCGGCCTGCTCCTCGACGCTGGCCCGATCCCACCACGCGCGCAGGGCCGTGTCTCCTGCCGGGAGCTTCCGAGCGACCACGCCGGAGGCCTCAGCTGCCGCCTCGCGCCGGAGCTCCGCTAACCGGGCCTGGAGCTTCGCCGTCCCACGTTCGTAGGCCTCTAGCCCGATCTGGCCCTCCGCGTAGGCGTCCGCGAGCTGCTCCAGGCGGCGCTCAGCGGCGGCCAGCTCCGCACCTGCCCGGGAGTCAACGGCGACCGCCTGCCGCGCCCTGTCGAACGCGGGGCCTGCCATGACCAGGGTCACGGCCTCCCGCATGAAGTCCTCGAGCGGTTCGGCCATGATGAAGCACCCACCGCATCCACCGCGGTCGCGGGAGCAGATGTACCGGCGGTCGTGGCGGTCGTTCGGACGGGCCACCAGGCCGGCGCCACACTTCCCGCAACGCGCTACCCCGGCGGTCAGGAGGTACTTTCGCCGGGCCGGTTCCTTCCGCCGGTCGCGTTCGGGGGCCATCAGGACGGATCGTAGGGCCTCGTGCTCCTCGCGCGTGATGATGGCTGGCCAGTCGGCCTCTGCCACGACGACACCGTGATGAGCCCGCAGCCCGGCGATCCTGGCCGACAGGAGCAGGCGGCGGATTGATTGCTTCGCCCAGGGCGTCCCGGCCGGGCTGAGCAGTCCCTTCTCGGTCCACTGGCGATGGAGCGAGCGCAGCGACCCGCCCCCGAGGATGTGCCCTGCCGCCTCCCGGACTAGCTCGGCCTCGTCCTCCCGGATGCTCACCCGGTCCTCGTTGAAGCCGAACGGCCGGGTGCCTCCGCCCCGGCCCTTCCCTGCGGCCGCCAGCTCCGCGTGCTTCGCCTTCTGGCGCTCGCTCTTGTGTTCGGACTCGTACCGGGCCGCCGCGCCGAGCATCCGGGCCACCATCCGCCCCGACGCCGTGGCCAGGTCCAGCTCCCCCGCCGTCACCGTGGCCACGGCCGCCCCCGCGGCTTCGACCGTCTCCACGAACCGCTCCAGGTCCCGGGGGTGACGGTAGAGGCGGTCGGGGTGATAGGCCAGGACGCCAGCGATCCTCCGTGCCGCCACGTCGGCCAGGAGCGCCTCGTAGGCGGGCCGGCGCTTCCCGTTATATGCGGACAGGTCGTTGTCGGCGTACACGCCGGCGACCTCCCAGCCCCGGGCCACGGCGAGGTCCCTGCAGAGCCTCTCCTGACGGCGGACGCCGAGCTCGTCGGCGTGGCGAGCTCCTCGTCATTCGGTCCCCTTTCTCAGCCGCCACCATTCCTGTCCCTGCCGGGGGCCGGCCAGCTGAGGTCGAGCGAGATCGGCTTCCCGCCTTCCGCCGCCGCGATGAGCTGCGCGTTGCTCGTCCAAAATGGCGCCCCTCGCTCGACGTGACCGCCGGGGAACACGAGAGCGAAACGGATCAGCTTCGCCCCGGAAGGTGGCGAGGCCTTGAACAGCTGGTCGAGCGCCTCCCGCAAGCCTTGCAGCGCCATCAGCCGTGGCCCGGGTCGGCCCTCGGTGCCCTCGAATGCGGTAACCGCCCTCTTCCAGTTGGCCTCCAGTTGGGCCCGATCCGCGTCTGAGACAGGGGTGAAGGATCCTTCCGGGGCCTTTCGGGCCCAGATCGCGCTCCGCAACGCTGCTCTGTGGCCTCGAAGAGCGCGCAACAGGCCCAACGAGCCGGGTGAGTGTTCGGCTTCTCGCACGGCCCTATCGCTTGCGGCCAGCAAGGCGTGCGCCCGGGCGGTCAAGTCTGGCGAGAGCAGCGCGCCCCTCGAAGCGACCGGGATCACCTGCCCGACCCCGCCGTGGTCGCTTCGAACGTGACGGCTGAGCGAGTCCTTGGACAAGCCGAACTGTCGCGCTATCGCCCGCAGTGGCGCGCCATCGGCGCGCCAGCTTTCGACCTCCGCGAGGTCGGGCGATTCGCAGACTTTGCAGGTCATCGGCACCTTTCAGCCTCCTTCGGGCGGTGAAGCGCAACACTTCGGGAGCGGTTGGCGCGGCTGTCGCGGTACGCCAACTCGCTGTGTTTGTGCGGGCCTGAACTCGCGCGGAGGGGATCGCGGTTCGTGGCCCACCCCCCCCGGTTCACGTCGCCACCGCCACCGGAGCAATCCTCACGTGTCACGAAGCCACCACCTTGAGGAGGCGTCCCGAACACTCGGTTCTCCCTTCGGGCCGCGTGAGCGAGTGTTCGGGAGACTTCCGCGCGGCAAGATGCTGGCGCCTGAGGATCCGCTCGGTTTCGAGACGGTCCCGTTGTCGGGCCTGCCGTCCTGCCGTGCCAAGTTCGAGCGCCACGGCACTCGCCGAGGCGGGGCCCTTGATCCAACCGTCGAGCGTCCGGGTGGCGAGGTTGAACTCGGCGAGGCGGGACAGGTGACCTCGCATGGCCCGACTGCAGATCGCGAAGGCGGCGGCAAGGTCCCGCGTTGGCCGCGGCTCGGAGTCGAGCGCCTCGTACACGCGGGCTTTCGTCCAGCCGAGCGCTGCCCAGCAGAACGTATCGGGAGCGAGGAGCAGAGCACCCGGAAGGGCCAAGTCAGAGAATGAGTGTTCGGCAGCCTTCCGCAGTCTCCACGTCGAGGCGTTGCGGACATCGGCTTTCGCCACACGCCGGATCCATCCGGCTGACTGGAGCCTTCGAAGCGAAACGGAGGCGGTGCTCAGGCTCACTCCGGCCAGGACCGCGACGTCCCGCACCGCGGCGCCGAATCGCACTTTCCCGCAACGCTGGGCGATCTGGAGCATGGCTTCTAGGACTGCCCTGTCGGTCCCGCCAGCGCGTCCGCTCCACAGCGAGGTCTGAGCCTCCTCCTGGAGCCGGACAATCGCTTCCATCACCGTCGGCCGGTCCCGGAAGGCTGGCCGCTCGCGGGTGAACTTCTCTGCTTTTCGCCACGTCGCCTGGAAGTACCCTCGGGCATGACGGCGCGGGCGGCCGTCGCTCCTGACCCGTAGGCAGTCCCCGCCCGCGTTGTGAGGGTCTGAGAGAACGTCCCACGCCTTCTCTGCGGACCACCCAGCATTGACCATCGCGGTGACCACCGCCATGAAGAGCTCGGACCTTGAGCGGTACTGGTGCTGATGGTCACCCCACCGCAGGAGGTCATGTATCCGCTTCGTGAGCGGGAGCGCGACCATTAGGCGCTCGCCTTCGCTTCTGCAGCCGGGGTGACGAGGTCAGCGACCTGGCGAAGAGTCGATGGATCCGCCACGTGGGCATCGAGGCCTTGGTCGCGCCTCGTTCGCTCGGCCAGATCGCGCCCCGCGTTGCGCAGCCGGGCTACGTACTCCTCGAGCGCGCCGATCGGGATCCGGCGGGACTTGTCGATCTTGATGCTCTCGAGCTCACCCCGGGCGATGAGACCGCGGACCTTCCCAGTGGACAGGCCGAGTTGCTCGGCCACCTCGGGAATCCGAAGTAGAAGGGCAGACACGGGAGGAAAACCTCCTCTTGCCTGCCCGGGAAAGCCGGCCCGAAGGGCTGACGTGCCAGGCGGCCTCACGGGCGGTGCCCTGGTGAGACGGTCGCTACACATGCTACCGTCGCCAGCAACCGAATGACAAGGATGTGATCTTGGACTCACCACGCGCCACCGCGCGCTGCCGGGATTGCCAGCGGACGGGGGGCCGCTCGCCCCTCGCAAGAGTTGCCCCCGGCTTGGGTGTGCTCGTCCCGCGGCGGGAAACCTATCTCGCCCATGCCAGGGCACGAGCGACTGCAGCGGGGCTAGAGGCCAAGGCCGCCCTTGAGAACCACACGATCACGGACCCGGATCTGCTCGCGGTCGTCCTGAGCAAACGGCTTTGGTGGGAGCCAGTAACCGGACCGCCCCGGGCGGCCATTCAGTTGCAGTGCGAACTCGGGCACCGTCCGCGAGTCCGACTGCGTGACCTGCACCGACTCGCCACCGACGCGCTGGAGCGCGGCGAGACCGACTTCCTCGTCTAAACCCTCCAGACCAGGCCAACCCGTCCCGGGTCAAAGGCGCTGCCCGGTGATCCCGGCCCGATGGTCACGGCCTCGATGACCAGCCGCACCACGTCGGCGCGCTGCGTGACGTCGGCCTGATCCCACCACGCCAGCAACGCCTTCTCGCCGGATGGGAGCTTGCGCGCCACGACTCCGTCCAGGTCGGCGGCCACCTGCGCCCGCAGTTCGCTGATCCGTGCCTCAAGTCTGGTCGTGGCCCGGCGGTAGGGCTCGAGCCCAATCTGCCCGGCCGCGTAGCTCTCGGCCAGCTGGTCCAGGCGGTGCTCCGCCGCGGTCAGTTCCGCCCCGAGCTTCGGTGCTGATCGGTTCACGCGGTCTCGGGCCTTGTCGAACGCGGGGCCGGTCACCGCCACGATCACCGCTTCGCGGATCAGGTCCTCCAGGGGTTCGGCCACGATGAAGGTCCGATTGCAGCCACCATGATCTCTAGCGCACATGTAGCGGCGCACGCCGCGAGTCGGACGGCCCACCAGCCCGGCCCCGCACCGTCCGCACCGGGTCAGTCCGCCAGTCAGGAGGTACTTGCGCCGGGGCGGCTCCTTGCGCTGGTCGCGTTCGGGGTTCATCAGCAGCGAACGTAGTTCCTCCCACGTGTCGCGGTCGAGGATCGGCGGCCACTTCGCCTCGGCCACCTCGACACCGTGGTGGGACCGGATGCCGGCGATTCTGTGTGATGTGAGCAGGCGGCGGATGTTCCACGGGGCCTTCTCAATCCCACGGGACGCCCAGTCGCGGTGAACGGCGCGAAGGCTCCCTCCGGCAAGGAGCTGCCGTGCCGCCTCGCGGATCAGGCCCGCCTCCTCTTCGCAGATTGTGGTCCGGTCCCCGTTGAGGCCGAAGGGCCGGGCTCCACCGTTGGACTTGCCGGCCGCTGCAAGCTCGGCCGCCTTCGCCCTGACCCGCTCCCCTTTGTGCTCACTCTCTTGGCGGGAGACTGCGCCGAGTATGCGAGCGACCATTCTGCCGCTCGCCGTTGCGAGGTCGAGCTCCCCGGCCGTGACGGTGGCGACCGCCGCACCCGCCCCCTCGACGACCTCCACGAAGCGCTCGAGGTCCTTGGGATGGCGGTACAGGCGGTCCGGGTGGTAGGTGAGGACCGCGCCGATCCGCCTGGCTTCCACATCGGCTAGGAGGGCCTCATAGTTCGGGCGGCGCCTCCCGTTGTAGGCGGAGGCGTCGTTGTCGGTGTAGGTCGAAGCCACCTCCCAGCCACGAGAGCGCGCCAATTCGCGGCAAAGCTTCTCTTGGCGCTGGACGCCCAGGGACTCGCCACCACGATCCTGCGAGATGCGGAGGTAGATCCCGGCTTTGACTGCCTGTCCCATCGCGTCCTCCTTTGACCCCGATGAGAGCAGTCTACGGCGAAAGAGTACATTCGACTACCGTGGGCTCACCGGGGGAATCGTCCTTGTCGTTGTTGTTCCAGCAGGATCCTCCCCACGAGTAGCCCTCCTTCAGGGCGATCGTGGCATACGCCTTGGCGTCCTTTCGGCGCTGGTGGTATGCGGTCCACTGGCCACCCTTACAGTTGTCGCTGCTCCAGCTGGCTCGGCTGGCGGTCGCCGGCACGAGGAGGACGGCGGCCAGGACCGCAACGACGATCATCCCGTTCACGAAGCGCTTCATCGTTCACTCCCCCGATCTGAACTCGACGATCCGCATGCCGTGCGGATCGGAGACCAACTGGTAGACGCCACCGTCCGGCCCCAGGCGGAATCGGGAGAGGGGGGCGGTCTCCGCGAAGGCCTGGTTCGCGACGGCGAAGGCTCGGACCACCTTCCCGTGCACGAGGTGCATGACCTCGTACTGGTCCGCCCGTGTCGGGTTCTCGCGCCAGACGTGCATGACGACCCAATACCCGCCGCCGCCGTCGGGTTCGCTCAGCGCGATCTCCCCGAAATGGGCAAGTGTCCCGATCTCCAGGGCCCCGTGGACCTGTCCGTCGGCGACCGTGGCGATCCGAAGGCGATCGTCCCGGACCACCCGTAGGAGCGAACCGCCGTCCGCGGTGGGGCGCTCGACCGTGGAGATCAGCGCCGATGAAGCCCGGGAGGCGACGGGAACGCCGATCCACCGGTCGAGCGGGACGGCGAACACGTACGCGCGGCCCGCCGCCGTGGTGATCTGCGACAGGATCCCCGGACCGAGATCGACCGCGCCCACCATCCTTCCCGAGGGGTCGATGCGGAGGACCTGGAGGGACGGTCCGGCATGTTTCAAGACGAACGCGGTCCCGTCGGGAGCGACGGCCAGGTCCGAATCCCCCGTCACGCCGATGGCGGTCTGGCGCACGAGACGGCCCTTGGCGAAGACCGCCAGCCGGCGCTGCAGCGCATCCAGCACGTAGATCCGTCCCCGTCCATCGACGTCGAACGCACGCGGGCCAATCATGCCGGACTGGTCCCCGAGTTCGAGGCCAGCCTTGCGCTCCCCGCTTCCCCAGGGCAGCGACAGGACTGTACGAGATGGCCGAACGACGTCTCCGAACGAGATGGCCGGAGCCAGCACGCGGGGCATCGCACGCGTCACATAGAAGCCGAGCGATGCATCGGCTGGCCCCGGGGGAAGCTTTGCCCGCACAGACCAGGCGTCGGAGGTGGCGATCCGGAACGGGACGAACCCGCTCGCCCGGACGGCCACGGCCGCAGACGCCGATGCCGAGAGGTCGAAGGCGAGCCCGGGGGTGGCCGGGTTGGAGAACGATCGCCATGCCCCACCCACATCCGGGGTCGAGAACGTCACGCTGACCGGGCAGCTTCCGCCTGCCTCGGTCGCGCACGAAGCGTCCACCGGGATCCGCACCGCCTCTCCGGCCCGCACAAGGACGGGCGGGCTGTAGAACACCTGGAGGGCGTCCCGCGCCGAACCCTCGGGCCGACCTCCTGCGACGGATGAGCCACCCGCCGCACCCCCTGCACCGCCCGCAGACGCACCGGTCACGGTGGCGCCCGCCGCCAGCACGGCCAGTCCAGCGGCCAAGACCCCCTTCCTTCGCAGCTTCATCGCCGCGCACCCCCTCGGGAAGGACCACGGGAAGGCCGACGACTTCACCGGGAAGGTGGCCGGATACGAGGGGACTACCGGACAGGGGCCAGGATAGGCAACCCGAACGCATGTTCGCATCCCCCCCGGACGGGGGAACCATGAGGGGCGGCCGACGGATTTCGACCCGTTCGGCTTGACGAATGGACCGAAGAAGAGCCCCTGCGGCTACTTCGACGCCTGGTGCGACTCCCCCAGCGCGGCTTGCCCGGCCGCCAGCCGGGCCGTCTCCACCCGGAACGGCGAACACGACACGTAGTCCAGCCCGATCTGGTGGCAGAACTCCACGGAGGAAGGATCACCGCCGTGCTCGCCGCAGATCCCGAGGTGGAGGTCCGAACGCGATCGCCGGCCTTCTTCGACCGCCATCTCCATGAGGCGTCCGACGCCGGGCCGGTCGATCGTCACGAACGGGTTGGCGGGCACCAGCTTGCGTTCCTCGTACATGCCCAGGAACTTGCCGATGTCGTCGCGCGAGAAGCCGAATGCCGTCTGCGTGAGGTCGTTCGTCCCGAAGGAGAAGAAGTCGGCCACCTCGGCGATCTCCGCGGCGACCGCGCAGGCCCGCGGCAGCTCGATCATGGTGCCGAACGCGATGCGCAGGTCGATGCCGCGGTCCGAAAGCACCGATCGGGCGACCGGTTCGAGCTCCTCCCGCATCTGGCGGAGCTCCTCTCGCGTGGCCGTCAGCGGGATCATGATCTCGACCACCGGGTTCCCGCCCGCCTCCACCCGGTCGCACGCGGCCTCCACGATGGCCCGGACCTGCATCGCGTAGAGTCCGGGCTTCACGATCCCCAGGCGGACCCCCCGCAGACCGAGCATCGGATTGTCCTCGTGGAGCTCCTCGACCTTGCCCAGGATCCGGCGAGCCTCCTCGAGGGGGATCTTCTCGTCCCGAAGGACCACCTCGGAGTCGCCTCGCTCCTCGGCCACCGCCACCGCCACCGACAGGTCCACTTGGTTGGGGAGGAACTCGTGCAGGGGCGGGTCCAGCAACCGGACCACGACGGGCAGACCGTCCATGGCCTCGAAGATCCCCACGAAGTCGTCGCGCTGGAGCGGTGTCAGCACGTCGAAGGCCGAAGCCTCCTCATCCGGGGTCTCCGCGAAGATCATCTTCCGGACCGCCGCGACCCGCTCTTCCCCGAGGAACATATGCTCGGTCCGGCACAGGCCGATGCCCTCGGCGCCACGGGCCCGCGCGTTGGCCGCCTGGGCGGGCGTGTCGGCGTTGGCCCGAACGCCCAGCCGGCGGGCCGCGTCTGCCCGGCGCATCAACGGTTCGAAGGCTTGCCAGATCCGACTTCTGCGAGCTTCTTCGTCGCCCCGAATCGCTCGATCGAGAACCGAGGGCTCCGTTTCGAGCGGCTGGAGGTACACAGTCCCGTCGGTGCCGTCGATCGTGACCCAAGCACCTTCCTCGACCTTGGTGCCGTTGACGGAGAAGGACCGTCCGCCGCGCTCGATCCTGATCGAGTCGGCCCCACAAACGGCAGGGATGCCTTCCCCTCGAGCAACGACTGCTGCATGCGAATTCGTGCCGCCGGCAGATGTCAGGATTCCCTGGGACTTGATCATCCCGTGATAGTCGTCTGGTGTCGTCTCGCGGCGAACGAGAATCACCTTCTCGCCTCGGTCGGCCCACTCGACGGCGGAGTCGGCAGTGAACACGACGCGTCCAACCGCGGCCCCAGGTGAGGCGTTCAGCCCCCTCGTTGCTGGCTCACTCGCGTCCTTCTGCTCTCGCTTGATCACGGGCTTCAGGAGCTGCTCCAAGCGATTGGCATCGAGGCGCAGCAGCGCCTCATCGTCGCCGATCAGGCCCTCCTTGGACATGTCGTAGGCCATGACCCATTCGGCGAACGCTGTGCGCTTGCCCACCCGGGTCTGCAGGAACCACAGCTTCCCGCGCTCGATCGTGAACTCGATGTCGCACATGTCGCGGTAGTGGCGCTCCAGGGTGTCCATGCCTGCCTCGAGCTCCTGCCACGACTTCAGATCCAGCTCGGCGAGATCCGAGAGCTTCAGGGTGTTCCGGATCCCGGCCACCACATCCTCGCCCTGGGCGTTCGGGAGGTAGTCCCCGTACGGCACGCGTCCGCCGGTGGCCGGGTCGCGGGTGAACGCCACGCCGGTCCCGCTGTCCTCGCCCATGTTGCCGAACACCATCGCCACGATGTTCACCGCCGTGCCGAGGTCGTCGCTGATCTTGTTCTGCCGGCGGTAGTCGACGGCGCGCTTGCCGTTCCATGACCGGAACACGGCCTCGATCGCCTTCTCGAGCTGCCGGTCGGGCTCCTGCGGGAATTCCTCACCCGTCTCGCGGGCCACGATCGACTTGAACTCCTCGGTCAGCGCCCGAAGGTCGGAGGCGTCGAGGTCGGTGTCCTTGGCGTCGGCGCCCTTGCGGGACTTCGCCTCGTCCAGGCGCTCCTCGAACGCGGCGCCGTCGATGTCCAGCACGATCTTCCCGAACATCTGCACGAACCGGCGGTAGGCATCCCATGCGAACCGTTCGTTCGATGTCTGCTTCGCCAGCCCCTCGACCGACGCATCGTTCAGGCCCAGGTTCAGCACCGTGTCCATCATCCCGGGCATGGAGAACTTCGCGCCGGAGCGCACGGAGACCAGCAGCGGGTCGGCTTCGTCCCCGAGCTTCTTCCCCATCGCCTTCTCCATCTCGCCGAGGTGCTCCTCGACCTCGTCCATCAGCCCGTCGGGGAAGCCGCCCCGGCCCAGGTAGGTGAGACACGCCTCGGTCGTGATCGTGAAGCCCGGCGGGACGGGGAGGCCCATGTTCGTCATCTCGGCGAGGTTCGCCCCCTTCCCGCCGAGCAGGTCCTTCATGTTCCGGTTGCCCTCACTGAAGTCGTAGACGAACTTGGCCACGGCACGCCTCCTGAAGTCGGGTTGTCGAGCCAGTCTATCGAGCGCCGCAGAGCGCGTTCCGGGACGCCGCGGAGGGCGGCTGCCTGCATTTCCCTCCGGACGAGGTGGATACGTATGCTCGTGCACCTGAACCGGATCGGCGACTACGCCCTCCTCGGGGACTGCCACTCCGCGGCCCTGGTCGGGCGGGACGGCTCGATCGACTGGGCCTGCTTCCCGCGGTTCGACTCCCGCGCCGTGTTCTGCCGGATGCTGGACGAGGAACGAGGAGGTGCTTTCTCGCTGGCGCCGGCGGAGCCTGCCCGCCGCACCCGCGCCTACCTCCCCGACACCAACGTCCTGCGGACCACCTTCCGGGCGACCAGCGGGGTGCTGGAGGTCACGGACTGCCTGCCCGTCGCCCGGCTGAACCAGGCCGATCCGATCGAGGTCACTCCGAGCCGTTCGATCCTCCGCCACGCCCGCTGCACCGACGGCACCGTCCACGTCCTGGTGGACTTCTGGCCCCGGTTCGAATACGGCCGGTTCCTGCCGCGGTTCGCCGCTATATCCGAGCGGCTGGCCGAAGCGGTCGGCGGCCCCGACGCGCTCTTCGTCCGTTCGACCCGGCCGATCCACGCTCACCCCGACCGCATCGTGGCGTCGTGGAAGCTCGAAGCCGGACAGGAGGTGTGGATCGAATCGTCCTGGTCCCGGTCGTACGAGCACCCCGCCCGGCCGGGGTCCCTCGAGGACGACACCGCGGAGATGCGGGCCCGGCTCGAGGCGACCGTGGCCTTCTGGCGCGAGTGGATGGAGCACTGCTGGTACGAAGGCGAATGGCGCGAGGAGGTCCGGCGCTCGGCCCTGGTGCTGAAGGCGTTGACCTACGCCCCGAGCGGGGCGCTGGTGGCGGCGCCCACCACGTCGCTCCCCGAGCAGGTCGGGGGGGAGCGGAACTGGGACTACCGCTACACGTGGATCCGCGACGCGACCATGACCCTGATCTCCCTGTTCGTCCTGGGCTTCGCCGACGAGGCCGACGCGTTCAAGCGGTGGCTCGAACGCACGGGGGCGGGGCGGCCGGAGGACCTCCAGATCATGTACGGCGTTGCCGGGGAGCGGTTCCTCCCGGAGCTGGAACTCACCCATCTGCGTGGCCACTACCACTCCGCGCCGGTCCGGATCGGGAACGCTGCCGTCAAGCAGCTCCAGCTCGATTCCTTCGGACAGATCCTCGAGGCCGCGCACCTGTACACGCGGGCCGGCCGGGCGCTCTCGGAGACGAACTGGCGATTCGTGTCCGGCCTGACCGACATCGTGTGCGAGCGGTGGCGCGAGCCCGACCAAGGCATCTGGGAGGTCCGCGACGAGCCTCGCCACTTCCTGCACTCCAAGCTGAACTGCTGGGTGGCGCTGGACCGGGCCGTGAAGATCGCCGGGAAGCTCGGGCTGCCGGGTGCGGTGGACCGGTGGGAACAGGAGCGTGACGCGCTCCGCGAGTACCTCATGGAGGAGGCGTCCGGCCGGGGCTGGTTCCCCCAGGCCGCCGGGTACGAGGTGGCCGACGCCTCCACCCTCCTGGTGCCGGCGTTCGGGTTTCTTCCCACCACCCATCCGGCGGTCCAGAAGACCATGGAGGTGGTCGCGAACAGGCTGGGGACGGACGGCCTGCTCCATCGGTACCTGACGCCCGACGGGCTCGAGGGCGGCGAGGGTTCGTTCCTGCTGTGTTCGTTCTGGCTGCTGGACTGCCTGACCCACAGCGGAAGGCTCGAGGAGGCCGAAGCGCTCCTGAACCGCCTGCTGGGGTGCGCGAACGACGTGGGCCTGCTCGGGGAGGAGGTCGACCAGCGCACGGGCGCGCCACTGGGGAACTTCCCACAAGCGTATTCGCACATGGCGCTGGTCCTGTCGTGCGCCCACCTGTCGGCCGCCAAGCGTGGCGACCGTGCCGACGGGGCCGTCGACTACGCCGAAGCCGCACTGGACCGGCTGCTGGCACGGACGGCCTCCCGGACCCCGGCCCCCTGACCGCGAGGCGCCCCGTCTATGCTGGCTGGGCGATGGCCGAAGCGTTCGATCCCGCTCGTGTCGAAGCGCTCGCCGCTGGCAAGGGGTTCGTCGACCTCTCGGCGTGGCGGAAGGTCTCGGTGTCGGGCGGCGACGCGGTGGGCTGGCTGAACGACCTCGTCTCCGCCGATCTCGCCGGCCTCGTCGCCGGAGGAGCCATCCGGGCGCTGCTGCTCTCCCCGACGGGCGGCATCCGGGCCGAGTTCTCCGTCGCCCTGGCCGACAACGACATCCTCCTGCTCCAGGATCCCGTGCAGCCGCGGGCGATCGACGTGCTCCTCGCCAGGTACGTGCTGTCGTCGGACGTGGAGCTCGAAGACCGAACGGGCGATCTCGGCCTCTTCGCCTTCCCGGGCCGGACCTCGGTACCTGAGGCCCGCCGCGGGATCCCCCTCTCACCGTCCTGCGTGGGCGCCGGCGTCGACCTCCTGTGTCCCGCCGAAGAGCGCGGACACATCCTGGAGGCGCTCTCGGACATGTTCGTCCAGGCCGACGCGCGCGACCTCGGCGCATGGCGAACGGGCGCCGGTATCCCGCGGTTCGGCGTGGACGCCACCGAGCAGGACCTCCCGCAGGAAGCCGGACTGGAGGAGGCCGTGTCGTTCGGCAAGGGGTGCTACCTGGGCCAGGAGGCCATGGCCAAGGTCCGCAACCTCGGCCACCCTCGGCGGGCACTCCGGCACCTCCACGCCGACGGACCGGTTTTCGCCGGCGACCCGCTTCGGGCGGACGACGGCGAGGAGGTGGGCCGGATCACCAGCGTGGGCGGGGCGGACGGCCGATGGGTACTGGCCAGCGTGGCGTGGAACACGCGGGATCGAGAGCTTCGAACCGCCGTCGGCACGGCGCTGCGATCCCGGGCGGAAGCGGGGAACCGGGCCGGCCGGCGGCCGGAGTAGGGTTCGACCCCGGCATGGAGACGGAGGGCGGAGGTGCCGTCTCGCTCGGCCGCGGCGCGCGGGTCGTAGGGGACGAGGCAATCCGGGCCGTGCCGATCCCGGGCTCGAAAGGGTCGGTCCGCATCCCCATCGACCGAAGCACTGGGAGCCGCCACCTCAGCCAGCGCGTGCTTCGCCTCGAACCCGGCCGGCTGGCTCCGTTGCTCCACCCGGCCGCGGAGGAGGTGCTCTACGTCGCGGAGGGATCCGGGTTCCTGGAGGCCGGCAAGGATCGGTTCGACCTGGTACCGGGGACGGGGGCGCTGGTCCCGCCCGGTGCCGAATACCGGGTCTCCAACCCCGGCCCGGGCGACCTGCTGCTGGTTTCGGTGGTCTCTCCCCCGCCCTCGCCGTCACCCGGAGGAACCGACCTCCGCTTGCGGTCGCGCTCCCGGTCCACGCCGAGCGGGACGATTCGAACCGTCCGAGAGGAGGACGAATCGCCGCTGCCCGCGGGCGACGACCGGTCCTTCAAGGTGCTGATCGACGCCAGGTTCGGGTGCCGGAACGTGACGCAGTTCGTGGGATACATCCGGGAGAGCAAGGCGCCGCCGCACGTCCACACCTACGAGGAGGCGATCTACATCCTGGAAGGGAACGGCATGGTCCACGTCGGCGAGCACCACGTGCCGATCCGCCCGGGCACGAGCATCTTCCTGCCGCCGGGGACACCGCACTGCCTGGAGAACCACGGCCCGGGGATCCTCCGCCTGCTCGGCGTGTTCAGCCCGCAGGGCTCCCCCGCCGACAAGGGGGAGGGCTGACCGGGACGGTTCAGCCGGCAGCCTGGAGCGCGGCCAGGGACGCGATGTCGGACCCGAACAGGACGGTGACGGCGGAGCCGCTCGCCTCCACGGTGGCCGTCGAACGGCCGGCCAGCCACTGCCGCATGGCGTCCGCGAACCGTCCCGCGTCGGCGGGCGAGTCCCACGACGTCTCCAGCAGCACCGCGGTGTGCGAGGACCCCTCGCTCCACGCCCGGTACTGACCCCCGCCCCACCCCTGAGCGGCACGGCTCGACTCACTTCCGTCCAGGTGGACGTGGAGCATGGCGCTGATGTCGGCCTCACCCATGTCCTCCCGGTCCAGGTCCCTCCACTCCGGCCCGAGCTTCGAGGCGAGGTCGGGGACCTCGACGTCGACGGGGAGATCGCCCGGGTAGGCGCCGGGGTGGAGGACCTGCTCGGTCGAGATCGGCGGGTCCCGGAAGGCCGCGTTCACGGCCGCCCGGCCGCCCCGGGCGATCAGCGCCTCGACGAACGCCTGCCCGCTCGGATACGGGAACTCCTGTTCGTCCTGGATGAACCTTGGGACGGAGGCCGGAGGGTTCGGCGCCCCCGCCGCCTCCTGCTCCAACTGAACCAGCTGCGAGGACGACAGGTACGTTTGGGCCCACCGGACCGAGTTCTCGACCGCGTCCCCCTCGGCGAGCGACGTGTAGGCGGTGGTCACGTCCCCACGGCATTCGGCGTTCAACCGGTCCAGCCGCGACAGGTCGAAGTGCTGGTCGTCGAGCGCATGGGTCAGCTCGTGGGCCAGGGTGAACGTCTCCAACGGCGTCGGGTTGGTGCTCCCCACGAACACCAGCCTCCCGGTGTCCGAATCGTAGAAGCCGATGATCTGGCTGGTCCCGAAGTCGATCAGCGCCTTCTGGAGGTCCGTGCCGGCCGGCAGGACCCCAATCGTGATCAGGGCCCGCCCGTTCCTGGCCAGCTCCCCTTCGGGGAACTCCGAGCTCGCCTGGTCGCTCAGCAGCTTCTGGATCTTCGACTCGGTGAGCGGCTCGGGCACCACCGGATGCTCCCAGGCCAGTCCGCGGACCTTCGCCACCTGGTCCGCGACCCGGGCGATCACCGGCGGCAGCGTCCCCGGGTGGGACGGTTCCGGCGAACGCTTCGGCACCGTCCGATGGCAGAGCGGGGGCAGCTCGCTGGTGCCCTTTGGTGCGGTCCCATTCGCGGTCCCCCCCGGCGAGGGCGAGGCGCCGGACGACGGCGAGGCGCCGGGCCACGGGACATCCCCGCCCGCGAACGTGCACCCGGCGAACAGCACGGCCAGGGCCACCAGCAGGACGGCCCTCCGGCGAAGAACGGTCACGGTTCGGCGCGGACCGTGAGCGCCACCAACGCGAAGACGACGGCCCCCGCCGACAGGCCCATGGAGATCCACGGGGCGAGCCGGCTCCCGGTGAACTGGGCCGCCGCCACCGAGGCCGCCGCGCCCAGGAGCAGGAGGAACGCGAACCAGAACGCACCGACCGGCCGGATCCGGAACCTTCCTCTTCCCACCGCCGCGGCGCTCACGACAATCTCGCCTTCAGGTCGTCCAGCAGCTTGGCGATCGGGACCCGGTCCTGCTGCATGGTGTCCCGGTCCCGCACCGTCACCGCCTGGTCCTGCAGTGTGTCGAAGTCGATCGTCACGCACAGCGGCGTCCCCACTTCGTCCTGCCGCCGGTACCGCCGCCCGATCGATCCCGCGTCGTCGAACTGCACGATCCAGTGCGGCTGCAGCAGGTCGCGGACCCTCCGCGACTCCGGCGAGAGCTGCTCGTTCCGCGACAGCGGGAGCACGGCCACCTTCACCGGCGCCAGATCCTTGTGCAGCTTCAGGACCGTCCGCTTCTCGGCCTTCCCGCTGGCGGTCGGGGCCTCCTCTTCCGTATACGCGTCCAGCAGGAACACCAGCAGCGCCCGGTCGACCCCCAGGGCCGGCTCGATCACGAATGGCAGGTAGTGCCGGTCGTGCTCCTGGTCGAAGTAGGTGAGGTCCTCGCCGCTGTGTTGCTGATGCTGCCTGAGGTCGAAGTCCTGCCGGTTCGCGATGCCCTCCAGCTCGCTCCACCCGAACGGGAACTCGTACTCGATGTCGGTGGCGGCCTTCGCGTAGTGGGCGAGCTCGTCCGGTTCGTGGTCGCGAAACCGGAGCTTGGCCTCGCCCACGCCCAGGTCCAGGAACCATCGCATCCGCTGGTCCTTCCAGTACGCGAACCACTCGTCGTCTGTGCCCGGCTCGCAGAAGTACTCCATCTCCATCTGCTCGAACTCCCGGGTACGGAAGATGAAGTTGCCGGGGGTGATCTCATTGCGGAAGCTCCGCCCGATCTGGGCGATCCCGAAGGGGATCTTCAGCCGGTTCGCCCCCTGGACGGTCCTGAAGTCGACGAACATGCCCTGCGCGGTTTCCGGCCTCAGGTACACAACGGCCGCCTCGTCTTCGACCGGCCCCATATGGGTCTTGAACATCAGGTTGAATTGCTTAGCGTCCGTGAATTTGTTCTGACCGCAATTCGGGCAGGTCGGGCCCAACTGAGCCATATCGGGAAGATGGTCCTTGCGGAACCGCTGGTGGCAGCTCAGGCATTCGACCAGCGGGTCGGAGAAGCCAGCCACGTGGCCGCTCGATTCCCACACCTTGGCTGCCATGATGATCGAGGCCTCCAGCCCGACCACGTCGTCCCGCAGCTGGACCATGGACCGCCACCAGGCGGTCCGGACGTTGCGCCGCAGCTCGACCCCCAGCGGACCGTAGTCCCACGACGAACGAAGACCCCCGTAGATCTCGCTGGACGGGAAGACGATCCCCCGCCGTTTGGCGAGGGACGTGACGGCACCCATCAGGTCGGACATGGACCGACTCCTCTCTCCCGGCCGGTGGCTCCGGCCGCTGGCGTGAGCTACAGGATATCGGCCGGGATGGGGATCGCCGTCGCGATCAGGTGGAGATGGTGGGCTGCGGCGGCCGGGCTGCGCGGTCCACGATGTCCAGCGCTTCCGGCGGGAGCCCCTGGATCCGGATGGCGGAACGGAGCCGGTTCAGGTACTGATCGGTTGGCCGTACGTAGCCCTGGAGGTGGGCGACCCGGTAGGTCCACGCCACCACCGGTCCCGCCTTCGTCTCGACCACGATGTCCTCGCGGCGGAAGTACGTCGGGTGTCCGTGGAACGCGTCCAGGCCCCCGGTCTCGTCATGCTCAACCTCCCATAGGACGCCCCAGACGTGGGCCCGCTCGTCCAGCTCGAGGTTCGCCGCCCCACCGTCCCATTCGCTCGAGTAGACGTTGAACGCCAGCCGGAAGCCGTCCAGGCGACCCGGGCCGATCTCCCGGGCACCCGCAACACGCTCGCGCATGTGCCGCGGGTCCATGTTCGCGCCGTAGGCGAGATAGACGGGCATGGCTGGGTCGGATGGTACCGCGGAGACCGTTACTGGTTGTCGAGCCCGCCGAACCGACGGTCGCGCTTCTGGTAGTCGCGGATGGCTTCGAACAGGTTCTCGCGGTTGAAGTCCGGCCAGTAGACGGGCGTGAACCAGAGCTCCGAGTAGGCGGCCTGCCACACGAGGAAGTTCGAGATGCGCATCTCACCGCCGGTCCGGATCAGCAGGTCCAAGTCGGGCATGTCGGGGTAGTACATGCGCGAACGGATCGAATCGGGGGTGAGGCGCTCGCCCTTCAACCGGCCCTTGTCATGGTCGTCCAGCAGCTTGTGGACCGCGTCGACGATCTCGGTCCGGCCGCCGTAGTTGAAGGCGATGGTGAACGTCAACCCCGTGTTGGCCCGGGTCAGGTCCTGAGCGTCCGTCATGTCCCGGTCGACGTTGCGAGGGACGCGCCAGTCGTTCCGGCCGGTGAACCGGATGCGGACGCCGCGTCCGTTCAACTCGTCGCGGCGGTTCCGAAGGAGACGACGGTTGAAGTACATGAGGTAGCGGATCTCGGTCGGCGGGCGCTTCCAGTTCTCGGTCGAGAAGGCGTACACGGTCAGCCACTTCAGGCCGATCTCGATGGAGGCGTCGACCACGTCGAACAGCGCCTCCTCACCGGCGGAGTGGCCGTCGCTGCGGGTCAGGCCGCGCTGTTTCGCCCATCGGCCGTTGCCGTCCATGATGATCCCGACGTGCCGGGGCAGCTGGCCGAGGTCCGGATCGGAGAGATAGCTCACGGGGTGCCCACCGTGACCGGCGCCTCGGGGCCCGGCTGCCGGGCCAGCAGCACGAAGCTTCGCATCCGGCGGTCGAGGTGGTACTCGACGAATCCGTACAGCATGGCGCGCGACTCGCGGCGGACGGTGAGCGCCGGGGTCATGTCACCCGCCCCGGGAAGGTCCACCCGCTGGAGCCCGTCCAGCCATCGGACCGCGTCGGGCGAGACGCGTCCGGCGTCGGAGTCGGCGTCGTCGCCGCACACCACCCCGCCCTGCCCGGCGGCGAACCACGTGTGCGGCCCAGGCGCTCCGCACACCGCGCATGCGGACAGGCTGGGATGGAAGCCGGACAGTGAAAGGAGCTTCAGCAGGAACGATTCGGCCACCGCGGCCGGGTCGTTCGGCCGGGTCTCGAGGGTCCGGAGGCCGGCCAGGAGCAGCAGGAACAGGCGGACGTTCTTCTCGTGCTCCTCGGCCACCTTGTCGACCGCTTCGAGCATGGTCTCCCCCGCCGCGATCAGATCGAACGACCCCCGGAGGGCGACGAACGGCGAGACGATCTCGGCCTGGGTGATCGTGTCGAGGTTCCTTCCCTGGTACAGCAACAGCGAGACGTGCGTGAATGGCTCCAGCCGGGCGCCGAACTTGCTCTGCGTCCGGCGGATCCCTTTCGCCACCGCCCGGATCTTGCCCGACCCCTGGGTGAGGATGCTGACGATCTTGTCGGCCTCACCGAGCTTGATCGAACGTAGGACGATGCCCTGTTCCTTGTAGAGCGGCATGTGGGGGCAATGGTACCCCCGGCCCCTCCCCCGCCCGAAGAGCCGGAGCAAGCACGCGACGAAATCTCCACGGAACGCCGCCCCGCGAGCAGCTATCGGGGGACTTCGAGGTCCTGCGGGCCGAAGCCGTCCGGCAGCAGCTCCGAGAGCCGCCACCGCTCGCGTCCGCCGTCCCCACCCTCGGACACCACGGCTATCCCGGGGTTGAACTCGTACAGGAACTGGCGGCACGCGCCGCAGGGCGGGGTGGGCGCCGGGGAGGAGCTGACGACGGCGATCGCCACCAGGTCACGGGCGCCGGCCGTGACCGCCTTCACGGCGGCGACGCGTTCGGCGCAGATGGCCAGGCCGTAGGAGGCGTTCTCGACGTTGGCGCCGGCGAACCGTCGGCCACCGCCTGTGGCCAGGGCCGCGCCCACCTCCAAGTGGCTGTAGGGCGCATAGGCGTTCGACCGGGCCTCCCGGGCGGCCGCGACCAGCTCGTCCAGCTCGTGGTCGGACAGAACCTCACTCAACGGCCGCCTCCTCCTGTGGTTCGCGGCGGGTGATCAGCACCTTCGCGATGCGCCGCCCCTGCACCTTCTCGGCCGTGAACGTGAGGCTCTCGAACGACGCGGTCTCGCCCTGCGTCGGAACGGCCCCCAGGAGGCCGTACATCAGTCCGGCAACCGTGTCCCACTCTTCGTGCGGCAGATCGACGTCGAGGAGGTCGTTGAGGTCGTCGATCGACATGCGCCCGCTGACCCGGTACGTCCCGTCGGCGACCGGTTCGAGCTGCGGCTCCTCGCGGTCGTACTCGTCGGCGATCTCCCCGACCAGCTCCTC
>DHWS01000173.1:54087-61267 GCA_002413305.1 Actinobacteria bacterium UBA5176 | reverse complement strand
CTTCGTCTCCGGCACGAAGTACGGCTCGCGCATGATCTTGTCGAGGGCGACGTCCCCCTTGCCGGCGTGGAGATGCCGGAGCAGATCCTTCGCGTAGACCACCCCGACGATGTCGTCCACGCTCTCCCGGAACACGGGGATACGCGAGTAGCCCCGCCGGAGGATCAGGTCCAGCACGTCCTTCACGTCGCTCGTCACCGGAGCCGCCGTCATGTCAGGGCGTGGGACCATCACCTCGCGGGTGAGCGTGTCGCCGAACTCGAAGATCGAATGGATGAGATCCTTCTCGCCCTCCTCGATCGACTCCTCCTCGGAGGCGACCTCCGCCATGGCCCGGATGTCCTCCTCCGTGGCGAACGGGCCTTGCGGGAGCCCCTTGCCCGGCAGGATCACATTCGCCATCGAGATCAGGACGCGGGCCAGCGGGCCGACCGCGCGGGTCATGGCCACGATCAGCGGCGCCAGCCGGACCCCGACGCGGTCGGTGTGCAGGACCGTGAACGTCTTCGGGGTGACCTCCGCGAAGACGAACAGCAGGATCGTCATGGCCACGGTGGCCACGATCTCGCCCGCCCGGTGCATCTGCCGGACCGCCACCACGCTGGCCAGCGTGGTGCCTCCCAGCTGGACGAGCAAGGTGAGCAGCAGCACGACGTTCAGATACGGGGCCGGGTTCTCGGCGATCCGGACCATGGCGTTCGCGCCTCGCTTCCCATCCTCCCGAAGGTGGTAGGCGCGTATCCGGCTCATCCGGGTGATCGACGTCTCCGCCGCGGCGAGGATGGCCGCCACCCCGATCAGCAGTGCCACCGCGACGGTCTCCCACTCATCGACCGCGCGGAAGGTGGCCAGGGGCGGGCTCATGGCGCCCGGACCCCCGAGTAGGCCTCCTGTTTCGCCCACATGGCAGCCCGGTCGAGGTCCTCCTCGTGGTCGTAGCCGACCAGGTGCAGGACGCCGTGGACGACCAGCATGCGGAGCTCGGCCTCGATGTCTACGTTGTTCTTCGCGGCGACTTCGGGGCACACGATCACGTCCCCGAGCAGGCCCTCCTCGTCCATGGGGAACGACAGCACGTCGGTGGGGCCGGGTTCGTCCAGGTATCGAACGTGGAGCTCTTCGATCTGTGCCGGCGTGACGAACGACAGTGAGAGCTCGACGTTTCGCCGCCCCTCCCCCTCCAACGTGTGGGCGGCCAGCGCAGCAAGGCCTTCAGCGTCGACGGGCGCGTCCTGCAGGTTCGACACGAGCACGCGGGGCCGCAGGTCGGCCGGCCGGTTCGAGCCGCCTCCCCGCGGGGACTCGCCCACGGCTACTCCGAGCCGGCGCGCGAGGTGCGGCCGGTGCGCTCCCCGTACGCCCGGTAGGCCTCCACGATGTTTTGCACGATGCGGTGCCGCACCACGTCGCGGGCACTGAGACGGACGAACTCGATCCCTTCGATCCCCTCCAGGATCTCCTCCACCACCACCAAGCCGCTCCGTTGCGCGGTGGGGAGGTCGATCTGGGTCACATCGCCGTTCACCACGACCTTCGAGCCGAACCCGAGCCGGGTCAGGAACATCTTCATCTGCTCGGGGGTGGTGTTCTGCGCCTCGTCCAAGATGATGAAGGAATCGTTGATGGTCCTTCCCCGCATGAATGCGAGCGGGGCCACCTCTATGGTGCCCCGCATCATCAACCGCTGGAACGCTTCGGCATCCATCATGTCGAACAGCGCGTCGTACAGCGGCTTGAGGTAGGGGTCGATCTTCTCGTAGAGCGTGCCCGGCAGGAACCCAAGCCGCTCGCCGGCCTCGACCGCCGGGCGGGTCAGGATGATCCGCGAGACATCGCGGTCCTGGAGCGCCTTCACGGCGGTGGCCACGGCCAGGTAGGTCTTGCCGGTCCCGGCCGGCCCGATGGCGAACGTCACCGTGTTGCGGCGGATCGCGTCGACGTACTGCTTCTGGCCGAGCGTCTTCGGCGCCAGCGACTTACCTCGGGAGGTGAGGACCACGTCGCCGAACACCTGTGACGGCCGGGTGGGTCCGTCGTCCTTGATCATGTCGATCGTCTTCGTCACTGATAGCTCCGAGAGCACCTGGCCCTGGCCGAGGATGAGCAGGAGCTCCTCGAAGAGCCGGGCCACCAGTTCGGCCTCGCCCTCCTCGCCGGTGATCGTGATCTCGTTGCCTCGAACGAGGATCTCCGAGTCGAAAGCGGACTCCACGAGCTTCAGCAGCTCGTCGCGCTGTCCGAGGAGGGCCACCATCGGCTGGCTGCCCGGGACGAGGATCCTGACCTGTGCGGTGCGTGTCGTGGCTTCCGCCAACAGCCCTTCCCTACGCCTTCATCCAAAGAGGGCCGCGGCAGGCGCGACCCCCGACGGTCCCGATTATACGGGCGGCCGCCGACGGCCCCGGGGCAAGCGGCACCCGCGCCTTCACCCCGGCGGCCACCGCATCTGACGCCCCCCCAGGAGGTGGAAGTGCAGGTGCGGGACGCTCTGGCCCGCGTCGGGGCCGACGTTGGTGACCAGCCGCCACCCGCTCTGGGCGATGCCCTCGGCGCTCGCGACGTGGGCGGCCGTTCTCACGATATCGGCGAGGAGGTCGCCGTGGCCTGCCGTGATCTCGTCGATGGACGTGAGGTGGTCCTTCGGGATGATCAGGACGTGCGTGGGGGCCTGCGGGTTGATGTCGCGGAACGCCACCACGTCGTCGCCCGCCTGGAGGATGTCGGCCTCGACCTCTCGCGCCCCGATCTTGCAGAACAGGCAGTCGCTCATGGTGTTCATCTCGGTGCGAGCCTAGCCCAGCCGCCCGTACCGAGCCAACGCGAGCGTCGCGCCCACGACGGCCGCGGTCTCGGTTCGAAGGATGGGCGGGCCGAGAGAGGCTATGGAGGCGCCGATCGACCCGGCCAGATCCACCTCTGAAGGACTGAACCCGCCCTCAGGTCCGATCAGCAGGACCACCATGCGAGGAAGGACATCCCAGGAGACGTGGGAGAGGCGGGCGCTCGCCGACTCGTGCAGCATCACGATCCGATCGCCGGTGAGGCGATCGAACGTGCTCAACACCTCGCGAAGGTCCCCGAACCACCCGACCTGCGTCAGGAAGGGCCGCCGCGCCTGCATACTCGACTCTCTGGCAACGCGGCTGAGCCGCAGGTGGGTCCGCTCCGAACGGTCAGGGGTCGGCCAGTCTCGTACTCCCCTCTCGCATGCCATGAGCGAGATCGCGTCCGCCCCCACTTCGGTTGTCTTCTGTACAGCCCACGTGAGCCGATCGCCCTTTGGCGGCGCGAGCACGACGTGGACCAATGGCTGGGCCCTCGGTACCCTCCGGACGGCGTCCACCAGCGCCAACACCCGCTGGTCCGGAAAGCCGATCACGTGCGCGTCGGCGACCGCTCCCCGGTCGTCCGCGATGGTGATCTCTTCGCCTTCCCGCAGACGGAGTACACGCGACGCGTGATGGGTGTCCTCCTCCGCGAGCAGGATGCTGAGGCCGGGTTGCAAGGTTTCGCCCCAAACGAAGAAGTGAGGAGCGGTCACGGCCTCACTGCAGCAGCTTGCGGAGCTTGCCCGCCAGGCCTTCGCCCTTCGTCGGACGCTCGCCTCGCAACTGCGCCAGGCGCTCGAGCAGCTCGCGCTCCTCCTTCGTCTTCGGCTTCGGCGTCTCGACCTGCACCGTGACGTACAGATCGCCCCGGCCGCGGCGTCCGAGGTGGGGGACGCCGTGCCCCCGCAGCCGGAGCACCGTGCCCGACTCGACGCCGGGGTCCAGATGGACGTGCTCGGGTTCGCCGTCGATGGTTGGGATCTCCAGGTCCGCGCCCAGCGCGGCCTGGGTCATGGCCACCTGCAGCGCGCAGACCAGGTCCTGACCCTTGCGCTCGAAGACCGGGTGTGGCTGGACGCTGAGCGCCACGTACAGGTCTCCGGCGCCTCCTCCGGCTCGCCCGTTGGCCCCGGCGGACAACACGCGCAGCTCCATCCCGTTCTCGACTCCGGCCGGGACCTCGACGTGGACCGACCGGAGACCCTGCACCCGGCCGTCGCCGCGGCATTGCCGGCACGGGGCGGCGATCTCCTCCCCGGTCCCGTCGCACACCGTGCACGGCCGGGCCGTCATGACCGTGCCGAACATGCTCCGCGAGACGTTCTGCATCTCGCCCGAACCGCCGCAGCCCGTGCACCGCGAAGGATGCGTGCCCGGCTCGCACCCGGTCCCGCCGCAGCGGGTGCACTGCTCCAGCGTGTCCACGTCGACGTCCTTGGCCACGCCGAACACCGCTTCCTCGAACGACAGCGTGAGCAAGACCTGCAGGTCCGGGCCGCGTTCGGTCCGGGACCGCCGCCGCGACCTCCGCCGCCCCGCGCCGCCCATCCCCCCGCCGAAGAACACGTCGAACAGGTCGCCCATGTCGCCCATGTTGAAGAAGTCCGGGGCCTGTCCAGGCGCGCCGGCCGCGCCGAACAGATCGTATCGGCGGCGCTTGCCCGGATCCTTCAGCGTGTCGTACGCGGCGGTGATCTCCTTGAACCGCCGCTGGACTTCGGGGTCTCCGTTCACGTCAGGGTGCAGCTCGCGGGCCAGCTTGCGATAGGCGCGCTTGATCTCGTCATCGGTGGCCTCCCGGTTGACGCCGAGCAGGCCGTACAGGTCAGGAACCCGAGCCATCGCTCCGAGTGTACCGGCGGTCGAACGCACCCCCGCCCAACCCGACCCCGGCGATCAGCTCCGCAGCGCCTCGACCGCCGCGGACAGTCGTTCCGCGACGATCCGGACCGCCGAGATCGCCGATTCGTAGTCCATGCGGAGCGGCCCGATGACGCCGATGGTCCCCATCGCCCCACCCCCCGCCCCGAACGGCGCGGCGACCACGCTGGCCTCCAACATCCCCGGGATGGAGTTCTCCGCGCCAATCATCACGCTCACGGGCGGAGTCGACGCGGCCTCGCGGAGAAGATGCAGCAGGGCGGATTCGCGCTCCAGCGCTTCGTAGACCTCCCGGACCGTCTCCCGGCGGTCGAACGCGCCCTCGCCGGCGATGTTCGCCACGCCCCCGAGCAGGACGTGCTCGGCTTCGGCCGCCGCGTCGATCGAACCGAGTGCCCCGCCGACCTTGCGCAGAACCGCCGCGTCGGGCTCCCGGGTGGCGGCGGCATTTCGATCGGCCTCCTGCTTCGCCGCGCCGACCGTCATGCCCCGAAAGGCCGAGGACAGCGACCGCGAGACCCGTTCGAGGTCCTCCTCCGTTGCGTCCTCGGGAACGTCGACCAGCCGTTTCTCGACCCGGCCGTTGTCGAACACGACCAGGAGGAGCGTGGACGAACCTAGCCCGATCAGCTCGCACCGCGCGATCACGCTCTCCTTGAGGCTGGGGGCCAATGCCAGGGATGCGTAACGGGTCAGGCGAGACAGCAACAGCGTGGTGCCCCGCAGGATCTCGTCGACGTCGGCCAGCGCCTCCTCGAAGAACTGGACGACCGCCAGGCGTTCGGAGCCCCGCAGGTGCGGACGGGACGGAAGCAGGTCGACGAAGAAGCGGTAGGCGAGATGGGTGGGCGCGCGCCCGGCCGAGGTGTGCGGCTGGGTCAGGTAGCCGAGCTCCTCGAGCGCCGCCAGCTCATTTCGGATCGTGGCCGGGCTGACGCGGAGGCCCGACGTCGAAGCGAGCATCTCGCTCCCCACCGGCTCGCCCGTCCGGATGTACTGGCGGACCAGCGCCCGCAGGATCGCGGCTTTCCGCTCGCTCAGCTGCCCGGATGCGCGGGCGGAGGTAGTTGCCATGTCCCTATTGTTAGCACTCTCTGGCCGAGACTGCTAGCAGCTGAGGCCGGGAACACGCCTCGGACCGGTCACGGCTCGCCGGTGATGAGCGACCCCCTACCCGAGGAGGCTCAGAACAACCTCGTTCGCCATGAGCAGCCCTGGTTCGGTGGGGCGGAGGCGCGCACCGTCTCTCTCGGCCAGCCCCGCCTGGACGACCTCGTCGGCGCGAGAGGGTTCGACGTCTGCCAGCGGGACTCCGGAGGTGGTCCGCAATGCGAGGAGGAGCTGCTCGAGTCGACGATCTTCGGGGGAGAGCCACTCCTCACCGCCGCGGGGCAGGCGTCCGGCGCCCACGGTCTCGAGATACTGGAGGGGCGGGCGGACGTTCCACCACCGGTGACCGTCGCGGTACGAATGCGCCCCCGCTCCGAGCCCCAGGTAGGGCTTGCCCTCCCAGTAGCCCAGGTTGTGTCGGCAGCGCTTGCCGGGCCTTGACCAGTTCGCGATCTCGTAGTGCTCGTAGCCGGCGTCGCGAAGCGTGCAACAGGCCCGGTCGTACATCTCGGCCTGAAGGTCGGGGTCCGGGGCCGGCAGCAGCCCGGCGGCGACCTTGCGACCGAGCGGCGTGGCAGGCTCGATGGTGAGCGCGTAACAGGAGAGGTGCTCGGGCTCCAGGCGAGCCGCCTCTTCCATGGTTCGCTGCCAGGACTCGACGGTCTCGCCATGCGCCCCGTAGATCAGGTCCAGGTTCACGTTCTCGTAACCGACCCGCCGGGCGGCGGCGAAAGCTGCACGCGACGACTCCGGCGAGTGCACCCGTTCCAAGGTTTCGAGCACGGCGGTGTCGAACGACTGCACACCCATTGAGAGCCGCGTCACCCCGGCATCGAGGAGCGCGGCGAGGACCGGCTCGTCCACGGTGTCCGGGTTCGCCTCCGAGGTGATCTCCGCGTCGGGCAGGAGGTCGAACACCCGCGCACATCCGTCAAGTACCCTGACCATCTGGCCGGGCGGCAGGATGGTCGGCGTCCCGCCGCCGAAGTACACCGAGTCGAACCGCTCCCCCTCCCATCCCGGGCCGGCGAGGGCCGCTTCGAGTGTCACACCCTCGACGTACGATCCCGCCAGGTGGCCGAGTCCGGCGTAGGTGTTGAAATCGCAGTACCCGCACCGAGTGAGGCAGAAAGGGATGTGGATGTAGAGCCCTGCACGAACCTCGTCCATCACGACTTGCCTCACGGCGTGCTCCCTCACGGCTCCGCTCGCTCTTCCGGCGGTCATGGTTGTTTCCCGCCGGCGGCCTGCTGGTCGATACGGAGCGCCGCGATGAACGCCTCCTGGGGCACGTCGACCCGCCCCACCCGTCGCATCCGGCGCTTCCCCTCCTTCTGCTTCTCGAGCAGCTTCCGCTTGCG
>DHWS01000173.1:39187-53902 GCA_002413305.1 Actinobacteria bacterium UBA5176 | reverse complement strand
TAGCACTTGGCGAGGACGTCCTTGCGCTTGGCGCGCACGCTCTCCCGGGCGATGACCCGGCTGCCGATCGTCGCCTGGATGGCGACCTCGAAGAGCTGCCTGGGGATCAGCTCGCGGAGGCGTTCGGCCATCTGGCGCCCATAGGCGTACGCCTTGTCCTTGTGCACCACGCTGGAGAAGGCGTCGACCGCTTCGCCCTGCAGCATGACGTCCACCCGGACCAGCTCCGAGCGCTCGTACCCCCAGTGTTCGTAGTCCAGGCTGGCATAGCCCCGGGTGCGGGACTTCAGCATGTCGAAGAAGTCGAAGATGATCTCGGCGAGCGGCAGGAGATAGTGGATCTCGGCCCGTTCCGGCGACAGGTACCGCATGTCCTGGAGCGAGCCCCGGCGCTGCTGGCACAGCTCCATGACCGGCCCCAGGTAGGTCGCCGGCGCAATGATCGTGGCCAGCACGAACGGCTCCTCAACGTAGTCGTAGGTACCCGGCTGTGGCATCTCGCTTGGGTTGTGCACCGTCAGAACCTCGGCACCCTTGACCACGCGGAACTCCACGTTGGGAGCCGTGGCGATGAGCTCCAGGTCGAACTCGCGCTCCAGGCGCTCCTTCACGATGTCCATGTGGAGGAGCCCGAGGAAGCCGCATCGGAAGCCGAACCCAAGGGCGAGCGAGGACTCCGGCTCATAGACCAAGGCCGCGTCGGAGAGCTTGAGCTTATCGAGCGCGTCGTGCAGGAGCGTGTAGTCGCCGCCCTCCGCCGGGAACAGGCCGCTCCACACCATGGGCTTCGGCTCGCGGTAGCCGGGGAGCGGCTTGGACGCCGGGTTCGCCGCAAGGGTCACCGTGTCGCCGACCTTCGCCTGACGGACGTCCTTCACCCCAGTCACGAGGTAGCCGACCTCGCCCGCGGTGAGCTTGGGGGCCGGGACCGCGTCGGGCGCGAAGACCCCGACCTCCTCCGATTCGGATACCTGGCCATTCGACATGTACTTGAGGCGGGTGCGACCCACCAGTTCGCCGTCGACGACGCGGACGTAGGCGATGACACCCCGGTAGGCGTCGTAGCTGGAGTCGAAGATGAGCGCGCGGGTGGGCTTCGCCGGGTCGCCGGTGGGCGGGGGAACGCTGGCCACGACGGCGTCGAGCAGCTCGCCCACGCCCTGCCCCGACTTCGCGCTGACCCGCAGGATGTCGCCCGGCTCGCGGCCGATGAGGTCGGCGAGCTCGTCGGCGACGGCGTCCGGGTTCGCGGCGGGCAGGTCGATCTTGTTGAGGGCCGGGACGATGGTCAGGCCCGCGTCGCGGGCCAGATGGTAGTTGGCCAGGGTCTGCGCTTCGATCCCCTGGGCGGCATCAACGAGGAGGATGGCGCCCTCGCACGCCGCGAGGCTTCGCGACACCTCGTACGTGAAGTCGACGTGGCCGGGCGTATCGATGAGGTTCAGCTCGAACGTCGTTCCACCCTGCGGGTAGGTGAGCCGGACCGCCTGCGCCTTGATCGTGATCCCGCGCTCGCGTTCGAGGTCCATCCGGTCGAGGTACTGCTCCCGCATCTGGCGGGCGGCCACCGCGTGCGTCAGGTCGAGGAACCGATCCGCCAAGGTCGACTTGCCGTGGTCGATGTGCGCGACGATGCAGAAGTTCCGGATGAGGGTGAGGTCCATCGGCACGCAAGGGTACGCGGTACGCGGTTCGCGGTCCGCGCTGCGCCAGATGCCCACGGTGGGTCCGGGTCACCGGTGGAGTCGTCGGCCCTGGCCACGGTCCGATCGCCCGGGCTGCCACTCCCCACCCGCTGGTAGACTCGGCCGCCGTGGCGAACATCAAGTCTCAGATCAAACGCAATCGTCAGAACGAGGCCGCGCACAGCCGGAACAAAGCGGCCCGGTCCTCCATGAAGACGTCGGCCAAGAAGGTCCGTGGCGCCGTGTCTGGAGGAGACGAGCAGGCTGCCGTCGAAGAGTTCCGCGCCGCGGCCCGGGAGCTCGACCGGGCGGCCTCCAGCGGCGTGCTGCACAAGCGTGCGGCCGCCCGAAGGAAGTCGCGGCTGGCCCGTGCGGTGAACGAAGCCGCTTCGAGCTGAGACTGGTTCCCCGGGGCTGCGTCAGCGCCCGACGCGGACCGGAACATCCAGCGCCGCGGTCCGCTCCCCCGCCATCACCGCGACCAGGGCGGTCAGGACGACATCCCCCGGCGCCCCACCCTTCAAGGCCCGGTCGGCTTCCACGACCAGCGTGTGGAGCTCGACGAGCTGTTCGATGCTCATCCGCCCCGCTTGCTCCCGATAGCGGCGAACCTGCCAGTCGAACCGGAGCCCGGCCGCCTTCGCGGCCTCTGCCGCCGGCATCCGATCGGGGAGGGCCCGGACCCGGAGGAGATCGCGGACCCGTGAGGCGATCCCTCCCAGGATGAGGAGCGGATCCGACCGGTCCTCGAGGAGGGAGCGCAGGGTGACCAGGGCTTCGGGGAGCCTGCCCATGCATGCCTGGTCACACAGATCCCACACCTGCTGCTCCCCGAGCCCGCGGAACTGCGAGCGCACCTCCTCGGGCCCGATCGTTCGGCCGGGGAACGCCGAAGCGAGCTGTTCGACCGCCTGATCCAACGGCGCGGTCTCCTGGCCGAATGCGGCGATCAGTTGGGCCGCGCCGGGCCCGGTGAGCGCGACACCGCGGAGCTTGGCCCGGTCCAGAACCCATCGGGGCATGTCCTGGCGCTTGACGGCGATCTGCTTCACGACCCCCCCGCCCGCTTGAACGGCCTTGGCGATGGGCGGCGGGTTCTTTCCCCGCGACACCTGGGTGAGGATGCAGAGCGTGTCCGGAACCGGCCCTTCGAGATAGGCCCGAAGCTCGCGGGCGCCGCCCTCCGGGATGGACTGGCAGTCGGCCACCAGGAGGGCTCGCCGCTCCCCCCAAAGTGAGGGAGTGGCCAGGTCGGACGTCTCGCCGCCGCGCCAATCGGAGGCCTCCAGCTCGGTTGCCCGGAACCCGCGCTGCTGGAATAGCTCGTGCGCGGCGAGACGGAGTAGGAACCCGTCCTCGCCCCAGAAGAGCGCGGTGGGAGCGGAGATGAGCCGGGTCATGCCGGGATTGTACGAGCGTGGGTGGAGCGAACCGGCTGCGGGGCTCACGACCCAGGACCCGAGCGGTCCCTCCCTCAGGGTTCGGGGACAGAGATGGCCTTGCTCGTCACCGTCGCCACCTCCAGGCCCTGCGGCGTGAACGCCACCGTCACGTCCCCCGATCTGTCTGTCCGATACACCTGCATCCCATCGCGAGCCAGGGCGGCCAGTACGCTCGGCACGGGGTGGCCGTATCGGTTCGGGCCGACGCTGACGACCGCCACGACTGCGCGCACAGTGGCCACGAACTCGGGCAGCGACGTGTCGCCACCGTGATGGGCGACCTTGAGCACTTCAGCGCGAAGGGAGCCACCCTCGTCGTGCAGGACGTCACCCTGGGAATCCTGCTCCGCATCGCCGGGGAACAGGACCGAACCGCCATCGTCGAGCGCCCGGAAGACCAGCGAGTCGTTGTTCGGATCCGAGTCCGTGCCGTGGTAGCAGCGCTCGGGCCCCAGGATCTGCAGCGTGATGTCGCCGGCGCGAACGACGTCGCCCGGACGCGGATGTCGGAAGGGCACCCGGACCGAACGGACCGCGCTCAGGAATTCCGCGTAGTACGGGGAGCTGCCGCGGCAGCCCGGGTCGATGACCAGGCTGACCGGGAACCTGGCCAGCACGGCGGGCAGCCCGCGACATGATCGGCATGCGGGTGCGTTGCGATCATCACATCGATCCTGCGGACACCCAGGGCGGCAAGCTTGGTGGCCACCTGTTCGAGCTGCGGGCCACCGTCCACCAGGACGACGGCGCCGCGCGGCGACCGCAACAGAGCGGCGTCCCCCTGTCCCACGTCGAAGAACGTCACCGTGAGGACGCTCGGCGGCCCGGCGCGGACCGCGCCCGCCCAGACGAACACGGGCAGCACCACCATCAGGACGACAAGCGCCCGCCTCGGCATGGGATGGCCCGCCCGGAGCCACCATGCGAGGGCGCCGACGCAGATGATGCCAGCCGAGAGGAGCGGCCACTGGGAGCCGCTCGAAGTGATCGAAGGCAGGGGCGAGCGCGCGAGCCGGGAGGCCAGCCCGATCAAGTACCCGAGCGGGACGCGGGCGGCCATCGCGGTGAGCAGCCCGAGGGGCCGCACCACCAACCCGACCGCGGCAGCCAGCAAGCCGAGCAGCATGCCGGGGCCGACCGCCGGGAACGCGAGCAGGTTCGCCGGGATGCTCACCGTCGGCACCACACCGAAGTGGTAGAGGAGGAGCGGCGTGACGCCCGCCTGGGCCCCGATGGTCGTCCCGGCGGCGAGGCCCAGGCCTTGGGGCAGGAACCGGAGTCTGGCCGATATCGGGCCCGAGAGCAGGGCCATGCCAGCGGTGGCCGCCACCGACAGTTGGAACCCGATCCCATACACGAGCTCCGGGTTGATGGCCAGCAGCGAGAGGACGGCTCCGCCCATGATGGCAGGGGGGCTTCGGGGCCGCCCGAGGAAGATCCCGAGCGTGCTCAGCCCGGACATGGCGGCCGCGCGCAGCACGGACGGTTCGGCCCGCGTCAGCAGGACGAAGAAGCCGATGGCCAACAGCCCCAGCGTGAACCGTCCCCGACGACCCAGACCCAGCATCATCCCCAGGCCCAGGACCGGAGCCAGGAACATCGCCAGGTTCTCACCAGAGACGGCGGTGAGGTGTGACAGACCGGTGGCACGGAAGTCCTCTTCGACCTGCGAGTCGAGCCGGGAGGTGTCCCCGAGCGCGAGGCCCGCCACGAGCCCCGCGTCGCGTGCCGGAAAGACACGCGCCAGGGAGCTCGCCAGGGCCTTGCGAAGGCCGTTCGCCGCCCGGAGCACGGGGTTCGAGGGCGGACCCCGACCGGTCACCGAATCGACGAACATCGTGGCCGGATATCCGCGCCGGCTGAGAGACGCGCCGAACCGGCCGTGCAGCGAGCCCAGGCTGCCAGTGACCTCCACCCGATCGCCCGCGCCCACGTGCGGTGGCGAGCCATGGCCCTCCAGCCAGAGCTCGTCGTGGAGCGAGATCGCTCGTGGCCAGCCGGCCCTGCCCGGCTCCAGGACCGCAACGTGGAGCGAACACGTCCAGCCGAGCGTCTGCTCCTGTGGATCGGAGGCAACCGTCCCGGACACGTGGACGAGGGCGCCCGCCAGGTGGGCAAGCGGCGAGGCGCGGACCCGCGCGGCTCGAAGCTCGGCCCATCCGGTCCCCAGGAGGACGAAGCTCGACACGAGGAACGCGGCCACCACCGCGGGCGTGCACGCCCACCGCCCGATCGAACGTGACCGGCCCGGAAGCGGCTGTCGAGCCAGCGCCAGCAGAGCCACCAGGCATGCCAGCCCGGCGAGCAGCAGCAGTACCGATCGACCGAATCCGAGGTCCGGGAACTCTCCGGCGATCAGGATGCCCGCCCACATCGCCGCGGCGGCGACGGACAGGGACCACCCTCGCACGGGATCCCCCTACACGGTGATCATCTGCCGAAGGTCGGCCAGCCGCTTGTCGCCGATGCCCGACACGTTCGTGAGGTCGTTCACCGACTTGAACGGACCGTGTTGCTGGCGGTAGTCGATGATCCGTTGCCCCAGCGCAGGCCCGATCCCAGGGAGGCTCTCCAGCTGGTCGAGCGTCGCGGTGTTGATGTTGACGGGGGCGCCGTTCGAACCGTCCCCGCTCGACCCTCCGCCGCCCGAGCCCACCGTCGTACTGCTGACCGGACCGCCCCCCGAGGCCTTGCCCACCACGATCTGTTCCGCGTCCGTGAGCAGCGCGGCGAGGTTGATCGACGTCAGGTCAGCGCCGGGACGTGCGCCACCGGCCTGACGGATGGCATCGATCACGCGGTCGCCCTGGTGGAAGTCGTAGACACCAGGCGTCTTCACCCAGCCGGCGACGTCGACGACGATCTGCTTCGGCGAAGCCGACGGCGAGGCGACCGGTGCTGCGGCGGGCGCTCGCGAGCCGCCGCCGCCGGCCGTCGCCACGACGTGGACCGGGCTCGGGAGGGATCGCGTGTACCAGAACGCCGCACCCGCCACCACCAGCACCGCGATGATCACGAGCCCCACCAGTTCGCGCCGCTCCAAGGCGTGGAGTCGCTCGCGGATCTGCTCACTGACCAACCGTCCGCCTCCCCTGTTCGGGTGCGTTCCAACACCAGACAGCCCACGGGAAGGCACGACATGCGCGCAGGAAGCGCAAGGGGATGAAACCGGGCTGGGCCCGGGGGGCACCGCAGCCCCGTACGGACTGGCGAGCCTCGGCGGGCCCGGAACCCGACCTTGGAACGAAGGCTAGCTGGGCCGGGCCTCGCCGTCAGTGAGCGACGTCACGACCGGTGCGAAATCTGGCGTGATGCTTTCGGCAGCGCCTCAGTTCGACCCTCGGGTCACGACGTTCACCAGGCGCGGCGGCCGCACGATGACCTGGACGACCTCGCGGCCATCGAGCAGGGCGCGAACCCGGCCCGAATCCAGGGCTCGCGTCCGGGCATCGTCCTCGCCCAGGTCGGCAGGCACGGTGATCCGGTCCCGCACCTTCCCGTCGACCTGGACCACCATGACGACCACGTCTTCACGGGCCAGGTCCTCGTCCCAGGCCGGCCACGGCCCGTGGACGAGCGTCTCCGCGTTGCCGAGCGCCTCTCGCCAGAGCTCCTCGGCGAGATGCGGCGCCATCGGCGCCAGCATCAGAACCAGCGCCTCGGCAGCCTCCCGGGCCTCCGGGACCGAGACCGTCCCCCCTTCCAGCACGCGTTGGATCTCGTTCGTCAAGGTCATCAGCTTGGAGATGGCGACGTTGAACGCGTTCCGGTCGTAGTCGGCCGTGACCACCTTGATCGTGCGATGGGTCACACGCCGAAGCGCACCCCCCGTGCTCCCGTCGACCTCCCCCGCGGTTTCCTTCAGCGCGGCCACCTCGTGGACGGCCCGCCACACCCGGCCGAGCCATTTCCGCACCCCCGCCGGGGACACGGTCGCCCAGTCCAGGTCGTCCTCGACCGGTCCGGCGAACATCATGGTCAGACGGATCACGTCCGCCCCCCACCGGTCCAGCTCCTCGGCGAACCCCACGAGGTTCCCCCGGCTCTTGCTCATCGCTCCGCCGTCCATGATGACCATGCCCTGGTTCACCAGCCGGGTGAACGGTTCGCGGAACGGGACCAGCCCGAGGTCGAACAGCGCCTTCACCACGAACCGCGAATACAGCAGGTGGAGGATCGCGTGCTCGATCCCCCCGCTGTACAGGTCGACCGGCAGCCAGCGTTCGACGTCCTCCGGCTCCCAGGCCCGCACCGGGTCCCGCGGCGAGACGAACCGCAGGAAGTACCACGACGAATCCACGAACGTGTCCAAGGTGTCGGTCTCGCGCTTCGCGGGGCCGCCGCACGACGGGCACGCCACATCCACGAACCCGGGGTGCCGGGCCAGGGGCGATTCGCCGTGCGGCGAGAAGTCCACGTCCTCGGGCAGCAGCACGGGCAGCTCGGATTCGGGCACCGCCACGTCACCGCAGGCCGGGCAGTAGATGATCGGGATCGGCGGGCCCCAGTACCGTTGCCGGGAGATCAGCCAGTCGCGAAGGCGGAACGACACCGCCGCCCGGCCCTTCCCGGCGTCCTCCAGCCACGCGATGACCTGCGCGATCGACTCGGGCGACCGGACGCCGTCGAACGGACCCGAACGGACCATCACGCCCTCGTGCGGATACGCCTCGGTCATCTCCGTCGGTTCGACCTCCGGCACGTCCGGCGGCTGGATCACCACCCGGACCTCGAGCCCGTGCTCGCGGGCGAACTCGAAGTCACGCTGGTCGTGTCCGGGCACCCCCATCACGGCCCCGGTCCCGTAGTCCATCAACACGTACGGGGCGACGAAGCACGGCACTCGCTCGCCGTTCACCGGGTTCACGGCGTGCACGCCCAGCGCCACGCCGTCCCGCGGGCTTGCGGCCTGCCGCTCGGCCGGGTCGGACCGCTGGAGCCGGTCCTGCAGCTCCTTCACCGCGTCGGCCGACCCCCCGGCCTCCGCCAGCCGTTCGAGCGAGGGATGCTCGGGTGCGAAGACGAAGAACGTCACCCCCCACAACGTGTCCGGCCGCGTGGTGAAGACCGGGATCCGGTCCCCCGTCTCCGCGATCTCGAAGGTCACCTCGGCGCCCTCCGACCGGCCGATCCAGTTCCGCTGCTGGCTCAGCACCCGGTCCGACCAGTCCAGCTCACGCATGTCCTCCAGCAGCCGGTCGGCGTAGTCGGTGATCTTGAAGAACCACTGGGTCAGGTCCTTGCGGACCACGATCGTGCCGCACCGCTCGCACCGGCCCTGCACGACCTGCTCGTTGGCGAGCACGGTCTGGTCCTTCGGGCACCAGTTCACCGGGGCCATCTTCCGGTACGCCAATCCGGCCCGGTAGAGCTGCAGGAAGAGCCACTGCGTCCATCGGTAGTACTCGGGGTCGCTGGTGGCCAGCATGCGGGTCCAGTCGAAGGACATCCCGTAGCGCCTGAAGGACCGCTCCTGCTGAGGGATGTTCCCGTACGTCCAGTCCTTGGGATGCATGCCGCGCTGGATCGCCGCGTTCTCCGCCGGCAACCCGAACGCATCCCACCCGATCGGATGCAGGACGTTGTATCCCTGCATCCATCGGTACCGGGCGATGATGTCGCTGATGGCGAACGCTTCGGCGTGCCCCATGTGCAGATCGCCCGAGGGGTACGGGAACATGTGCAGCTTGTAGAACCGCTCCCGGCCGTCCTCGGGGGAGTCGTCGGCCCGGAACAGACCGTCGCGTTCCCACGCGGCCTGCCATTTCGGCTCGATCTCCTGCGGTCGGTACGGACGCATCGGCCTCACTTCCACGCGGCTGGTGCCCCGGCGAGCCCTCAGGGCCCCCCGCTGATGGCGACGGCCGGGGTCGTGCTGGAGCCGCGTCACCAGGGCGAGTTTGTATGGTACCGCGCCGTGTTCGAGGCCAGCCGGAATGCGGCGATCAGGGCGCCGGGGAGCCGACCAGCCGGGCGATGGCCGGGGTCGACATCGCCACGTCGAAGGGCAGGAAGTCCATGCCGTCCGGCACGTGCAGGAAGCCGGGCACGGTGCCGGGCGCGTCGGTATGGCCGTACTGCCAGACGATCCGGTTCTTCGCCGGGTCGATCAGGACCACCCGGTCCCGGAAGTCATCGTTCACCGCGATCAGCCCGTTCGGCAGCATCAACGCCAACGAGGGATGGTTCAGGGCGCCGGGGCCCGACGGCGGGCCGTACTTCCACAGCACCTTCCCCGAGGTGGTCATCTCCAGGACGTGGCCCGGCGAGGAGTAATCGGCCAGCAGGATCTTCCCGTGGCCCAGCCACTGCGCGTCCGAGGGATAGGCGACCGGGGCGTGCACCGACCACACCAGCCTGCCGTCGGCCGAGATGTCGTCGATCCACGATCCGTTGATCTCGGTGACCAGCGTCCCGCCGTCCGGGAGCGGCGTGTCGCCGTTCGGCGAAGCCAGATGATCGGGCGGGTGGTGGGAACAGATCCCCGTCGTCCCGAGCTGGCGGAGGACCTCGTGCGCCGGCGAGATGAACAGCACCCGGCAGTTCCGGACGTCCGCCACCGAGACGGTCCCGTCCGGCAGCAGGTAGGCGTCGTCGGGCGTGCTGAGGTAGCCGGGGGTCGAACCGCGCACATTGACGTGTCCATAGCGCCACAGCAGTTTGCCGGCCGGGAAGGACAGGATCTGGATCGTCTGCTGCTCCTCCTGCTGGCTGATCACCTCCGTGTGGTCTTGGTTGAAGAAGACGTCGTCGTCGAAGAAGAAGGGCATCGCGGGCTTCGAACCGGCCGGTGGGTAGGTCCACAGGACGTGCTTGTTCGAGTCGACCAGCACGAGCCGGTCGTTCGCCCGGTCGGCGATCATCAGATAGCCGGGGATCGGCGACGGCGGGTTGATCGACGGCGTGGGCGAGACCGACAGCGAAGGAGCGGCGGAGGGGGGGCGCGCCGTGGGACTCCCCGACGCCGTGCGCACAACGGGAACCTGCCGACGATCCTGACGAGCGATCGCGAACGCCACCGCTGCCCCGGCGAAGAGGAGCCCCGCCACGAGCGCAACGGCGGTGCCTGGCACCCGAGAGCGAGGGCGATGGCTGCCGCTCACGCGGTCAAGCGCCCGTTGGATCCCGGCTCTGCACCGACTCCCATCCGAAGCGACCCTTGATACAGAGGTGGCCTCGGGTAACGTCGTTGTCCAGCGGGGAGGTGACCTTGACGATCCGGTTGCCCTGGACATGAAGCGACAGGGTGCAGCCGACCCCGCAGTACGGGCAGATCGTGTCGGTGACCGCCTGCTCCTCCTCGTCCCACGTGCCCGTCTGGCGCATGTCGTACTCGCTCTTGAACATGAGAGCCCCGGTGGGGCACACCCCGATGCAGTTGCCGCAGTACACGCACGCGGAGTCCGGCAACGGGACGTCGAACTCGGTGGAGATGCGGGCGTCGAACCCGCGGCCGGCGACCGCGATGGCGAAGGTGTTCTGGGCGTCGACCCCGCACGCCTCCACGCACTTGTAGCACAGGATGCACCGTGAGTAGTCGCGGACGTACAGCTCGTTGTCGAGGCTGACCGGCTGGGCCACCGTGGCGGCGGCGAGCCCATCCGATGCTTCGTGCTCCCCTGGCGCCGCCCCGCCCCGCACTCCCGCCGCAGCCGGGGGAGCCGGCGTACCGAACCGACCGGGCTCGGCGCCGTACCGCTCCAGATAGCCGGCGGCCTGCGGGGCCAGGGAGACGTCCACGGAGGAGGCCAGGAACTCCAGGACGACCTTCCGCGCCAGTCGAACCCTCGCCGACTCAGTGTGGATCGTCATGCCGGGTTCCGCCGGGCGCGAGCACGCGGGCACGAGGACCCGAGACCCGTCGACCTCGACCATGCACACACGGCACACATTGACGGGAGCCAGATTCTCCAGGTAGCACAGTGTCGGGGTCTCCACGCCGGCGGCGGCGCACGCCTGGAGGAGCGTGCTTCCTTCGGGGAGGCGCACGGTTCGATCGTCGACCGTCAGCTCGATCAGCCGGCGAGGCGGACCGACCGGGACCGCGGTCATGTCGCGGCTCCCGCCGGGAAGAGGCCGAGTCGGGAGATCCCGGAGAGGATCGCCCCCGAGGCGGTCTGTCCCAGGCCGCAGATCGACGCGTCGCGCATGGCCGCGGCGATCTCGTTGAGCATCGCCAGCTCCTGCTCGCGGGAGCCGATGGCCCGTCCGGCCTTGAGCCGGGAGAGGAGTTCCTCCTGGCGGACCGTCCCTACTCGGCAGGGCACACACTGCCCGCAGGACTCGTCCCGGAAGAACCGCGCGATCCGGAGCAAGATCCATTCGAGGTCGACGGTGTCGTCGAACGGCATCACCACCCCTGAGCCGAGGGAGACCCCGGCGGCCCGGGTGGCCTCGAACGTGAGGGGCAGGTCGAGGTCTTCGGGACCCACGAACGAGCCGGCCGCGCCGCCCAGCAGAACGGCCCGGAGCGGCCGCCCGCCCGGGATCCCACCGGCGAGATCCAGAACCTCCCGGAGCGTGGCGCCGAACTCGACCTCGTACAGGCCCGGGCGCTCCACGCAACCCGACAGACAGAACAGGCGCGTGCCGGTCGACCCCTCGGTTCCCACGCGGGCGAAGGCCTGCCCACCGATCCGCAGGATCTCGAGCACGTTCACCAGCGTCTCCACGTTGTTGATACCGGTCGGTTTGCCGAACAGACCGTGAGTGACGGGGAAGGGCGGCTTGTTGCGGGGTTCGGCCCGCCGGCCTTCGATCGAGTTGAACAGCGCCGTCTCCTCACCGGCGATGTACGCGCCGGCCCCCTGTCGCAGCTCCACGTCGAACCGGAACCCCTCACCGCACACGTCCTCCCCCAGGTACCCCCGGGTGCGAGCGAGCTCGATGGCGGCCTCCAGCCGCTCCGCGGCCAGCGGGTATTCGCCCCGGACGTAGACGAACCCCTGCTCCGATCCGGTGGCGAACGCCGCGATGGTCAGGGACTCGAGCAGCGCGAACGGATCCCGCTCCATGAGGATCCGGTCCTTGAACGTGCCGGGCTCGGACTCGTCGGCATTGCAGACGAAGTAGTGGGGGCGGACCGGCTGCCTCGCCACCGCTTCCCACTTGACCCCGGTCGGGAACGCGGCACCCCCGCGACCCAGGAGGTTGGAGTCTTTGACCTCGCGGATGACACCTTCGGGCCCGAGCGCGACGGCGGTTCGCAGGGCCTCGTAACCACCGTGGGCCCGGTAGTCATCCAGGCTCGACGGGTCCACCCTGCCGATCCGGCGGAGGAGACGAAGAGCGGGTTCGCCGGCTTGGGGGACCGGCGGTTCGTCGCCCGGCCCGCGGCCGTCCCCGGACGTCTCGGCCTCCACGTCGCGATACGAGGCGGGGGCCAAGGACAGGTCTCCGGCCGCGTCCCCGGCTCTCTGCATGAGGATCGCGGGCGCCCCCTCGCAGCGTCCGAGACAAGGGCTCCGCTTCCATGCGAGTCCGGTGTTCGTCCCGTGGCCCCCTTCGGGAACGGTCCGGGCCTCGAACTCAGCGCACAGGTCGTCCGCACCGGCCATCCGGCACGCGATGTCGTCGCACACATGGACCATCACCGGCGGTCGGGGCTCGAACGAGAGCAGGGCGTAGAAGGTGCCAACCCCAAAGGCTTCGGCCGGGGGTATCCCCAGCCGGCGGCAGATCTCGCCGAGCGCACCCCGGCTGATCCATCCGGCCCGGGCCTGGACAGCACGAAGAGCGGGAAGCAGCAGGTCCCGCCTCCCCTCGGGACCCGGCGCAGCCCACATCTCCGGCCCCTCCGGCGAGCCCCCCTCCCGCGCGGACGCCGCAGGACGGAGGACAGCATCGATCGCGTGCCGCTCTTCTTCAGAGGGAAGGTCCTCGATCGGACGGAGGTCCATCAGACTCGGTGGCCTCCGGGCACGGTCCCGGCCGCCACGTCCGGCCCAGGTTCGATGCGATCGATGCGGATGGCGGTGGCCTTGAACTCCGCGGTGCCGGACTTCGGGTCGTCCGCCTCGATCGTCAGGAAGTTCGTCATCACATCGTCGCCGAAGTGCAAGGTCATGAACGCCAAACCGGGCCGAAGCGAGCGGTCGTAGTGCACCGGCACCTCCACGGCTCCCCGCCGTGAGCTCGCCCGGACCACCTCGCCAGGCGCCACGCCGAACCGTTCCCCGTCCTCTGGGGCGATGTCCAGCGTCTCCCCGCGCCGGAGCGGCGAGGAGTATCCGGCCGTCTGCACGCCCGTGTTGAACGAGTCCAGCCGGCGGCCGGTGGTCAGGCGGATCGGGAAATCTTCGTCGAGCACGTCGACCGGCGGTTCGAACTCCACGGCGTGGAATGGGGCCCGACGCCCGCGCGCGGCTTCGTCCTCTTCCCACAGGCGGGCGTGCAGGAACGGTTCCCCGGGATGGTCCTCGCTTGGGCACGGCCAGGGGATCCCTCCCAGCTCCTCCAGCCGCCGGTAGCTCATCCCGGCGTGCCACGGCGAGAGGCTTCGAACCTCGTTCCACACGGCCTCCGCGGTGAGGTGCCCCCACTCGTGCCCGAGGGCCCGGGCCAGGTCGCAGATGATCTCGATGTCGTCCCGGGCCAGGCCCGGCGGCTCGAGGGCTCTCCTGACCCGCTGCACCCTCCGCTCACTCGATGTGACCGTCCCTTCCGCCTCACACCACGCCGCCGAAGCCGGTAGGACCACGTCGGCCATCTCCGCAGTCTTGGTCATGACCAGGTCTTGGACCACGAGCTGCTCCAGCCCTTCCATCAGCCGGATGGCCCGATGGGCGTCGGCCTCGGACTGGGCCAGGTTCTCCCCGATCACGTACAGGTGGGTGAGCTCGCCCCGGTCCATGGCCTCGAACATGGCCGTGAGATGCCAGCCGGGCTTCGGCGGGATCGACGCACCCCAGGCTCGCTCGAACTTCGCCCGAGCCTCGTCGTCCGCCACGTCCTGGCCGCCGGGGAGCTTGTTCGGGATCGCGCCCATGTCCCCCCCGCCCTGGACGTTGTTCTGGCCCCGGAGCGGACACAGACCGGACCCGTACCGTCCGACGTGGCCGGTGAGCAGCGCCAAGTTGATGAGGGCGAGAACGTTGTCCACCGCGTTGTGATGCTCGGTGATCCCGAGGGTCCAGCAGAGCTGCGCTCGGCCGGCCCGGGAGTAGTCGTGGGCGAACTGCTGGATGGAGGCGGCCGGAACACCGGTCACGGCCTCCGCCCGATCCAGCGTCCAGGTCTCTACGGCGGCCACGTACTCCTCGAACCCAGTGGTGGCCCGGTCGATGAAGGACCGGTTCTCCAGGCCGGCTGCCACGATCTCCCGTCCCATGGCATTGGCGAGAGCGATGTCCGAACCGACGTCGAGGCCCAGCCATCGATCCGCCCACTGGGCGGACCCGGTCCGCCGCGGGTCCACGACACAAAGCTTCGCGCCATTTCGGATGCCGGCCAGGACGTGGTGGAAGAAGATTGGATGCGTCTCGCGCGCGTTCGATCCCCACAGCACGATGAGGTCGGTGTTCTCGACCTCCTCATAGGAACTCGTGCCGCCTCCCGCACCGAAGACCGTCGTCAGACCGACGACGCTG
>DHWS01000173.1:0-39031 GCA_002413305.1 Actinobacteria bacterium UBA5176 | reverse complement strand
GAGCGTGTCAAGTGCGGTTGCAGCTGTCGACGTTGTTGCTGCCCATGACCACCCGGGCGAACTTCTGAGCCATGAAGTTCATCTCGTTGGTGGCCTTCGAGCAGCTGAACAGCCCGAACGCATGCTCTCCCCCCGCGGCGGCCGCTGCGCCGAACCCGGTCGCCGCCCGGTCCAGCGCTTCCTCCCATGTCGCCGGGCGGAGCGATCCGCCGTCTCGGACCCACGGTTCGGTGAGCCGCACGTAGCGCTTCGTCACCCTCCACCCCCTTTCGGGTCGCGATCTGGCAGGAGTCTATTCCCCGCGCCACGACTCCAAGCCGATGCGGTAGCGTCCCCTCTCGTGAGCATGGCCGCCGAACGGGTCGGGCCCCGGGGCACATCCGCGAAGCCCCCACCGCTGCTGGCGGTGGGCATGGTCTTGTTCCTGGCCTCGGAGCTCATGTTCTTCGGGGCCCTATTCGCGATGTACTTCACGCTGAAGGGCCAGGCCTCTCGATGGCCGCCCGCCGGCACGAACGTGGACCTCCTGGAGCCGGCCGTGTTCACCGCGATCCTGGTGGCGTCGAGCTTCACCATGCAGCAGGGCGTCCAGCGGATCCGGGGCAGCGACCGGGCCGGCATGCGCCGGTGGACCTGGATCACGACCTTCCTCGGGGTGGTCTTCCTGGCCGGCCAGGCCCACGGGTACGCGAAGGCCACCTTCGCGATCTCCTCGAACGCGTACGGTTCGGCTTTCTACGCCATGACCGGCCTCCACGCGCTGCACGTCTTCGCCGGCCTGCTGCTCCTGCTGGTCGTGCCGGGCAGGGCGCGTATTCGATGGACGATCACGCCGGCGTGGAGGTCGCCGCCTACTACTGGCACTTCGTCGACGTGGTGTGGATCGCGCTGTTCCTGACGATCTTCGTGATCAGGTAGCCGCCGGCTTCTCCAGCACCACGAAGTGCGACAGGCCGAACGCCCGGGCCGGGGTGCGTTCGGCCCGGTACAGGACGGCCCGCAGGGCGTGACCCAGCCGGGCACTCCGGGCCACGACGTTGTCGAACCCCGGGTAAACGTAGGAGTGGACCACCACCCGCACAGGCAACCCCGCCCAGAGCCGGCGGATGCTCGCCGCCGTGTACGCCCGGGCATGCGGAACCAGCTCGTTCCGGTACCGGTTCGGCAGCCAGTTCACCAGGGGGATGTTGCCGAACCGGTACGCGCCCTTCCAGTAGATGCCGTGCGTCTCGAAGGGGTAGAGCCGGTTGGGGGCGTAGATCACGATGTGGCCGCCAGCCTTGCAGACGCGCAGTGCGTCTTCGATCGTCCGCCGGTCGTCGGCGACATGTTCGATCACCTCGTTGAAGACCAGCACGTCGAAGGAGCTGTCCCGGAACGGCAGGCGCTCGGCGGCCGCGGCCAGCAGCCTGGGCACGCTCTTCGAGCCCTCGACCAGGCGTTTGACTTCCACGTCGATCCCGTACACATGCGGACTGAACGCCCGGAACCGGCGGACGTACGTCCCGATCCCCGCCCCGACGTCGAGGATCCGGGCGTCTTCGAGCTTCACGTAGCGCCGGATCAGCTCGAGGCGGCGCTCCTGGCCGGAGCGCCACACGTAGCTCGGCTCGCCGCGCAGCGCGGCTTCGGCTGAAGGCTGGCGCTTGACGTCGGGTGGGTCGGCCACGCTGGGCATTCCTCACGAACTCGGGACTACATCAGCCTATCGGATGGCATCGGGAAGTCGGTATTCCATCCGGGCTCTCGCTTCGACCCCGGCCCGGGCGGGTGCGAGAGCAAGGAAGCGGAGCAACACGGCAGGCTGAAAGAGGCGTCCATGGCGACGACGAGCGGCACGAGGCAGGAGCTCTACGAGATGGCGAAGCGGAAGTCGATCCCCGGTCGCTCGAAGATGGGGAAGTCGGACCTGATCCAGGCGATCCGCATGTCCGGCTGACAGCAGATCCAGAGCGAGCTCTCAGGCTTCTCCCAGGAAGTCGGTCTACGATTCGGACCGTGGCTCAGCAGGCGACGGCCGAGAACGTCCGGATCCTCGTCGTGGACGACGAGGAGAGCATCACCGACCTTCTGGCCACCGCCCTCCGATACGAACGGTTCGAGGTCGAGGTCGCCCACAGCGGACGCGAGGCGATGCGGGCGGTCGGTTCGTTCCGGCCCCACCTGATCGTGCTCGACGTCATGCTGCCCGACTGGGACGGCTTCGAAGTGACGAAGCGCCTCACCGACCAGCGAGAGCGCGTCCCGGTGCTGTTCCTGACCGCGCGCGACGCCACCGGCGACCGCGTCCGCGGCCTGACCCTCGGCGGCGACGACTACGTCACCAAGCCCTTCAGCCTGGAGGAGCTGGTGGCGCGGATCCGGGCCATCCTCCGGCGCTCCTACGACCGGAACGAGACCGGCGCGCGGCTGCATTTCGCCGACCTCGAGATGGACGACGACCTGCACCAGGTCTGGCGGGCGGGCCGGGCGGTCGAGCTGACCGCTACCGAGTACAACCTCCTGCGCTATCTCCTGGCCAACGCCCCCCGCGTGCTGACCAAGTCCCAGATCCTCGACCACGTCTGGAACTACGACTTCGGCGGCGAGGGCAACGTCGTGGAGACCTACATCAGCTACCTCCGCAAGAAGATCGACCGGGACGGCCCAGCTCTCATCCACACGGTCCGGGGTGTGGGGTACTGCCTTCGCCAGCCCGGCGACTGAAGGAGAGCCGTGTCGCTTCGGCTGAAGCTGCTCGTCGCGGTCATCGTGCTGGTCTTCGTGGGCCTGACCGTGTCCGACGTCGTGACCTACACGTCGCTTCGATCCTTCCTCGTCCAGCGCGTGGACCAGCAGCTCGCCTCCGGCTGGCAGGTGGTGGCCCAGGCCATCAACGATCCGACCGACGCGTTGCAGCCCGGGGGGCCGTTCGGTTCGTCGCCGCTCCCGGCGGGCACCTACGGCCTGCTCGTCGACGGGCGGGGCCACCAGCTCGCCCCGCCGGTCTGGCTGTACGGACAGAAGGGCCCGACGCCGTCCCTGCCCTCCACGAAGCCGTCGGACGACAGCTCGCTGACCGTGGGTTGCACGCCCTCGGCCCATTCGTCGCAGCATTACCGAGTGCTGGTGAAGGAAGTCCATGTGGGGCAGCCCGGGTTCGCGCAGCGGGCGTTCCTGATCGTGGCGGTCCCTCTGAACGAGGTCGGACAGACCCTTCGCCGACTGTTGTTGATCGAGGGTCTGGTGAGTCTCCTGGTGCTGCTCGGGCTGGCGTCCTTCTCTTGGTGGCTGGTCCGACATGAGATGCGACCGCTGGAGGAGATCGGCGTCACCGCGGGCGCCATCGCCGCCGGCGACCTCTCCCGGCGGGTCCCGCAGGAGGACCCACGCACCGAGGTCGGCCGGCTGGGGGTGGCGTTGAACGCGATGCTGGCCCAGATCGAACATGCCTTCGGGGAGCGCAAGGCCTCCGAGGATCGGTTGCGGCGGTTCCTGGCCGACGCCTCGCACGAGCTCCGCACACCGCTCACCTCGATCCGGGGCTACGCGGAGCTGTTCCGACGGGGCGCCGCCGAGCGTCCGAGCGACCTCGAGAAGTCGATGCGCCGGATCGAAGACGAAGCCGCCCGCATGGGGATCATGGTGGAAGACCTCTTGTTGCTGGCCCGGCTCGACCAGGACCGCCCGTTGGAGCGCGAACCGGTCGACCTGGCCGCCCTGGCCGCCGACGCCGTCGAGGACGCCCGCGCGTCGGACGGCGAGCGCCCGATCGAGCTGGATGCCGCCCCGGTCACCGTGACCGGGGACGAGGCGCGGCTCCGGCAGGTCGCGGCGAACCTCCTGGCCAACGCCCTGGTGCACACCCCCGCCGGGACGCCGGTCGCCGTCCGAACCTACCCGGACGGCGACAACGCGGTCCTGGAGGTGGCCGACCGGGGGCCGGGCCTGGCCCCCGAACAGGTCGGGCGGGTATTCGAACCGTTCTACCGGTCCGACCCAGCGCGGGACCGGACCACCGGCGGCGCCGGGCTGGGACTGGCCATCGTCGAGACCATCGCCCGGGCTCATCGCGGGCGCGTGGAGGTCGTCACCACCCCCGGCGGCGGGGCCACCTTCCGGGTCCTGCTCCCCCGCACTGAAGACTGAGACCGGGCCACGCCGATCGATTTGGACCCCCGAGCCCGTACCATCGGGGCCATGGACGAGCCGGTCACCCCGCGAACGACCGTGAGGCGCCATCCCGAACGCGGCGCGTACGACCGGGCGACGATCGACGCCATCCTCGACGAGGCGCTGTACTGCCACGTGGCCACCCTCGTTGAGGGTTCGCCGAGGATCATCCCCACGATCCATGCGCGGTCGGGCGACGTGCTGTACGTCCACGGCTCCACCGCCAGCCGGACCCTGCGGGCCCTCCGGGACGGCGCGGAGGTCTGCGTGGCCGTCACCCTTCTCGACGGGCTGGTCCTGGCGCGTTCGGCCTTCAACCACTCCATGAACTACCGGTCGGTGATGGTCTACGGGACGACCCGGGAGGTCACCGACCCCGGGGAGAAGTGGGAGGCCCAAGCCGCGCTCGTCGACCACGTCGTCCACGGCCGGGCCGGGCACGTCCGGATGCCGGACGAACAGGAGCTCAAGCAGACGTCGATCTTCGCGGTGTCGCTCGCCGAGGCCTCGGCCAAGGTCCGAACCGGTCCTCCCAAGGACCGCGACGAGGACTACGGGCTCCCCGTTTGGGCGGGCGAGCTGCCCCTCCGTCTGGAGCCGCAGGACCCGATCGCCGACCCTCGGCTCGACGCCGGCCTGCCCCCGCCCGCGAACGTCACCCGCTACCGGCGGTAGCGGGCGGGCGGTCCGGTCCGCCCAGCGCCAGGTCCGCGAAGGTCCGCAGGTCGGGCTCGACGACGTCGGGGGAGGCCGAGGCCGTCGGGGTCGCGCCGGATCCAGCCCGGCCGCGGCGCCGGTCGATCCATGCGGTGCGAAGCCCCAGCCGTCGGGCCGGCACGTGGTCGTGGTATAGGCTCTGGGCGACGTGGAGGACACGTTCGGGCGGCGCGCCGATCCGCTCCAGCGCCACCTCGAAGTTCCGCGCGCTCGGCTTGTAGCTATGGACCTGCTCGGCGGTCACGACCCAGTCGAAGGCAACCCCGAGCCGAGCGTTGCTGGCTGCGAACAGGTCGTCGTCGCAGTTCGTGATGACGCCCAGGCGGAACCGTTCCGAGAGCCGCGCCAGCGCGCCGGCCGAGTCCTCGAACGCCGGCCAGTCTCCCACCGACGCGGCGAACGCTTCGACCTCCTCGTCGAGAGGTTCGATCCCGAAGGTCGCGCAGATCCCGCGGAACGAGCCGGCCAGCACCTTGCGGTACCGCTGGTATTCACCGGCTTCGAGCTCCGACTCGAAGCGCGCGAAGGCCTCCAGCAGCGCGTCGTCGGGGGTCCGAACGCCCCGCCGGTCGAGGACCGGCCAGAGCGCCGATAGGAGCCCCCGCTCCCAGTCGATCAGCGTCCCGTAGCAATCGAAGGTGAGGGCGTCGAGGCGCCCGAAGTCGATGCCGGCCATCGGTTCTCTAGGAGGCGGCTCGAAGTTCGGCGACCCACTCCCGAAGTCGCGGCAGGTGCTCCGCGTAATGCTCCGCGCCCGACTTGTGGATCCAGAAGGCGGCGTCCGGCGTCAGCTCCGGGAGCGCCCCCCACGCCTGGAGCATCCGGGCTCGAGCCGCCGTGGCCTGCGCGCGCGCCGTCTGGAGCGGGATGTCCTTCATTGCCGCCAAGAACTGCTCGTTCATGGCATCGACGTCGACCTCTTCGGGCCGGTAGGTGCCCACGGCGATCCTCTGGAGGAGCACGCCCGCCTCCGCCAGCCAGGACCCCATGTGGGCGAGCGCGTCCTTGGCCGACCATCCCTCCGGGTAGTAGCCGGGCCGCTCGGCCTGGTCGGGGGTGAGCGAATCCATGAGCACGTGCACCTCACCCCAGCCGGCGTCCTCCGCCGCCATGAGCTCGGCGGCGCTCCACGTTCGGCCGTCAGGGCGCAGAACCTCGGAGCCGTCCACGGCCGGATTATCCCCCGTTCGGCCGCCGGGCCGCGCGGACGGGTCGAACGTCTCTTACCGAAGATGTCGTCCGGCCTCTGGAAACGACCCGAGCAAGCTCGCATACTTCGGAGACCGTCGGTTCGCGCGGGTGGGATCGTCGGACGACAGGCGAGACGCAAAGGGGGTGGCGCATGCCACGGATCAACGCAGGTGACACCGCGTTCGTGCTCGTCAGTGCGGCGCTGGTGGCGCTGATGACGCCGGGGCTGGCGTTCTTCTACGGGGGGCTGGTCCGCCGGAAGAACTTCCTGGCCATCATGATGCAGAGCTTCATCTCTATGGGTGTCGTGACCACCATCTGGGTGCTGGTCGGCTACTCGCTCGCCTTCTCGGGCGGCAAGGGCGGGATCATCGGGAACCTCGACTGGGTGGCTCTCCGGCACGTGGGGGAGGCACCCGGCCCGTGGGCCCCGCACATCCCCGCCGCGGCCCACTTCGTCTTCCAGGAGATGTTCGCCATCATCACGCCTGCCCTGATCACTGGGGCCTTCGCCGACCGGGTGCACTTCAAGAGCTACCTGAAGTTCCTGGTCGTGTGGAGCCTGCTGGTCTACGTGCCGCTCGTCCACTGGATCTGGGGCGGTGGGTTCCTGGCCACGTGGGGCGTGCTCGACTTCGCCGGGGGCATGGTCGTGCACACCAGTGCGGGGTTCGCGGCGCTGGCCTCGGTATGGGTGGTCGGCCGGCGGCACTTCGCGCCCGGCGAGCGCACGATCCCGCACAACGTGGCGTTCGTGGCCCTGGGTACGGGCCTGCTGTGGTTCGGGTGGTTCGGCTTCAACGCGGGCTCGGCTCTGGCGGCGAACGGGATCGCCGCGCAGGCCTTCGTGAACACCGACATCGCTGGGTCGATCGCCATGTGCACCTGGCTGTTCATCTCGTGGGCCCGCGACGGCAAGCCGAGCCTGGTCGGAGCGTTCACCGGCGCCGTGGCCGGTCTGGCGATGGTCACGCCGGCCGCCGGCTACGTGCCGGCCTGGGCCGCCTTCGTGATCGGCGTGGTGGCCGGTTCGCTCTGCTACCTGGCGGTGATGTTCCGGGAGCGCATGCAGTGGGACGACGCGCTGGACGTGTGGGCGGCCCACGGGGTCGGGGGCTTCGTGGGCACGATCATGCTGGGGGCGTTCGCGTTCCTGACGGTGAACGCCGCCGGGGCGGACGGCCTGTTCGCCGGCAACGCGGTGTTCTTCGGCAAGCAGGTCGTCGCCGCCGTCCTGGTCGCCGGGTACGCGTTCGGCGTCACGTGGCTGATCCTCAAGGCCCTGAACCGGTTCGAAGCGATCCGGGTTCCCGACGAGATGGAGCAGCTGGGCCTGGACAGCGAGATGTCGGAGGAGATCGCCTACAACCTGACGTGAGCCTCGCGAAGAGGCTCAGCGCCTCCAGCGGCCTTTGTCGCGCTCCAGGAGGTCGTTCGCCACGGTCGAGACGACCGTGATGATGAGCGCCGCCGCGACGCCGGTCCAGAACCCCCTGATGGACAGGCGCGAGGTCAAAGCGGCGGCAACGCCGAGTAGCGCCGCGTTCACCACCAACGCGAACAGCCCGAGCGTCAGGATGGTGATCGGGAGCGCCACGACCCGGAGGATCGGACCGAGGATGGCGTTGACCAGGCCGAAGATCGCCGCCACGATGAGCAAGCTTCCGAAGCCGCCGCTCACGTGCATCCGGGCGAGCAGCTTGTCCGCCAGGGCGAACGCACCCGCCAGGACGACCCACCGGATCAGCAGTCGCATCACGCACAACCTCCCGCGCGAAGGATAGTCGTCGGTCGGCCTCGGTCACCTCCGGACCCGACCAGCTACGACTTCGTTCCGTGTTCAGCGATCGACCTATCCCATGGGTTGCAGCTTCAGCAGGACGACGCCGTTCCCGTACGTCTTGGTCTTGGCGACCCTCAGATCGTGCCGGTCTTTGATGTCCTTGAACAGCGGCTTCGCGCCGTCGCCCAAGATGACCGGGTGGAGCGACAGAACGTACTCATCGACGAGGCGAAGGTTCGTGAATCGCTGCACCAGACTGGCGCTGCCCATGATGACCATGCTTCCGTTTGACTGACTCTTCATGCGTTGGATCTCGGCAGGGACCACCTCTTTCACGACCGTGGCGTTCCCGTAGCTGCCCCATTCGGCCTTCTCCAGAGTCCTCGAGAACACCAGCTTGGGCGTGCCATTCATCAGATCGGCGCCCGGCGACTCAGCTTCGGTCATCTTCGGCCAATGCTGGGCCATGATGTCGTACGTTGTGTGACCGAGCAGGATCGCCTGCATGGAACGCATCACCTCGGCGTCCATGTCGGCGCCCATCTCCGGATCGAAGTCGCCCAAGACCCAGCTCATGTCCTCGTTCTTGGCCACCATCATGTTGTCGATGCTGACGAAGAGAGATGCGATCAGCTGGCCCATGACACCCTCCCTTCTCCACGGTTCGCGTTGAACTTCCGCGTACCTCTTCGGGATTTGCTAGCTCGGGTTATCGGCTCAGACCGGGGTCCGCGCTCTCCCCGGCGCGCTCCGGCGCGGGTTCGGCCGCGGGCTTGGCCGGCAGGAGGGGGTGCGTGTCGACCACGCGCTCGGCGACGGCCACGATCTTCTGGCCGGTTCGGCGGGCGTGTCCCCGGAGCAGCTCGAAGGCGGCCCGCTCGTCGACCCCGTGCCGCTCCATGAGGATCCCCTTCGCCCGCTCGGTCACCGCCCGCCGCGCGAAGGCCCCCTCCAACGCGTGGTATTCGGAGAACCGCCGCAGCACGATGTCGATGGCGCTCTGGAGCTCGGCCGGGTCGTCGCCCTCGGTGATGTAGGCGAACAACCCCCGCTTGGCCGCCTCGTTGATGAACGCCCGGTCCTGCACGTCGAGGATCGCGATCACCGGACAGGCCGCCTGGTGGACGATGGTGCCGATCAGCCGCAAGGCCTGTTCGGACTCCTCGCCCACGATGACGAGCGCCACGTCCGGCCCTTCCGTGGCCGTGAGGTGCCCGATCTCGGACAGATCCGACTCGCGGGCGAGCACCTCATGGCCCAGCGACAGGACGACGTCGCCCACCTCTTGGAGGCGCTGGCGGCGACCATCCACGACCAGGACGCGCAGGGGTTCGGTCGGCGATTCGGGCTCCATGGGCAACTCGAAGATATCGAATCGCGCCTGATCCCGTTCCGGGCAGGGACGACGGTGTAGTCTGGGGGGTGCGAGGTGAGCCCTCAGAGCCCGAGCCCTCAGTCCCCGACCCCAGCATCCGGTCATCCGAACCGATCGTTCGCGTCCGCGCGACCGAAACCGAAGGCGAGGACCACATGACGGATGCGGACCCGGGTCAACCGGAGAGCCGGCGTGGATAGCTGGCAGTCGGGTCGAGGTCGAGAACGAAGCCCACTTCCGCGAGCTCAACGAGTGGACCCGCGCCGCCCATGACGAGGCGGGTATCGAGCGCATCTGGGAGATCTACCTCTGCGAGTGCGGCGACGCGAACTGCTCCGAGCCGATCACCCTCACCCGGGCCGAGTACGAGGTGGTCCGGGGGCACCCGGCCCACTTCGCCCTGGCGACGAAACACGAGAACCCCGAGCTGGACCTCGTGGTGATCGAGCACGGGCGGTACACCATCGTGGAGAAATGGTTCCGGGAAGCGGCCCGGATCGCCTACGCCACAGACCCGCGGCGATGATCGTGGCGTCGCAGCACGGTGCGCAGGGGACGCCCGCCAGAGTCTCCGTGGCCCTCGGCGAGGGCGCCGGTCCGCCAACGCCCCGCCTGCGGGGGCGGTTCCACCAGGTCGCGTTCTTCGTGGCCATCCCGGCCGGGGTCACGCTGATCGCCCTGGCCCACACGGCCGCCGCTCGGACGGGGGCGGCCGTGTACGCGGGAAGCCTGGCCGGGCTCTACGGGGTGAGCAGCGCGTACCACCGGCTCCGGTGGTCAGGCCGCGTCCGCGTGGCGATGAAGCGCGCCGACCACTCGATGATCTACATCGTGATCGCCGGGACGACCACGCCGGTGGCCCTGCTGGGATTGCGGTCCCCCTGGTCGTTGGTCCTCCTCGGAGCCGTTTGGGCGGGCGCCGCACTCGGCGTCACGCTGAAGGTGATCCGGGTCGACGGGTTCAGCATCCTCACCGGGACCCTCTACATCGCGCTCGGGTGGGGCGTCGTCGTGTTCGCGCCGCAGCTTCTGCATCGCATGAACCCGCTCGACCTGGGCCTGGTCTTCTGCGGAGGGTTGCTGTACACCGGGGGAGCCATCGTCTTCCTCCGCAAACGCCCCGATCCCCGACCCGCGACGTTCGGGTACCACGAGGTCTGGCACACCTTCGTGGTGGCGGCGAGCGTGTGTCATTACATCGCGGTGCTGCTGCTGGTCCTGTCGGCCAGGCCGGTCCTCGGGTGACGTCGGGCGGAGGCGATCCCTCTTCGAACCGGCTCAGCCACCGACCCGAGCCGCTGTACCGCTCGGTGGTCGGCCTCACCCTGCTGACCTTCCGAGCGATGGACTGGAGCGTGTCGGTCGAGGGTTCGGAGCACGTCCCCCTCGACGGTCCGGCGATCATCGCCTCGAACCACCTCAGTTACCTGGACTTCCTCTTCCTCGGGCTGGCCGCCCACCAGCGTCGCCGGTTCGTCCGCTTCATCGCGATCCGTTCGGCGTTCGACCACCGGCTAAGTGGTCCGCTGCTGCGCGGCATGCATCACATCCCCGTCGACCGGCAGCGCGATCCCGTCCGCGCGCTGGGTGCCGCGGTCGACGCGTTGCGGCGTGGAGAGGTGGTCGGCCTGCATCCGGAGGGCCGGGTCCGCCGCTCGTCGATCCGGCCATCCGTCAAGACCGGTGCCGTGCGCATGGCCCTCGAGACCGGAGCCCCGCTCATCCCCGCGGCCGTCTGGGGCACGCAGCCGCTCCTTCGACCCGGGGCCCGCCGCAGATTCCCTCGGCACGTGGCGGTGGCGGTCCGGCTGGGCGCGGCTCTCGAGCTGGATCCGGAGACGGGCCTCACCGGCTCCACGGCTCGACTGCTGGAACGGATCGAAGACCTCGAGGCCCGGTGCGTCGCCTCCCGCCCTGTGGAAGGGTCCTATGGCGAAGGGCCGGCTCGCGACGCGGCGGGCCGGCCTTTTCCTTCCTGGGCGACTGGAGGCTAGGCGGCCGCCTGCCAGATCCGCGTGCCCCAGGTCGGGTTCAGCGGGTCGGGCGTCGAACCTCCCGTCGCGGTCATGTTGTCCAGCCAGACCCTTCCTTCGGGCGCCTTGGTGGCAGTTCGGATGGGCTAGTCAATACGGAGTGGACCCGGCTCCGGTGGATCGGATTCGTTGCGGACCTGGAACCCGGGCGGCGCTCAGCCCCGGTTCGTTTGGAGGGCCAGCGTGCGCAGGCAGCACTGCCCCGAGATCTCCTGCGCGCCGACCGCGTAGAGGACGCCTCCGCCCGCTCCGGCGACGCCGCTGAGCGAGTTCACCAGTAGCCCGCCGACGCTTCCCGGGTCCGGGCTCGGCACTACGCTCCATGCCGTCCCGTCGAACCGCTCGGTGAGCGTGAGGATGCTCCCATCGAGCTCCTGCGTCTGGCCGACCGCCCAGACGTCTGTCGCGGACAGCGCCGTGGCCGCGTTGAGCCGGGAGCCCTCGCCTCCCAGGTTCGGCGTCAGGACCAGGGCCCAGGCCGTGCCGTCCCAGTGCAACACGTAAGGCTCCATGAAGTTCTGGTTGTTCACGTTGCCCTCGTAACCTGACGCCCACACGTCGTTCCGGGCGACCGCGGTCACGCCGGTCAGCGCGTTCAGCGGGGAGATACCGTCGTGAAGCGAGGGGGTGGGGACGATCGACCAGCGCCGTCCGTTCCAGTGCGCCGCAAGCGTCGTCTGGAGCGCGTTGCTCCCCACCGCCCAAACGTCATCCGATGCGAGCGCAGTGATGTCCGCCCCGAACTGCTCGGCGCCCGGTGGGGATGGAGTCGGCAGCGCCTTCCACGCAGTCCCGTCGAAGTGTTCGAACAGGAGCACGTTCTCGTTGTTCGGGTCGTCGTGGACCCATCCGGTCGCCCACAGGTCGGCGGGCCCGGTCCCGGCGATCCCCTGGAGCACGTCGCCCGATGCTCCACCCACCACCGGGTTCGGGCTGGGGACGATGGACCACTCGGTCCCGTCCCAGTGCTCCACGAACGTGCGCTGATCCTGGTTGTCGGCCGTCGGGCTCGTGCTCTCCCCGACAGCCCAGGCGTCGGTCGGGCTCAGGTCCAGCACGCCGTTGAACCAGGACTGTCGGCCGGCGGGCTCGGGAACCCTGACCGCCCGCCAGTGCACTCCATCCCAGCGCTCCACCAGTGGGTGCCGGAACGCGCCGGATTGGTCGATCCCCACCGCCCACGCGTCGGTGGTGCTGGCCGCCGACACGCCGGAGAACGTGATGTCCGAGACCCTCGACCCGCCCGGGTTCGGCGTTGGGACGACCTTCCAGACGCTCGTGCCGGTCGTCGCTCCTGCCGGGGAGGCCAGCAGGACGAAGACGAAGACGAACGCGCCCAGGATCGGACGGTGTCGGTACGGGCGTCGGCTCATCCATCCCCCCCCCGGTTGACCGCCCGGCCGGACCGGTCGCTCGGTGAGAATACGTGCCGCGCACCCGATCGGTTTCCCGAAGATCTGGCAGCGCGGCCTCAGCCTGCCCGGGCCGTCGGCCCGGCGGGCGCGGCCCGGCGAGCGATCGCGGAGAGCCAAGCAGAGATGCCCTCCGGGGTGAACGTCACGTCCATCGTGGCCGCTTCGATCGAGAGGACCTCCCATCCATCTTCAGGGGCGAAGCTCCTCCGGATCTCCTGCCGGCTCACCCGTCTCGGACCGAGATCGCCGGGGACCCGGTCGCTGAAACAGAGCATGAAGTACCGGCCTCCCGGAGCCATGGCGGCGCGCAGGTTCTCCGCGTATCGGGCGCGCTCCGCGTCGTCGAACAGATGGAACAGCCCCGAGTCCACCACGGTGTCGAACCGCTCCCCGAGGGCGCGGAGATCGAGGGCGTCCCCGACCACGAACCGGGCGTCGAGCGTTCTGGCCTCGGCCTTGCCCCGAGCAAGCTCGATCGCCCTCGGTGAGGCATCGATCCCCACAGCACCCAGACCCAGCGCGGCGGCCATCAGTGCGTGCTCGCCGGTACCGCATCCCACGTCGAGGATCTTCCCCCGCAGCGCACCAGACTCCGCCAGCCGGAGGAACGCCGGTTGAGGGCGCCCGATGTCCCACGGCGGGGAACCGGCGTAGGCCGCGTCGAAGTTCACGCCACGACGATGATCTTCCCGCGGGTGTGGCCGGTCGCCAGGGCAGCGAGAGCCTCTCCCCCGTCCGCCAGGGAGAACGAATGGATGTCGGGGCTGGTGACCTCGCGCCGTTCGAGCATCGCCGCGAGTGTCTGGAGCGACGCCATCGTGACCATGCCGCTGGACCTGGGGTTACTACGGCTTGATGTTCTGGTTGACGTGGAAGAGGTTGTCCGGGTCGTACTTCTTCTTCACATCGACCAGCCGGTCGTAGTTGCCCCGGTAGTTCGCCCGGATCCGGTCCTGGTCGTCCTCGGCCATGAAGTTGATGTAGCCGCCCTCTTCGGACAGCGGCGCGGTGGCGTCGTAGTAGTCCCGCACCCATTTGATGCTGTTCTCGTTCTCGGCCGGGTCGGGCCACATGCCCGCGATCACGGTGGCAAAGTTCGCGTCGCGGTAGGCGAACGCCGTCGCGTCGGGTGCGACGTCATGGCACGCGCCGTTGATCGGGTAGATGTGCATCGTCGAGTTCACGACGGGGACCTTCGGCCCGTGCTGCACGTGCGCCTCGATGATCTCATCGGTCAGCTCGGTGACGAAGTTGGCCTTCCAGTAGTGCTGCAGCCCCGGTGGGACGAGCGCGTCGAACGCCGAGTTGAGCGCCGGGTACGGCATCGGGCCGACGAACTCCGCCACGACGGGCGCGACCTCCCGGATCGGCGCGATCGCCGCTTCGCCCTCCTCGATCGGCCCGGCCCAGCAACTGACAAAGGCGATGAACGTGTCGCCATGGCGCTCCTCGGGGATGAACGGCAGTGGCGGCGCGATCTGGAACGCGGGGAACCCACCGAACTGCTCGGGCGCGGTGGCGATGAACTCCCGATAGAACCGAAGGATGTCCCCGGCGTGCTCCAGCTCGAAGAACATCGGGCCGCCGTAGATGTCCTTCACCGGGTGCAGCCGAAACTCGAGCGCCGTGGCCACGCCGAAGTTGCCGCTGCCGCCGCGAAGCGCCCAGAACAGGTCCTCGTTCTGCTCGGGGCTGGCCACCAGGAACCGGCCGTCGGCGGTCACGACGTCGGCCGAGATCAGGTTGTCGCACGACAGCCCGAACCCCCTGTCCAGGTAGCCGATGCCGCCTCCCAGCGTCAGGCCCGCGACGCCGGTGGTCGAGATGATGCCGCCCGTCGTGGCGAGTCCGAACGCGTGCGTGGCGGCGTTGAAGTCACCCCAGGTGGCGCCGCCTTCGGCCCGCGCGGTCCGGTTCGCGGGGTCGACGCGGACGCCGCGCATCCGCGAGAAGTCGATCACGACGCCCCCTTCGCAGGTGCCGAACCCGGGCACGCTGTGGCCTCCACCGCGGATCGCCAGGTCGACGCCGTTCTCGCGCCCGAAGTCGACCGCCGCCATGACGTCGCCGGCGTTGGCGCTCCGAACGATGACGCTCGGATGCTTGTCGATCATCGCGTTGTACACCTTGCGGGCCTCTTCGTAGCCCGCGTCATCAGGGGTGATGACCTCCCCCCGTACGCGCTCCCTGAGATCCGATACGGTCGGTGCGCTCATGCCCATTCCCCCCATCGTCCGCGCGCGTCCCCCGGCTGAGGACGCTCTGCGGCCGTCAGTGTAGCCCTGGGGTCATTCGCTCACAGTGGACCTGAGGGGATTCGAACCCCTGACCTCTGCCCTGCCGAGGCAGCGCTCTACCAACTGAGCTACAGGCCCGTGACGGCGGGCGATTCTACCAGCGGCCTCTCGCCCGACCGGTCGACGCGACTCACCCGGAGGACGCTTCGGGCTCCTGCTCCCAGTCCACGTTCGGCGCGTCGCGCCACAGGTTCTCCAGCCGGTAGTACTCGCGTTCCTCCTGCCGGAACACGTGTACGACGAAGTCCACGTAGTCGATCAGCAGCCAGCCGGTGCCGGGTTCGCCCTCCTCGCGAACGGGCCGGACCCCGCGCTCCTTCAGCTCCTTGACGATCTCCGCGGTGACGGTCTTGGCCTGGCGCTCGGAAGCCCCGGAGGCGATCACGAAGTAGTCCGTGATAGTGATCAGCTCGCGCACGTCGAGGACGAGGATGGCATCGGCCTGCTTCTCTGAGGCGATCCGGGCCGCCAGCGTCGCGAGTTCGCGGGAGTCGGCCTGGACGGCGGCCTTGTCCGTCACCACGTCACGGGCTCCCCGCCCCTCTTCGTCCGTCTCAACCCTGCGAGAAATCCTTCCCCACGACGATCGTGATGTCCGCGAGCCCAGTCGGCTGGTCACCAACGTACACCCTTCCCACGCCGATCAGGGCCTGAACCTCGTTGGCCGCGCCGAGGAGGTCCACCCCCGACGCGATGACTTGCGTCTGCGTGAGGGCGAACGAACCCGCGTTCTGGGACGCGACCACCCGGAAGCCCGAAGGTGCGATCAGCCGGCCGATCGCGCCCCCCATCCCCGGGTTCCCGTTGCCGTTCAGCACCACCACGCGGACCAGCGGCTTGGCCAGCGACCCGAACCTCGCCTTCACCAACGCCTGGACCTTCGCCAGGTTCGGCCGCGACGCGCCGTCCACACCGAGCACCGTGGGGAGCTCGAGCACCGTTGCCCAGCGGGCCGAACCGAGCATCTTCGCGGCGATCGTCGGATCGTCGCCCTGCCCGAGCTGCGCCCAGCCCGACGGTCCGGGCGAGCTGGCCAGTACGCCCTGCAGCACGTCCTCCCACCGGCCGGTGCGGTCCGCGTCGTTCCCCTGGTCCAGATAGGCCAGCACATCCGCACCCTTCACCTCCACCTGCCCGGGCCCCATGCGGTGCCCGTTCGACGTGAACGGCAGCTCGGCCACCAGGCTCACCCCACCGGCCCGGTCGACCAGCGTCGACAGGTCGGCGCCCGTCATCGTGATCTCGTGGTCGATCCGCAGGTCCAGCGATCCCTGGGTCACCACCACCAGCGTTTGGAAGTCCAACGCTCCCTCCCCGATCGTCGACGGGCCACCGCCCGGCGAGTCAACCAGCACGTCCGAGGGCATCGCCACGGCGACCGGGACCGACCTGGCCGGCACGGCGACCACGACCGGGTAGACGTGTCCGCCCTCCGCGACCGACCATGCCAGCAAGCCGGTGGTTCGAAGCTCGGGCGCCACCGGGGTGCCGGGCTTGCGGTGCGGGCTCCAGCGCAGGGCGAACACGCCGACGACCGCGGCAGCAAGCAGCACGAGGGCCACCAGCACTGCCATCGACGTGCGGAGGACCCGGTGGCCGGTCGGCCGCTTCCGGGGCCTCGGGGGCGACGACTTGGGGATCGCGGGCTGTCGGGCGGCGGGCGGGGGCTTCGGGGCCACCCGGGGCGGGGGCGATTCGGTCGGAGCCGCCTTCGGCCGGGGCCGGGCCACGAGCTCCGATGCCGACGGCAGCAGCTGGATCGTCGGGCCGAAGTACAGGATCGGGATGGACGGTCGATGGGGAGCTTCCTGGGCCGGCCAGAGGGTGGTGTCGAAGGCTTCGTCGCTCTCGGGCACCGCCACCTTCCGCGGCGTCGTCGGCGCGCTCACGAGGTCGGCTCCCGGTACAGGCCCGCCTTCTCGATGTACGCCTGGACGCCGGCCGGGACGAGATAACGGATCGGCCGGCCGTCGCGAACGCGGCGCCGGATGTCCGTCGAAGAGATCGACAGCGCCGGGATGTCCATCACGGAGACGCGCGGATCGTGCGCGGGGGCGTCCTGTTCGAACCGCGCGAGCTCGTAGCCGGGTCGCGTCGCGGCGATGACGTGCGCGAGGGCGAGGACCTCTTCGGGGTCCTTCCATTGGAAGATCTCGAGCATGGCGTCGGCGCCCGTGACGAAGAACAACTCCTCGTCCACATCGGCCTTTCGGCGTAGCTCCTGAAGGGTCTCGACCGTATATGTGGGTCCTTCGCGTTCGATCTCCACGCGCGACACGCGCAACCTCGGGTTGCTGGCCGTGGCGATCACGGTCATGAGGTACCGGTCCTCCGCCGAGCTGACGGCCTGGCCGGCCTTCATCCATGGCTGTCCGGTCGGGACGAAGAGCACCTCGTCGAGGCCGAACTGGGACAGGGCCTCCTCGGCAGTGACGAGGTGGCCGAAGTGGATGGGGTCGAACGTGCCACCCATGACCCCGAGGCGCCTGGGCCTGCCCACGACCGCGATTGTACGGTCGGCCGGCACGGGGAACGCCGAGACTCAGCCGGCCGGGTCCGGGCCGTCGCCGTGGACGGCATCGACGCCGGAGCTCACGCCGGCGTCCATGTCCGCTTCCGGCAGGAACTCGAAGGCCACGTTCCCGATCACAACCTCGTCGCCCCGGCGTGCGCCCGCCTGCTCCAGCCGGCGCTCCACCCCGGCCTTGACCAGCCGTTTCTGCAGGTCACGGACCTGCCGGGGGTCGTCCAGGTCCACCACGGCCACCCAGCGTTCGACCCGCGGGCCGGTGACCCGGTAGCGATCCCCTTCCCTCTTCACGACGAACGGGTCCCGGCCGGGCCGAAGCACCACGAACGGCACCCGTTCCGGCTCGGCCGCCTCCGCCTTCGCCACCAGCTCGCGCAGCCGGTCCTGCAATTCCACCAGTCCCTCTCCGGTCAGGGCCGAAACAGCCAGGTCGAACCCCTCCGGCACCGGACCCGGTGCCAGGTCGAGCTTCGTCGCCACTACCAGGGAGGCACGGGCGGCGAGCTCCACGTCGTAGGCCGCGATCTCTTCCCGGAGGACGTGAAGGTCGCGCGCAGGGTCGTCGGCGCTCACATCGACCACGTAGACCAGCGCCCGGGCCCGGGAGATGTGCCGGAGGAACCCCAGCCCCAGGCCGCGCCCCTCGTGGGCGCCCTCGATCAGCCCGGGGACGTCCGCCACCACGAACCGGTGCTCGACGTCGCCCGCCACACCGAGGTTCGGCTCGAGCGTGGTGAACGGGTAGGCGGCGATCTTGGGCCGGGCCGCCGTGAGACCGGACAGCAAGGTCGACTTCCCGGCATTCGGCAGTCCGACCAGCGCCACGTCGGCGACCATCCGGAGCTCGAGGTGGAGGGCGCGCTCCTCCCCCGGCTCGCCCCCCTCAGCGCCGCGCGGCACCCGGTTGCGGCCCGATACGAGGGAGGCGTTGCCCCGGCCGCCGCGTCCCCCGCGGGCCACCACCGCCGACGAGCCCTCACCGACCAGGTCGGCCAGCGGGCCGTGTTCGTCGGCCACGACCGTCCCGTCCGGCACGACCAGCACGAGGTCAGCACCGGCCGCGCCGTGCCGATTGTTCTTCCCGCCCGGCCCACCGTGACCAGCGCGGCGGTGGGGCCGGTCCGCGTACGCCGAGAGGTCGAACACCGACGGGTCGACCCGCAGCACCACGTCGCCGCCCTTGCCGCCGTCGCCGCCGTCCGGCCCACCGCGCGGGTTGTAGGGCTCCCGGCGGATCGACGACGAACCCGATCCGCCGTTCCCCGCCCGCACGAACAGGTTCGTCTCGTCGACCAGCATTGAGGTGATTATCGGCTCCCGCCGCGAAACCCGACCCGGTGCGCGCCTCGTGGAGGCAGCGCTCCGGGGCACGGGCGTCTACCCTCGCTGGCGGATGGAGCGGAAGTCGCGAAGCGTATGGATGGTGAACGCCCTGACCGGCATGGGCGGCAGGAAGGGCACGCTCGCGTTGGAAGCGGGCACATTGGTGTTCCGGCCGGCCGCATCTGGAGCAGGCGAGACCGCCTACCGGCTGGATCAGGTCGCCGGCGTGAAGCGGCTGCGAGGGACGCCGGTGCTGGAGGTTCGCCTGAAGGCGACCGAGGCGATCCGTCTGGTCGGCTTCTACTTCGTCGAGCCACCGAGCCTGGAGATCCCCCGGAACAGCTCACCGTTCGTGCGCCGCCGGACCATGAAGCGCAAAGCGGTCACCAAGCTCCGTCTGGCAAACCCCGACCTCAAGAGCGAGATCGATCGATGGGTCGAAGCGATCGGGGCGGCCCGCAAGCAGGCCTGAGCGGCGGCGTTGTCGCGGGAACTACGTGGGGTCGACCGAGACCACGCGGCGGCCGCCCGCCATGTGGAAGCGCACCTCGCCCGAGGCCTTCGCGAAGAGCGTGTCGTCACCGCCCTTGCCGACGTTGTCACCGGGGTGGATCTTCGTCCCGCGCTGGCGCACGATGATGGAGCCCGCGGGGATGACCTCGCCGGCGAACGTCTTCACCCCCAGGCGCTTCGGCTTCGAATCGCGCCCGTTGCGGGACGAACCACCACCCTTCTTGTGTGCCATCGCGCGTCCTAGGCTAGCAGACGGGTCCGGTCAGGCTTCCTCGCCGGCGGCCTCGATCTGGGCGGCGGCGTCGGCCTCGACCGTCGCGCCGGCGTTCTCCGGGGACGGGGCCTGGGCCTGCGCTTCAGCGGCGGTGTCGGCCTGGGGCTGGGGCTTGGCCTTGGCGTCGGCCTTCTGAGACGCCGGCGCTGAGGGCGCCCGCCGGCCGAGGGCCACGTCGGAGATCTCGACCAGCGTGTACATCTGCCGGTGGCCCTGGCGCTTCGAGTAGCCGGTCTTCGGACGGTACTTGAAGATCTTGACCTTGTCGCCCTTCTGCTCGCCGAGCAGCTTGCCCTTGACGACCGCCTTGGCGACGTCCTTCCCGACGTGCGTCTTGCCGTCGTCGTCGACGACCAGGAGCGGGTGGAACGTGACCTCCTCGCCGTGGTCGCCACGGGTCAGTTCGACCTCGATGACATCACCCGCCTTGACCTTCTGCTGCTTGCCGCCTGCCTTGATCACCGCGTACATGGTCGCCTCCGAACTTGGCCCCGGATCCCGGGCCGATCTCTCATGGTATCGAACGCCGAACCGTGGTCCTCACAGCTTGTAGGTGAGGATGATGCCCCGGCCCTCGCAGGTGGGACAGGTTTCCGAGAACGACTCCAGCAGCCCGCCGGAGATCCGCTTCCGAGTGATCTCCAACAAGCCCAGCGGGCCGATGTCGAAGACCTGCGAGCGGGTCTTGTCCTGGGCCATCTCGGTCTTCACCGCGTCGATCACCTTCTGCTTGTTCTTCTCGAGCAGCATGTCGATGAAGTCGACGATGATGATGCCGCCGATGTCGCGGAGCCGAAGCTGTCGCGCCATCTCCTGGGCGGCCTCCAGGTTCGTCTTCGTCACGGTCTCCTCGAGATTGGCCTTGCCGACGTGCTTGCCGGTGTTCACGTCGACGACCGTCATGGCCTCGGTCCGGTCGATCACCAGGTAGCCACCCGACGGCAGCCAGACCTTACGGTCCAGCGCCTTGTGGATCTGTTCGACCACGTGGTAGGTCTCCATGACGCCGAGCGGACCGGTGTGGACCCGGACCTTGGACGTCAGGTCGGGCGCGACGCCCTTCAGGTACTCGACGATCCGGTCGTGGAGCTCCGGCGAGTCGGTAACGATCTCCTTGAACTCCTCGTCGGTGAACAGGTCGCGGACCACGCGGATCGTGAGTTCGGGCTCCTCGTACAGGACGCGTGGTGACTTTCCCTTCTTCGAACTCTTCTCGATGACCTGCCATTCGGCGATCAGCCGGTCGAGGTCGGCCTTCAGGTCCTCCGCGTCCGCCCCCTCCGAGGCGGTCCGGGCGATCACCCCGTGCTCGGGCGGTCGGATGTTCTTCAGGATGTCCTTGAGCCGCGTGCGCTCCTTGTCCGGGAGCCGCCGGCTGATGCCGAACACCTCCGACCTCGGCACCAGCACCAGGAATCGGCCGGGTAGGCTGATCTCCTGGGTGAGGCGGGCCCCCTTGCCGCCGATCGGGTCCTTCGTGACCTGGACCAACACGTTCTGGCCGGACTTGAGGATCTGTTCGATGCGCGGCTGGCGGCCCCCCTCGAGCTCCTCGTCGTAGGAGACCTCCCCGGCGTACAGGACGGCGTTCCGCCCCCGGCCGACGTCGATAAAGGCCGCCTCCATGCCGGGCAGGACGTTCTGGACCTTGCCGATGTAGATGTTGCCGACCATCGAATGGGCGCCCTTGCGGGTGATGTAGTGCTCGACCAGCAGCCGGTCCTCGATCACGGCGATCTGGTCGCGGTCGCCGATCTCGGTGATCAGCATGAGCTTGTCGGTGGCCCGGCGGATCGGGATGAGGGGCTCACGGCGCCTCCGGCCGGTCGTGGTCCGGGTCCTGGCCCGGCGGGTCCGGGTGGACTCCTGCGATGAGCTCTCTTCGGACGTCTCCCTGGCGACGCCGGTGGCACGCGTGCGCCGGCGTCGGGCGGTGGTGCCGGTGGTGGTGGCCGCGGAGGCGCCGTCCCCCGCGGCCCCGGCGGGTTCGCCGTTCGAACCGAGCTCGGCGGGAATGACTCCCTGGTGCTCCGCTGAGGTGGCCGCGGTCGAGGAGGCTCGCGACCGCCCTCGTCCGCCGCGGCGGCGACGGCGTCGCCGGGCCGTGCTCAGCTGTCCGGTTCCCCTCGCCTCGGCCGGACCGTCGTCGTCACCTGATCCCGGATCCTGGCCGTCGCCGGTGGCGGGGGCCGGTGCCCGACGAGCTCGGGCCGGCTGGGCAGCGGGACCGGAGGCCCCCTCCATCTGGTCGCCCGCCGTCTCACCCCCGCTTTCGCCCTGCCCGGCCGGGCGGCCAGTACCCGACGTACCGCCCCTCCCGCGGCCGCGCGAACGCCGCCGCCTGGGTGCGCTCGGAGCCGCTCCCTCGCCGGCCGCCGCGACACTCGCATCCCCCGATGTGGAAGATGCGGCGTCGGCTGTCACCTCCGCAGGAGCATCGGCGACCTCCTGAGAGATGGCCTTCGGCTGGGGGGCTCGCCGGGGCCGCGGCGGACGGGGTCGCGCATCAGCGCCACCCGGGGGCCGCGGGTCGCCGCTGCCGGCGGGCGGTCCATCCGTCTCCGGTCCGTTCGCTTCACCGTTCGACCCACCGCCCGAACCTTGCGAGGATCCCGTCGGCCGGCGACCCCGCCCGCCTCGGCGGCGCCGCCGGCGAGGGGCGCCGGTCGATCCGGCGCCGCCGCCATCCGTGTCGCCCGAGCCGCCCGTTCCGGACGGTGAGGGCGTCTCGCCCCGGGTAGTGGTCACGGGCCCACGAGGCTGGTCGGAAGCCGGAGGGCCGTTCGTGTCTTCGTTCACTGCACGATCCTTTCGTTGCCGGACCGCGCGGCCAGACGAACCGAGGTTCAGCGAAGGACCGGGAGGATCTGCCCGGGTACCGGGCTCATCCGAGATGCGTCATGGGCACGTTGCCGCCCGGCCGCCATGCTGCGGCCGGCACAACCCGCGTCATACCGCACGGGAACACCTCTCCCTGCCTCCGCGGCCAGGTCCTCGGCGCTCCGGACCCGTTCCCGGTGGAACGGCGGGCGCCAGCCTTGCCACGCGGCTGCCAATCGGTCCCGCGAGCGCTGCGCGGCCATTCGCACGGTAGCCAGCGGCGCTACGAGCCGGGACCTCAACCACTCACTAGGATAGCAATACCCGGCGACACTTCCTCGGTAGCTCCGATCCGCGCTCGGCGGGCGCCTTCACAGCGAATGTCGGATATGAATGCCCTCCAGCAGCCCGATCCCGATGAAGTCGGCGATCAGCGCGCTCCCCCCGTAGGAGACGAACGGCAGTGGGATGCCGGTGATCGGCATGATCCCGATCGTCATGCCCACGTTGACGAACAACTGGATGGAGATCATCGCGACCACCCCCACGGCGACGAACGTCCCGAAGGGGTCCTTGGCGAGCAGGGCGATACGGAACGCCCGCCACAGCACCAGCCCGAACAGTCCGAGCAGGAACAGGGCACCGACGAATCCCAGCTCCTCCCCGACCACCGTGAAGATGAAGTCGGTGTGCTGCTCGGGAACGAAGTCAAGGTTCGTCTGCGAGCCGTGGAGGTACCCCTTGCCCGTCAACCCACCGGCGCCGATGGCGATCTCGGCCTGATTCTTGTTGTAGTTCGCCCGCTGGAGGTCCTTGGAGGAATCGAGGAAGCTGGTCAGCCGCTGGACCTGATAGGACTTGACCACGCCCATCTGGAAGGCTCCGAAGAGCGTCAGGCCGGCGACCAGTGCCAGCACGGCCAGGTGCCTGGCCCGGGCCCCCGAGATGACCAGCAGTGACACCAGGATGGCCGCCAGGATGATCGACGTCCCGATGTCCGGTTGGATGAACACCAGGAACATCGGGATGACCCCGATGACGACCGCTCGAAGCACCTGGCGGAGCGTGACGTCGCCCTTCAGATTCGAAAGGAACGCCGCCAGCATCACGATCAGGGCCAGGCGGGCGAACAGCGAAGGGCTGAACTGGAACCCGGCGATCTGGAACCACCGCTGGGCGCCGAGGGCACTCGAACCGAGAGGGGTTCGGACCAGCACCAGCAGCCCCAGACTCCCCAGGTAGAAGAACGCCGCGTAGATCCGGAACACTCGATAGTCGATCAGGGCGGTCACGGTCATGGCGACCAGCCCGACCACCAGGAACATGCCCTGCCGCTTCAGGTAGTAGGTCGGGTTCTGTCCGAACGCCTGCAGGCTCCGGTGGGTCGCCGAGTACACCATCAGCAGGCCGAGGATCGCCAGCCCCACGGCAGCGAACAGCAGGATCCCATCCACCCGCCGCAACGTCGAGCTCTCGGCGATGAGGACGCGGCTTCGACGATCGGTCGTTCCGGCCGGGATCTCCGCCGACGCCATCAGACCACCTCCGGCCCTGCCGGGCTCCGCGGGCCGGGCATCAGTCCGCCACCTGCCCGGCCTGGAGCTTCGCCGACTGCAGGCCGAAGAGCCCTTCGAAGATCCGCCGGGCGATGGGTGCGGCCGTGGCGGCGCCGTGGCCGCCCTGCTCGACCATCACCACCACGACATACTTCGGGTCGCTCGCGGGGGCCATGCCCGCGAACCAGGACACCGGCTGCTTGGGGATGATATCGGCGGTGCCGGTCTTGCCGGCCACCGGGATCCGGTCCAGCGGGAAGCCCAGGAACGCGGAGGCCGCCGTCCCGATCCGGGGGACGTTCGTCAGGTCGTTCCGCAGCGCCGTCGCCTGCCGCTGCGAGATGGGCAGGTGCCCCATGACCTCTGGCTCGAACGTCTTCACGATCCTCCCGTCGGAGGCCTGGATGCGGCTGGCCACGTGGGGCTCGTACAGCGTGCCGCCGTTGGCGATCGCGCAGTACGCGTCCGCGATCTGCAGGGGCGTCACCTGGAGGTAGCCCTGGCCGATCGAGAGGTTCACGGAGTCGCCGGGCAACCAGCCGTAGAACTTGCCGTACACGCTGGGGTGGCTTCGATACACCCGCTCTTCGTACTGGGCGGTGGGGATGATCCCGGGCTGCTCGCCTGGGAGGTCGATCCCTGATAGGTGGCCGAACCCCTCGAGCCCAAGATTCCGCTGCATCAGCTCGTCGTTCCCGGCGGAATGGTGGTATCGGAGCCAGAAGTCGTACCCGAGCTGATAGAAGTACGTGTCGCAGGAGATGGTCAGCGCTTGCGAGAGCGAGATGTAACCCGAATCCACTGGGTTCCAGTTGTGGAACGGGTGCGTCGGGTCGGTCGGTACCGCCCACTGCGCCGGGCAGTTCAGCTGGCTGTTCTGGTTGATGAACCTCTCCTTCAGCGCCGCCACGGCGATGAACGGCTTGAAGGTGGAACCCGCCGGATACAGGCCCTGTGTGGCCCGGTTCAGGAGCGGGTTGTTGGCGGAGGCGGCGAACAGCTGGCGGGCCTCGGAGTGGGAAAGCCCGCCCAGGAAGACGGACGGGTCGTAGGTCGGGTTCGATGCCATCGCCAGGATCTGTCCCGTGTGCGGATCCATGACCAGCGCGGCTCCGCCCGTCGCCGCGTACGGCCTCCCGGACGTGGGGTCGATCTGGTGCCGGGCGAGCTGGATCCCGAGCGTGAGGCTTCGTTCGGCTACCTGCTGAGCGTGCTGGTCGATCGAGAGCACCACGTTATCCCCGGGGGTGGGCGCGCGCTGCGCGAAGTTCGGGTCCAGCACCAGGCCCTGCGCGTTCACCTGGATCTCTCGGGTGCCGTTGACGCCGTGTAGGTAGTGCTCGTACGCGGCTTCGACGCCCGACTGCCCGACCAGCTCCCCGGGCAGGTTGCCGCGGAAGGCCGGATCGGCGAGCTGGTTCGACGTCACCTGGCCGAGGTAGCCCAGGAGCTGGGCGCCCTCCGAACCAGCGGAGTAGGACCGCAGCGGGTCGACCTCATAACTGACCCCGGGGAACTCATCGTGGTGCTCTTCGAGGTAGAAGATCGCCTGCTGCGGGACGTCCTCGGCGACGGGGATGGGCTGGTAAGGCAGGTACTTCACGCTGTTCAGCTGGGCGACCAAGTTCTGGGTCGGGATGTGCAGGAGGTTCGAAAGCCGGTACAGGACCTCTTCGGATCGCCGCCCCATCTCGTTCTTGTCCAGCAGCACGACCGTCGACGGGCGGTTCCCGACCAACACGTTGCCGTGCCGGTCCAGGATCTGTCCCCGGATCGGCTCGATCGGGACCAGCCGGACCTGGTTCTGGTTCGCCTCCTTGGTGAATTGCTGCGAGGCCAGGACCTGCAGGAACCACAGCCGCGTGGTGATGGCCGCGAACATCATGACCACGAGGAAGGCCAGCACCTTCATGCGCGAGCGGGTCTTCGACTCGGTCATCGGACGATCCCCTCGGCGCGCTCGAACCGGGTCACCATCGGAACACCTTGTTCGCCCGGGTGGCCTTCGCCACGCGCCGGATCGGGGGGAAGAGCAGCGGCGTGAGGATGGCGTTGTACACGCCGGCCAGGACGGCCACTTTGATGAGGTAGAGCGCACCGGGGTTGAAGCCGAGCAGGAACCGGACCACACCGTAGAACAGCACGCCCACGGTGGTTGAGGCCCCGACCAGCACCACGGGAAGGATCGGGCTGGGCGTGACCACGTACTGCCGGAGCAGCCCGACGCCGTACCCGAGGAGCGTCAGGGTGAGCGCCGTGATGCCCTTCGGCTGGTTCAGGAGGAAGTCCTGCGCCATGCCGCCGCCGAACCCCGCCACCGCGCCCGAGGCGGGCCCCTCCAGGAAGGCGAGCACGATCGTCACGAGGTACACGAGCTCGGGCTTCGTCCCGCCCAGCTTGATCTGGGCGAAGACGGTCGATTGCAGGACGAGCGCGGTCAGCACGACCACGGTCCAGCCGAGGGCCCGGCGCATCGGCCCAGTCTATGGGGTCGGCCCCGAGATGGCGGGGGGCGGCAGGACCGAAGGAAAGCGCGGCGTCACGTCGGCGTCCCGGCTACCCGCTCGAACCGCCGGTCACGACCAGGACGAACTCGAGCGAGGAGAAATCGACTGCCGGGCGAACCGAGATCAGCTTCGTGAGGTCGTTCGGCGCCTGGTAGACGTGGGAGACGAAGCCGACCGGGATGTCGGGCGGGTACAGACCGCCCTGGTAGCCGGAGGTAACGACCGGTTCGTTCGGGAAGACCTTCGCGCCCACGCTGATCAGGTCCATGGTGAGGTCCTTGCCCCGCTGGCCCGTCAGCAGCCCGGTCTCGCCGGAGCTCGACAGGCGGGCGGCCACGGCCGAGCTCGGATCGATGATCAGCTGGACCTTGCTGGTGGTGGGCGTCACCTCGATCACATGGCCGACCAGCCCGTTGCCGGTGACGACCGGGGTGTCGACCTTCACCCCGGAGCTCGAGCCCCGGTTGATCGTGATCGACCATTCGAAGTTGCCAACGCTCTCCCCGATCACGGTGGCCGTCACCCCGTGGAGCTGCAGCGTCTGCTCGAGGTGAGCCAAAGCCAGCAGCCGCTGGTTCTCGCGTTCGAGCGAGACCCGCTCGGCGGTCCGGCGTTGCAGGTCGGCAACCTGCCGCTTGAGTTTGTTATTCTCGGACTGGAGCGAGGCCACGTGGGCGATCCCGCTGAAGAACGCCCCGATAGGACGGACCACCTTGGACACGCCGTTCTGCAGGGCGCCGACGACGGCGACGGTAGCCCGGCCGGCGACCTCGAAGGGTCCGGACTGGCCGCCGCGGTAATCCAGCGTAATCGTGAGCAGGCTCATCATCACGAGCGAGATCACCACGAGGCGGGTGTTGCGGGGGCGCGACCGGAGCGCCATGGCGCCTGAGAACCTACCCTCGGCTGGAGGAGATCAGCACCCGTTTCAGGACTTCGAACTCCTCGAGGCACTTCCCGGAGCCGATGGCCACGCACCACAACGGGTTCTCGGCGACATGGATCGGCATCCCCGTCTCATGCTTCAGCCGCTCGTCCATGCCCTTCAGCAACGCCCCACCGCCGGTGAGGACGATGCCCTTGTCCATCACGTCGGCCGAGAGCTCGGGCGGGCAGCGGTCCAGGGTGTTCTTCACCGCGTCGATGATCGCGTTGACGGGCTCCTCGATGGCCTTGCGAACCTCTTCGGCGGTGATGTGGATGGTCTTCGGCAGGCCGCTCACAAGGTCACGCCCCTTGATCTCCGCGATCATGTCGTCGACGGTCGGGAAGGCCGAACCGATGGCCAGCTTGATGGCCTCGGAGGTTCGCTCGCCGAGGGCGACCGAGTACTCCTTCTTCACGTAAGTGATGATCGCCTCGTCCAGCTCGTCGCCTCCGACCCGCACGGACGACGACGTGACGATCCCGCCGAGGGAGATCACGGCGACCTCGGTGGTTCCGCCTCCGATGTCGCACACCATGTTCCCGGAGGGTTCGTGGATGGGCAGGCCGGCCCCGATGGCGGCCGCCATGGGCTCCTCGATGATGAACGCGGCCCGCGCCCCCGCGCTGATCGTGGCCTCCTCGACCGCCCGCTGCTCCACTCCGGTGATCCCCGACGGGACGCAGACCACGACCCGCGGTTTGGCCAGGAAGCGGCGCACATGCACCTTCTGGATGAAGTACCGGAGCATCTTCTCCGTGATGTCGAAGTCGGCGATCACGCCGTCCTTGAGCGGGCGAACCGCCCGGATGTGGGCGGGCGTGCGCCCGATCATCCGCTTCGCCTCGGTCCCCACGGCCAGGATCGCACCGGTCGCGGTGTTGACGGCGACGACGCTGGGCTCGTTCAGGACGATCCCGCGTCCACGTACGTACACCAGGGTGTTGGCGGTCCCCAGATCCACCGCCATGTCGCGACCGAGGAACCCGGTCAGACCCTCCGGCTTGGGGGTGGGTTTGGACGGCGCGCCCTGTAACCAGCCGCTGCGCATCGCCTCTTTCTACAGGACAATCAAGGGGGTGGCAACCCCATTGGCCTGCGAAGATGTGCTTTTGACACGCGATTGTCCAGAGCTTCAGTGGAGGTTGAGAGAACGCTTGTAACCGATGCCTTCGTGCTTCGGTCTAGATACAACGTGAGCCACCGATCCGATGGCCCGACGACTGCTGCCCGGGCAATGACACCGTCCCAATGGCCCGGAGGGGCAGTCGCGCGGGTCTCATTCCGAAGTGGAGGGAACGGGTGAGTCTGGCGCTGCTGTTCCCCGGCCAGGGATCCCAGTACGCGGCCATGGCCGACCCTTGGACGAACCATCCCGCGTCGCGCGCCGTCCTCGAACGGGCCTCCGAGCTGCTGGGATGGGACGTCGTCGTCACCAGCCGCGACGCCGGATCGCTCGCCCGGACCGACGTCGTCCAGCCCGCCGTGTTCGCCTGCGACCTCGCCGCCCACGCGGTGCTCCAGAGCGAGGACGTGCGGTTCGCCGTCGCTGCCGGGCACTCGCTCGGCGAATACGCCGCCCTCGTCGCCGCGGGCGCGCTCTCCTTCGAGGACGGGCTGCGGACGCTGGTCGTCCGGGCCCAGGCCATGCAGCGGGCCTCGGAGGAGAATCCCGGCGGCATGACCGCGCTGATCGGCATGTCGCCGGAGGAGGCGCGAGAGGTGTGCGAGGTGGCGGGGCGCGGTGACGTGCTGGCGGTGGCCAACGAGAACGGCCCGAGGCAGACCGTGCTGTCGGGCTCGAAGACCGCTATCGAGAAGGCCGAGGAGCTGGCGAGGAACCGGGGCGCGAAAGCGCTTCGCCTGCAGGTCGCCGGGGCCTTCCATTCGCCGCTCATGGACCTGGCCGTCCAGCCAGTGAGGGAGGCGATCTCGCGGGTCAGCTTCCGGACGCCCGCCTTCCCCGTGATACCGAACGCCTCCGGCAAGCCCACCACCCAGCCCCTGGTCCTCCGAGATCTGTTGGGACGCCACGTCTCGTCTCCCGTCCGATGGGACCAGACGCTCCGGTCGATGGTCGACATGGGCGTCGACGTCTTCGTCGAGGCGGGCCCGGGCGACGTTCTTGGTAAGCTGGCCCGACGGGCCGCTCCGCGGGGCTCCGTGCAGCTCGTGGGGGCGCCGGAGGACGCCGCGGCGCTGGCCGCGGAGCTCCGGCCGGCCCAGGAGGGGACGCTGGAGGAGGACCGATGAACGCCCCGAACGTGACCGCGCCGCAGGAGCCTCTCGACATGACCGCCCAGCAGGAGCCACACCTCCTCGGTGAGACCGGGAGCGGTTTCGGGTTCCGGCTGCTCGTCGCCCCCGGCCCGGGGCGCATCCGCCACCTGCCTCCCGTTCGATTCCACGACGGCTCCGAGTGGGTCGCCGCCGGGCAGCCGGTGGCACTGATCGAGCAGGGTTCGATCACCGTCGAGGTCTGCTCGCCGGTGGAGGGCCGGGTGGCGGGCGTGCTGGTCCGCGAAGGCGAGCCGGTGATGGCCGGCCAGCCGCTGGTCTGGCTGGACGACGCGCCGCGGCCGATCCGCCCGGAGCGGCGCCCGTGACGGAAGCGCGCTACGCGAGGATCGCCGGGATCGGTTCGGCGCTGCCCTCGCGGCTGGTCCCCAACTCGTGGTTCGAATCCTTCCTGGATACGTCGGACGAATGGATCGCGGATCGAACGGGCATCCACGCGCGGCACTTCGTGGGTGAGGGCGAGACCACGTCGACGCTGTCCGCCGACGCCGGCACGCGCGCCCTGGAGGCCGCCGGCGCGTCCCCCGGATCGGTCGACCTGCTGATCGTGGCCACCTGCACGCCCGACCGGCCGCTCCCCGCCGCGGCCGCCTTCGTGCAGGACCTCATGGGCATGACGTGCGCCGCCTTCGACCTGAACGCGGCGTGCGCCGGGTTCGTCTACGCCCTGGCCGTGGGGTCCGCGCAGATCCGGGCAGGGGCGGCAGACCGCGTGCTGGTGATCGGGGCCGAGGTGCTCTCCCGGGTCCTGAACATGCAGGATCGAACCACCTGCGTGCTGTTCGGCGACGGTGCCGGCGCCGCGCTGCTGGAGCCGGCTGACGAGCCCGGCGTGATCGATTCGGTCATGGCCCTGGACGGGAGCCAGCGCAAGGTGCTGACGATCCCCGCCGGCGGGTCCGAGCTGCCGACCACGGCCGAGACGGCGGGCGGCACGCTGCACACCATCCACATGACCGACGGCCAGAGCGTCTTCCGGCAGGCCGTGGTCGGCATGTCGAACGCTTGCGGTCAGCTCCTGGAGAAGTCCGGACTGGGCGCCTCCGACGTTGACCTGGTGGTCGCCCATCAGGCGAACGCTCGGATCATCGGCTCCGTCGGCAAGCGGCTGGGCATCGATCCGGCACGGGTCGTGCTGGACATCGCCGAGGTGGGAAACACGTCGGCCGCGTCGATCCCCATCGCCCTCGATCGGGCCTGGCGCGCCGGGCGGCTGCACGCTGGCGACGTCGTGCTGACGGTGGCCTTCGGGGCGGGGTTCGCGTACGGTGCGAACCTCATCCGGTGGACCGCCGGCCCGCCCGCCGAACGGGGAGCAGCTGATGCCTGAGGAACGGACGGTCGCGTTGGTCACCGGCGCGGCGAAGGGCATCGGACGGGCGTCCGCCCTAGCGCTGGCTCGGGCGGGCTTCGCCGTCTCGGTCGGGTACCGGTCCGATGCGGACGGCGCGGAGGAGGCCGTGGCCAAGGCCCGGGCGGAGGGTGCCGAAGCCATCCCGGTCCCGATGGACGTCCGGGACGAGGCGTCGATCGAGGACGCGTTCGGCCGGACCGAAGCCGAGCTGGGACCGGTTCGGGTGCTCGTGAACAACGCCGGGTTCACCAAGGACGGCCTGGCCATCCGCTACCCCATGCCTACCTGGGACGCCACGCTGTCGACGAACCTGACTGGGGCGTTCCTGTGCGTCCGGCGAGCCCTCCCTGCCATGCTGAAGGCTCGGTGGGGGCGGATCGTAAACGTTGCCTCGGTGGCCGCCCTGATGGGGAATCCCGGCCAGGCGGCATACGCGGCGTCGAAGGCGGGCATGGTCGGCATGACGAAATCGTTGGCCCGCGAGGTGGGCGGTCGAGGGATCACCGTGAACGCGGTGTGCCCGGGGTTCGTGGAGACCGCCATGACCTCCGGGACGCCGGAGGACCTGAAGCGGCGCTACCTCGAGATGACGCCCATGCGGCGGTTCGGCACGCCGGAGGAGATCGCGGCCGTGATCGCCTTCCTGGCACGGTCGGAGGCGAGCTACGTCAACGGCGCGGTCATCGTCGTGGACGGAGGGCTGTCGGCCTGAGCGCCGACGAGACGAGCGGGAATCGAGCTGGGAAGGAGGAAGCGACACGATGGACATGGCCGAACTGCAAGGGAAGGTGTGTTCGATCCTGGCGGAGAACCTCTCCGTCCCGGAGGACCAGGTGACGCCGGCGTCGAGGTTCCAGGAGGACCTGGACGCGGACTCGCTGGACCTGGTGGAGGCGGTGCTGGCCCTCGAGGAGGAGTTCGGCGTCAGCATCCCCGAGGAGGAGATGGAGGGCGTGAAGACGGTCGGCCAGGCCATCCAGCTGGTCGCGGAGAAGCTGGGGGTGGCCGCGTAGCGATGCCCGGTTCCGCAGGACGAAACGGGGAGCGCCGCCGGGTCGTGCTCACCGGCATCGGCCCGGTGAGCCCGGTGGGCATCGGGCTGGACGACTTCTGGGGCGCCCTGGTCTCCGGCCGGTCGGGGATCTCCCGGATCGAAAGGTTCGACACGTCGGACCTGCCCGTGCACATCGCCGGCGAGGTGAAACCGTTCGCCCCGGAGGACTGGGTCACGCCCAAGGAAGCGAAACGGACCGACCGGGCCACGCACTTCGCCGTGGCGGCTTCGAAGCTGGCCTGGAAGGACGCCGGCGAGCCCTCGGTGGACAGGGCCCGGACCGGCGTGTTCCTTTCGACCGGCATCGGCGGGCTGGGGAGCCTGCTCGAACAGCACAGGGTGTTCCTCGACAGGGGCGCCGACCGGGTCAGCCCGTTCATGGTTCCCATGCTCATGCCGAACGCCTCCGCGGGGCACGTGGCGATGGCGTTCGGCTTCACCGGCCCCAACGAATGCATCGTGACGGCCTGCGCGGCCGGCGCCCACGCGGTCGGCGAGGCCGCCATGGCCATCCGCGACGGCATGGCCGAGGTGTGCATCGCGGGAGGCACCGAGGCGACCATCCTGCCCCTCACCGTGGCGGGCTTCGCGCAGATGCACGCGCTGTCGCGGAACCCCGAACCGTCCACGGCCTCGCGGCCGTTCGACCGGGACCGTGACGGGTTCGTCCTGTCGGAGGGAGCCTGCTGCCTGGTGCTGGAGGAGGCCGAACGCGCGGTGGGACGCGGTGCCCGGATCTACGCCGAAGTGGCCGGCTACGGGGCGTCTGCCGACGCCTACCACATCACCGCGCCGGAGCCCGAGGGCCTGGGAGCCATCCAGGCCATGCTCGCGTGCCTGGAGGACGCCGGCGAGCTGCCGGACGCCGTCGACTACGTCAACGCGCACGGGACCTCCACCCAGCTCAACGACGCCGCGGAGACCAAGGCCATCAAGAAGGCGCTCGGCGACCACGCCTACCGGGTGGCAGTGTCGTCCACGAAGTCCATGACCGGCCACATGCTGGGGGCGGCAGGCGCGGTGGAGGCTGCGGTGGCCGCCCTGGCCATCCGGGAGGGCATCATCCCCCCCACCGTGAACCTCGAGAACCCCGGCGACGAGTGCGACCTCGACTACGTGCCGAAGCAGGCCCGCCGGACGGAGGTCCGGCTGGCCCTCTCGAACTCCTTCGGGTTCGGTGGCCAGAACGCCGTCCTGGCCCTCCGCCGGTTCGAACCGTAGTCCCCGCCCCTACCCGCCGAAGAACAGCGTGAGCTCCCGTTCGGCCGACTCCGGCGAGTCGCTCCCGTGCACCAGGTTCTCGGAGACCAGGATCCCGTAGTCGCCCCGGATCGTCCCCAGGGCCGACTTCACCGGGTCCGTGGCGCCCATCAGCGTCCGGAGCACGGTCACGGCTTCCCGGCCGGAGACCTTGGCCACGACCACCGGCCCCCCGGTGATGAAGTCCACCAGCTCGCCGAAGAACGGCTTCTCGGCGTGTTCGGCGTAGTGCCGTCCGGCCAGCTCGCGGTCGATCCGCATGAGCTTCAGGTCGTCGATCCGCAGGCCCTTGCGTTCCACCCGGGACAGGATCTCCCCGACCAGGCCGCGGCGCACCGCGTCGGGCTTGATGATGAGCAGCGTCGATTCTTCGGCCATGCGTCGGTCCTTTCAGTGTTTCGGGTGGAGGGTTCGGGTCAGGCGCGCACGAACAGGGGGCGCGCGTCGCCGACAGTATAGAAAGAGCCGGTCACGAGCACGAGGTCGTTCGGGCCGGCCTGCGCGCGGGCCGACCGGACCGCCTGGGGCACGTTGTCGAAGCGTTCGACCTCCGTCACGCCGGCATCCGCGAGCGCCTTCGCCAGGCGTTCCGGCGAGGCCGAGCGGGGGCTCGCGTTGTGAGCGACGTAGGCCCGGCCGGTGAGCGGGGCGATCAGCCGGACGACCGACTCGACGTCCTTGTCCTCGAACATCGCGATCACCAGGTGCAGGCGCTCCCACCGGAAGGCTTCGCGGAGCGCCGCTGCCAGCGCGGCCATGGCGTCCGGGTTGTGCGCGCCGTCCAGGACGGTGAGCGGATGCCGGGCCACGACCTCGATCCGGCCCGGCGAGGTGACGCCCTCCAGCGCGGTCCGCACCGCGCGCTCGTCCAGGCGGCGATCCAGCAGGGACTCGACCGCAGCCACCGCCGCGGCGGCGTTACGGGCCGAGGGCTCGCCGTACAGGGGAAGGTGCACGTCCTCGTACGGCCCGTGCAGCCCCCGCAGGACGAGCGCCTGTCCTCCGACGGCCTGGAGGCGTTCGTCCACGCCGAACGACTCACCCTCCAGCCGCAGCGTGGCCCCCACCGCCTCGCACCGGACCCGGATCGCCTCCATCGCTTCCGGCCTCTGTTCGCGAACCACCGCGGTCCGTCCCTCCTTGACGATCCCGGCTTTCTCGACGGCGATCTCGCGCACCGTGGTCCCCAGGATGCCCACGTGGTCGAGCCCTATCGGACACAACACGGCCACGTCACCCCGGATGAGGTTCGTGGCATCCCACACCCCGCCCATGCCGACCTCGAACACGCCGAGCCCGACGGGCGCGTCCGCGAACCACAGGTACGCCATCGCGGTGAGCATCTCGAAGTACGTCACCCGGCCGACCCGCGCGTCGACAAGCTCGCGGAACGGGACGAGGCGTTCGTACTCCTCGGCGAACTGCTCCTCGGTGATCGGCCGCCCGCACACGCTGAGCCGTTCGGTCACCGAGTCGACGTGCGGAGAGACGTAGTTCCCCGTGGTGAGCCCGTGCGAGCAGGCCAGCGCGGTGATCATCCGCGAGGTGGTCGTCTTGCCGTTCGTGCCGGTCACGTGGATCGATGGATAGGAAACCTCGGGATGATCAAGCAGGTTCGCCAGTTCGCCGATCCGGTCCAGGCTCGGACCGGGCATCGACTCGGGCTGGCGCGAGTCGAGGTCGCGGAGGGCTTCGGCGAAGTCCACGACGAACTCAGGCCAGCTCGTCGAGCTGCGTCGCCAGGGTGGCGGCCTCCTCTTCAAGCGCGGCCACCCGGTCCCGCTCTCGTCGGATCACGGCCGCCGGGGCCTTGGCCACGAAGCCCTCGTTGGCGAGCTTGGCGTCCGCCTTCGCGCGCTCGGCGTGGATCTCGCCCAGGCGTTTGTCGAGACGTCGCCGCTCCGCGCGGACGTCCAGGAAGTCGGCGACCGGGAGATAGACACGAGCTCCCGCGGTGGGCAGCACGACGAAACCGGTCGACTCCGCCGGCTCCGATCCGATCACCTGGATCACGACGTTCGCCAAGCGGTCGATCTCGTGCCGGTATCGTTCGGTCTGCCCCTCACGCTGCGACGGAAGCGGGTGCAGCAGGACGCCGGACAGCCGCTTCGAATCGCGGATCCCATGCTCCTTCCGCCACCGCCGGATCGCGCCGACGATCCCTTGGACGATGCCGAAATCGTGCTCCACGGACGCGTCGCGGTGCTCGGGATTCGGCTCCGGCCAGTCCGCGATCACGATCGACTCCCCCGCCTCGAACCGCTGCCAGATCTCCTCGGTGACGAACGGCATGAACGGGTGGAGCAGCCGGAGCGAACGCTCGAGCACCCATGCCAGCATGCCGGCGGCGGCCCGTCGCTCGTCCTCCGAACCCTCGTACAGGCGCGCCTTCGCCGCCTCCAAGCCCCAGTCGCACAGCTCGGACCAGAAGAAGCGGTACGCGGACTGGGTGGCGTCGGCGAACCGGTAGTCCTCGAGCGCGCGGTCGATCTCTTCGCGACAGGCCTCGTGACGCGAGAGCAGCCAGCGATCGGGCAAGGTCCACGTCGACTCCGGCGGCAGCGGGGGCGAACCCGCCCCATCGCGAGCCATGAGCACCATCCGCGAGGCGTTCCAGATCTTGTTCGCGAACCGTCGTCCCGCGTCGATGTGCTCCTCGCCGAACGGGATGTTCTGGGCGTCGGTTGCTTGCCACGCCAGACCGAACCGCAGCGCGTCCGCGCCCACGCGCTCGATCGCGTCCAGCGGATCGATCACGTTGCCGAGGGACTTCGACATCTTCCGTCCCAGCGGGTCCCGGACCAGCCCGTGGATCACCACGTCGCGGAACGGCACGTCGCCCATCAGGAACAGCCCGCTCATGATCATCCGAGCCACCCACAGGTACAGGATCTCGTAGCCGGTGATCAGGGCCGCCGTCGGGTAGAAGAAACGGAGGTCCTCTGCCTCCCCCGGCCAGCCCAGCGTCGAGAACGGCCACAACTGAGACGAGAACCACGTGTCGAGCACGTCCGGGTCCTGTTCGATCTCCCCACTGCCGCATTCCGAGCACACGATCGGATCATCCACCGAGGCGAACTGGTGCCCTCCTCCGCAGTACCAGACGGGGATCTGGTGGCCCCACCAAAGCTGCCGCGAGATGTTCCAGTCCCTGAGCCCGTCGAGCCACTGCGTGTACGCGTGGATCCACCGCTCGGGGTGGAACCCGATCCGGCCGTCGAGGGCGGCCTGCTTCGCCGGACCCTTCAGCATCTCGACCGCCACGAACCACTGCTGGCCGGAGATCCATGGCTCGACCTCGCTGTGACAGCGGTAGCAGTGACCGACCGCGTGCGGGTAGGGACGGACCTCCGCAATGATCTTGCCCATGTGGCGGAGCCGCTCCAGGACGCGGTGGCGGGCCTCGTAGCGGTCCAGGCCACGGAACTCAGCTGGAGCAGCGTCGCTGATCTTCGCCGTCGCGGTGAGGATGTTCTTCAGTCCGAGCCCGTGGCGCTGCCCGATGTCGAAGTCGGTAGGGTCGTGGGCCGGGGTGACCTTGACCGCGCCGGTGCCGAAGGTGCGGTCCACCGCGGGGTCCGCGACGATCGGCAGGTCCTCACCGGTGAACGGATGGCGAACGCTCTTGCCGACCAGCGACGCGTAGCGTTCGTCGCGGGGATGGACCGCCACCCCCGTGTCCCCGAGCATGGTTTCCACGCGGGTCGTGGCCACGTCGATGTGACCCGTCCCGTCCGTCAGGTCGTACCGGAACGTGACGAGCTCCCCTTCGACCTCCTCGTGCTCGACCTCCGAGTCGGAGAGCGCGGTGGTGTCCTTCGGGCACCAGTTGATGATCCGCTCGCCCCGGTAGATGAGGCCGGCCTCGTAGAGGCGGACGAACGCGACCCGTACGGCGTGGGCCAGGCCGGGGTCCATGGTGAACCGCAGCCGGTCCCAGTCGCACGAGTTCCCGAGCGCCTGCATCTGCTCCACGATCCGGCCCCCGTACTGCTCCTTCCACCGCCACACGCGTTCGATGAACGCGCTCCGGCCCAGCTCGCGCCGGTCCAGGCCCTCCATGGCCAGCTCGCGCTCGACCACCACCTGCGTGGCGATGCCGGCGTGGTCCGTTCCGGGCAGCCATAGCGCTTCGTAGCCCTGCATGCGCTTGCGGCGGATCACGATGTCCTGCAGCAGCTGCTGGAAGGCGTGGCCCATGTGCAGCGCGCCGGTCACGTTCGGTGGCGGGAGGACGATGCAGAAGGGCTCCTTGCCGGAGTCCGCGCGGGCGTGGAAGTAGCCGCGTTCGACCCAGGTCCGGTACCAGCGCGCTTCGGTCTGCCCCGGCTCGTAGACCGTGGGCATGCCGGTCGCGGCGACGCTGGTCGGATCCTCCATGGGTGCAACGAGTGTAGGGGACGGCGAAGGCCTCCCGGCGCGGTACCCTCCCTGTCCCATGCCCCGCATCACGTACGCATCCGCCACCGCCGAGGTGATCGCTCGCGACCGGGCCTTCGGCCCCCTGGTCGAGGCCGCCGGACCGTTCCGCCTGCCCAAGGCCACCGGGGAGCCGTTCGGCGCGCTGGCCGAATCGATCCTGTACCAGCAGCTGGCGGGCGCCGCGGCGGCGGCCATCCACCGTCGGTTCGTGGCGCTGTTCCCGGGCGGGCAGATCACGCCACAAGCGGTGCTGGCGGCGCCTGAAGGCGCGCTCCGCGGGGCCGGCCTCAGCGGGGCGAAGGCGGCCTCGATCCGCGACCTCGCCGTAAAGGTGGCCGAGGGAACGGTGCCGCTCCAGGACCTCCGCAAGCTGCCGGACGACGAGCTGGTGGCCCGGCTGGTCCAGGTCCGTGGGATCGGCCGGTGGACGGCCGAGATGTTCCTGATCTTCGAGCTGCACCGGCTGGACGTGTGGCCGGTGGACGACTACGGGGTTCGCAACGGCTGGGGGCTGGCCCACCGTTCGAGGGAGCTCCCCACGCCCAAGGAGCTCCAGGCGAAGGGCGACCGGTTCCAGCCGTATCGAACGGTGGTGGCCTGGTACTGCTGGCGCGCAGTGCACCTGCACCGCGAAGGCGTGGCCGCCGGGCGCAGCGCGCGAACCTGAGGGCTTCCCGTCAGGCCGTGCGTTCCTTCGGCTGCTTGGTGTGCTTCTCGCGCGGGACCAGCGTCGGATTGACCCCCGACAGCACGACATCCCGGTCGATCAGGCACTTGTTCACGTCCTTGCGGGAGGGCAGCTCGTACATCACGTTGAGCAGCACCTCCTCCAGGATCGCCCGCAGCCCGCGCGCGCCGGTTCCGCGCAGGTTGCACTGGTCGGCGATGGCCTCCAGCGCGTCTTCGCTGAATTCGAGCTCCACGCCGTCGAACTCGAAGAACTTCCGGTACTGCTTGATCAGCGCGTTCTTCGGCTGGGTGAGGATGTCGACCAGCGCCTGCTTGTCGAGGTTGTGCACGTAGGTGATGACCGGAAGCCGGCCGACGAACTCCGGGATCAAACCGTACTTCAGGAGGTCCTCGGGGAGGACGTTCTTGAAGATCTCGCCGAGGTCCTTCTCCTCAAGGCGGCGCACATCCGAGATGAACCCGACGCCCTTCTTCCCCGACCGCCCCTCGATGATCCGCTCGAGCCCGGCGAAGGCACCGCCGCAGATGAACAGGATGTTCGT